>JBAVEL010000141.1:0-50501 GCA_049587715.1 Bacteroidota bacterium
CCCTGTGTGTTCATGGCCTCAGCATCGGCGCCCGAGGGCGCGGCGGATGGAGGTGAGAAGGTACTCCATGCTGTAGGGCTTGGTGATGTAGTCTTCGGCCCCCGACTTCAGGCTCTCGATCGCGGCGGAGAGTCCGGCCATTCCCGTGAGCATGATGACCTTGCAGGAGGGGTGGCGTTCCCGGGCCTTCTGGAGCACTTCCAGACCCGACATGCCGGGGAGCATGATGTCGAGCAGCATGACGGGGAAGGAGGTTCTGCCCAGCTTGTCCAGGGCGGCGGTCCCGTCCTCCGCCTCTTCGGGTTCAAAACCCGCCTGACGGAGCTGGCTGCAGACCATGGCGCGCAGATCCGGGTCGTCGTCCACCAGGAGAATCCGCTCTCCCTCTCCTTCCATGCGTGCTCCCTCCTCCCTGTATGTAGGGAGAAGACCCCGGAAATGCAAGGGGTTGCGCCCGGGCTTGCGTGGAAGGCGGCAAGGCGGTATATTCCGCAGGAAACTATTGCGGAGTATCGCCATGATGTGCCAGCTTCTTCTCTGTCTGCTCCTGGATGGCCGGGGTTCCCCCGCCGGCGGGGGAACGGTGCTCTTCCTGGAGAATTTCGACACGGTCTCCGTTCCCTCCCTCCCCTCGGGATGGCGCTCCAGCCGGAACCGCTCTCCCGGCCAGGACGATTTCACCACCGCCGCCTCCGCCCCCCATTCCGGCCCGAACGCCCTCCTGTGCACCAACGCCACCGTTGCCCAGCATGCGGATTCTCCTCCGCTGGATTTCACCATGAGCATCCCCGAGAGTCTGGAGTTCTTCCTCCGGAGATCCTCCACCTTCCTGTCCCCCCTCCTTCTGGAGATATCCCTGGACGGGGGTGCCACCTTCGCCCTCCGCTTTGCCGACACGATCCGCCCCGGGACCGCGGGGGCTTACGTCCGCACCTCGGTTCCCCTTCCGGATACCCTGGGCGGGCAGGCGGGAGTCCGCTTCCGCTGGCGGACGGTGGCTGTTCCGGACGGGAGCTCGGGCACATTCCGTCTGGAGGATGTGCGGGTGACGGGACAGGCGGTGTTCGATCTGGCTCTCCTTCCCCTCCTGTTCCACCCGCCCTTCCCGGTGACGGGCGACTCGGTACGGGTTCTCCTCCCCGTGCGGAACCGCGGCACCGCCCCTGCCTGCGGCTTCCGTATCGCCCTCTTTGAGGATGCGGACGGGGACAGCGTGCCCCGGGCCGCCGAGCTCCTTGCGGATTCGGTGGCGGCCGGTCCGCTCGCCCCCGCCGACTCGTGCATGGTGAGTCTCCGGGCGGGGGCGCCGTCCCGGGGCCGGCACCTTCTGATCGGAGTGGTGGAGCATGCGCCGGATCTCTGTCCCGCCAACAACACGGTTCTTGCCGGACTCACCGTGGGCATCAGGCCGCGCAGCGTGGTGGTGAACGAGATCATGTACGCCCCCGCGGGCACCGAGCCGGAGTGGGTGGAAATCCGCAGTGCGTCTTCCGATACGGCGTGCCTGGAAGGGTGGTCCCTCTCCGACGAACATCCCGCCTCCCGGAGGGTATTTGGCGCACCGGGTGCGGTGCTTCCCCCCCTGGGCTACATGGTCATCACCCGGGATTCCGCCGCGCTCCGGGACGCGTATCCCCTTCTGACCGGGCCCGTGGCGCAGGTGACCTCCCTTGCCGCCTTCAACAATACGGGGGACGCGGCGGCAATCTACGACGAAAGGGGGGCCCTCATGGACTCCGTCCGCTACGAACCCTCCTGGGGAGGAAACGGATCGGGGGCTTCCCTCGAGCGTCGCGACCCCGGCGGCAGCTCCACAAGCCCGGCCAACTGGGGAAACGCCCGCTGGAACACTCCGGGCACCGCGAACAGCATCAGCCGCAGGCAGCGGGATCTGGGGGTTCTGGAACTGCGCCCCTTTCCGGAGCACCCGGCCGCGGGCGATTCCCTCTGTCTGGCGGTGACCGTGGCGAACCCCGGGATCCTCCCCTCGGACTCCGCCCTGCTGGGTCTCTTTCTGGATGCCGATGCCGACACCCTCCCCTCTCCGGCGGAGCTTCTGGGGAATCTTGCGCTGCCCCCTCTTTCCCCATGCGAGTCCCTGGAGGTGCGGTTCTGTCCGGGGAGATGCGGCCCAGGGACCCGGCTCTACCTTGCCCGGGTGTGGTATCCCCCCGATGAGGACTCCACCAACAACACGGCCGCCCGGAGCGTGACGGTCGGCTACGGGCCCGCCTCCGTGCGCATCAACGAGCTGATGTACGCTCCCCCTGCCGGGCATCCCGAATGGGTGGAGCTCGTGAATGTCTCCCCCCTCCCCGTGAACCTGGAGGGGTGGAGGATCGGGAACCGTTCCCTCCCCCGCCATCCTGTTGCGGGCGGGCCACTCCTGCTGGAGCCGGAATCGCTCCTTGTCGTCACGAAGGACACGGCACTCCTCGGCAACATGTATCCCGGCACGGGATTCCGGGCCGCGGAGTCCCCCGGCCTCCCGACCTACTGCTGGAACAACGGAGGGGATGCGGTGGTGCTCGAGGACAACCTGGGGGGGATGCAGGACAGTCTCCGGTACCATCCCCTCTGGGGCGGCGCCGCGGGGGTCTCCCTGGAGCGGGTCAATCCGCGGGGTGCCGCCCAGGATTCGGCGAACTGGAGTTCCTCGCTGGATCCCCGCGGGGGAACACCCGGCGGACCCAATTCGGTGGTCCAGCTCGCGTGGGATCTCTCCATCAGGGCGGGGGAGGAGACCGTCCGGGTGGCTCCCGGGGGGAATGCCTGCTTCCGGTTCCTGATCCGGAACGAAGGCCTGCAGGCGGTGTCGGGCATGGAGGCATCCCTCTTCCGGCGCACGGCCGCCGACAGCGCGGGAGCCCCGGATGAGCTGATTGCGGCACGCACGCTCCCGCTCACCCTGCTTCCCCGGGAGACCGCGGAGGCGGAGCTGACATGGCGCGTGCCCCCTCCCGGGCTGCACGCCTGTCTGGGGCGCGTGGCCCATCCCTCCGATCCGAGGGAGCGGAACAACGAGGCCTGTGTTCGGGCTCTGGTGGCATGTCCCCCCGGTGCAATCGTGGTGAACGAGATCATGTATGATCCCCTTCCCGGCCGGGCGGAGTATGTGGAGCTCCTGAATCCCGGACCTCTGGAAGTGGATCTCTCGGGCTGGATCCTGGCGGACCGGCCGGGGCTCTCGGGGTCCCGGTCCGAGTTCCCTTTCGGCGCGGCCCCTTCTCCCCTCCGCCCCGGCGAGATGGCGGTGCTGTCGGGCGATTCCTCTCTTGTCTTTCAGTTTCCCCATCTGGCGGGAATGGACAGGCGGCTCCTGCGGTTCGGGAGGGGAGGGAGCCTGGGCCTCAACAACGATGGGGACGCCGTGGTGCTCCTGGATCCGGCCGGCCGCGCCGTGGACAGTGTCCCGTATGAACCCGGGTGGCACAACCCCGGACTGGCCGACTGCTCGGGGCGGTCCCTGGAGCGGCTTCATCCCCGCCTTCCCTCCCTGCGGAAGTCCTCCTGGAGCACCACGGCACTCACGGCGGGGGGGACCCCGGGACTTCCCAATTCGCTCGCCCTGTCTCTTCCCCTTTCCTCGGCGGTCCTGGCCTGTTCCCCGAATCCCTTCTCCCCCGATGGAGACGGATTCGAAGACGCGGTCATCTTCCGCTACGCCACCGCGGCCACCGTTTCCATGGTGCGTCTCCGGATCTTCGACACACGGGGTCGCCTCATCCGGACGCTGCTCAACAACGAGCCCTCGGGAAGCCGGGGGGATGCGGTGTGGGACGGGAGGGATGACGGAAGCCAGCGGGCCCGGATCGGGATGTACGTGGCCCTTCTGGAGGCCGTGGAGGAGGGGGGCGTCGTGGAGGCCGCCAAGACCGTCGTGGTTCTGGCCTCCCGGCTCCGATGAGGCGGCGCGCGTCGGCGGATGCGGATCCTACGCCGCGGGCCTTGCCCGCGGGCGTCCGATCCAGTTCCCGGCGAACTTGCCGAACACAAGGCGGTCCGCGGCATCCAGGATGTCCGGGAGGGATGCGGTGCGGACCAGATGCACCTCCCGTCCGTCGGTGCCGTTGCCTTCCTCCGCCGGCGAAGGGGTGAGCACGATCAACGGGGTTTCGGCCGGGGGAAGGGACCCGGGGCCGTGGAACTCGCTCCCGCAGACCACGAGGGCGATCTCCTCGTGCTCCAGGATGAGGGCGGCCTCCTCGGCCCGTGCGGCTTCGTGCACGTCGTACCCGTGTCGGGTGAACCCGTCCTGCAGCCGGCTCATCAGCCCGGCCTCCCGTTCCAGTATCAGAACCGCCATCATGTCGGCACCCCCTTGTTGGCAGATCCGGGTGCCGCGAATTCCCTGCCAGATGTGGATTCCCCCCACACAGGCCCCTGGTTCCCCGCCCGGGAGGGGAGGCCGGAAAGATTGACGTGTGCGCGGAAAAAAGGGGGCTACGGTGTCTCCTCTCCACCTGCCGCCGCGCCCTCTTCCGCCTCTTCCAGGAATGCCAGGACCGTTCTCAGAAAGGGCTCCTTCCGCACGGTTCCGAAACGGTGCTGGCATCCCTCCAGGAGGGCGAAGCTCCCGCGGGGGATAAGGGAAGCGGCGCGGCGGGAGTCGTCCAGCACCGCGGGATCTTCCCCCGAGCAGGCGGACACCAGGACGGGAAAGGGGACGGAGCGGAGCCGGATCCCGGGCGGGTCCAGGAGAGGGGGGGAGCGCAGGATGCCTCCGGCGGCGCCCAGAAGACGCCGCCAGCCGTCGGGCCCGTTCCCCGGGGAATGCGCCGACAGGAGATCTGCAGCCCTCCCGGGGTCCTCCGCCAGAATGCGGTCCGGGTTCCAGGAGCTCCTCCACGCCTCGGCCTGCGTCGGGGACCAGGAAAGCCGGCCGCCGTGCATGATGAGGGCGGTGATCCGGTCGGGGTGGGCGAGTCCGAAAAGAAGTCCCGCAGTCCCCCCCCACTCAAGACCGCAGAGCGCCGCCTTCTCGATCTGCAGCGTCTCCAGCAACACGTGCAGGTCTTCGGCGAGAAGAGGGAGGTTCAGCCTGCCCGAGGGGTTGTTGCTCTTTCCGTGCCCACGCAGGTCCGCTGCAATGATGTGCCGTTGCCGCGCCAGGTCCGGGAGAAACCTCCTCCACTCGGTATCCACGGTGCCGAACAGGCCCGGCAGGAGCACCAGGGAACGTCCGGCGCCGTATTCCTCGTACGAGAGGGCGGCATCGCGTGAGCGGATCAGGGACATGGGGCGTCGTGGGAATGCTCTTCAGGTGCGGGAGCGGCCCCCCCCGGAGGCACACCGCATGGCCCGGCGTTGTTCTTCGGGGGGCTTTTCCGTATCATGCCTCCGGAGGAATGCGGCGCCATGGGTATCCAGCTCCGGAAGGAAATACTGGTCGTGGGAGACAGGGTTCTCCTGGAGATCGACGAGTCGGGGGACCGCACCAAGTCCGGACTGTATCTCCCCCCCTCGGTCCGGGAGAAGGAGAAGGTGGCCATGGGCCGCGTGGTCCGCATCGGACCCGGCTATCCCATCCCCAACCCGAACTACACCGACGACGAGCCCTGGACCAAGCCCAGTAACCCCATGCGGTACATCCCGCTCCAGGTGAAGGAGGGGGACTACGCGCTCTTCCTGCGGGAGCAGGCGGTGGAGGTGGAGTTCGAGGAGAAGCGGTACCTCATCGTCCCGCAGTCGGCCGTGCTGGTGCTCGTCCGGAACGAGCTGGTGGAGCAATAGAGCCGGCAACCCGGCGCCGGCCCCCCCTCTGCCCGAGGCGCAGAATCCCCGTTCAGGCCACCGTAATCTCCTTCGTCCGATAGACGTCCTGGATGGCGTGGAGCAGCTTCACGCCTTCGGCCAGGGGTTTCTGAAACGCTTTCCTCCCCGAGATGAGCCCCATGCCGCCCGCCCGCTTGTTGATGACCGCCGTCCGGACCGCTTCGGCCAGATCGGTCTGTCCTTTGGATTCCCCTCCCGAGTTGATCAGTCCCGCGCGCCCCATGTAGCACCCCGCCACCTGATAGCGGCAGAGATCCACGGGATGTTCGGTGGTGAGCTCGCTGTAGACCTTCTTGTGGGTTTTGCCGAATGCGAGCGCCTCGTACCCTCCGTTGTTTTCGGGCATCTTCTGCTTGATGATGTCCGCCTCGATGGTCACCCCCAGGTGGTTCGCCTGGCTTGTGAGATCCGCGGCCACGTGATAGTCTTTGCCGCCCGTCTTGAACGCGGGATTGCGGAGGTAGCACCAGAGAATCGTGACCATCCCCAGCTCGTGGGCGCGCCGGAAGGCCGCGCTGACCTCCTGGATCTGCCGCTTGGATTCGGGGGAGCCGAAGTAGATGGTGGCTCCCACCGCCAGGGCTCCCATGTTCCAGGCGGTCTCCACGCTCCCGAACATGATCTGGTCGTGGGTGTTGGGATACGACAGGAACTCGTTGTGGTTGATCTTCACCACGAACGGGATCTTGTGGGCGTATTTCCGGGCGCACGCCCCCAGAACCCCGATTGTGGAAGCCGCGGCGTTGCAGCCCCCCTCGATGGCCAGCTTCACGATGTTCTCGGGATCGAAGTAGGCGGGATTGGGTGCGAAGGAAGCCCCCGCCGAATGCTCGATGCCCTGATCCACGGGGAGGATGGAGAGGTACCCGGTGCCCGCCAGCCGGCCCGTGTTGAACATCTGCTGCAGGCTCCGGAGCACCGCCGGCGGGCGATCCGAGTTTATGAACACCCGGTCCACGAAATCGGGGCCCGGCAGGTGGAGCGACGAGGCGGGGATGCCCTGCGAGCGGTGGGTGAGGAGGCGCTCTGCCTCTGCGCCCAGAAGCTGCTCAATCTCCTTGATCATGGAATGACTCCTTGGTGAAAGACATCGGAAGAATCGCTCCAAGATAGCGAAAAAGGGCCGAAAGCGAAAACCCCATGTCCTCCTGCGTGTCATAAGGACCCGCACGGCGGGCCGTGTATGCAAAATGTTCCCCCGCCGTCGGCCAGTGAGGACGCTGGGGGGTGGGAAAAGGGCCTCCGTGCGGAATGGGGAGAGTGGCACGGATTTCGCAAGCAGGCTCGTCAGTGGAGCGACGCACCACCGCCGGGGGAGGCCTTCATGAAGAAACTCTACCGCTTCACCCCGCTCTCCAAGGATGAGCGGGAGCTCCTGGAGATGATTCTGCTGGAAGAGATGGACATCCAGTCGTGGTACGCCGTGACCTTCAGCTCCATCTTCGGCGAAGAGGTCTTTCTCAGCATACAATAGGAATCTCCCGGTGAGCGGACGGGCTCTGACACTGACGGCGGTTGCGGCGATCCTCCTGGGTCTCCCGCTGGCTCTCCTTTTGCGGAGACGGTGCCGGGCGAGGCGTCCGGCCGACCGGGGAAATCCCGACCTGCTGTACGACACGGGGGACCTGATGGCCTGAGGAGGGTGTTCCGTGAGGGCTTCCTCTGGTGGGAGGGAGGTCCTCATCCTGAGAGGAGGACCGGGTTGGTGGCGCCCGGTCCTCCTTGTTGTTTGGCCCGTCCTCCCGGCAGCCGAACCACCTCCTCTTCCGGTGTCTCCCCTGCGTGGAGAGTCCGGCCGTTGCAATTCGGCGCCGATTCCTCTATCTTGTGCACGCAAACAACGGGCTGTTCGTTTCCGCGCCGGCCGCTCGATCAGGCCCGCCGCCGGGGGCATCTTGGGGGCGCTGGCGGCGGCTGTGCGCATGAAACGAGCGGTTCGATCAGCTTCACCAGTTGAGAGGGTGTTCCATGGAACAGGGTACAATCAAGTGGTTCAACAGCGCCAAGGGATTCGGCTTCATCAAGCGCGATACCGGAGAGGACGTCTTCGTCCACTATAAGGCGATAGCAGGAGAGGGATACCGCTCCCTCAACGAGGGGGACCGCGTGCAGTTCGAGGTGGAGCGGGGGCCCAAGGGACTCCAGGCCTCGAACGTCACCAAGGTCTGAATGCGGCGTACAGCGGCGCAGACCCCGGCTCTCGGGCCGGGGTCTTTTTTTTCCGTCTCGCCCTCACTCAGGAGCGGCGACGGGTGTATTCCCGCTCCGCCACCGTGCGGATGCCGCCCCGCACGCGGTAGTCCAGCGTGACCTTCATCCGGCGGGGGTCCACGCGGCGGACGAGGTCTTCCATGATCCTGTTGACGAGATGCTCCTGGTAGATGCCCACCCCGCGGTAGGAGTGCAGGTAGTACTTCAGGGAACGGAGCTCCAGGATGTTCCGCCGGGGGATGTACTCGATCCTCACGGTGGCGAAGTCCGGGAGTCCCGACCAGGGACATACGGAGGTGAACTCCTCCGTCGAGATGGTCACCAGGATGCTTCGGGAGGGATATGCATAGGGGAACGTCTCCAGCACTCCCGCATCCACGAGGGATGGGTCTCCGACGGCGAAGCGTCGCCCTTCCGGGCGGGGGTTTTTCCGAGGCGGCATGGTGAGCGGACTCCCGGCTGTGACGGACTGCGGGGTCAATATACGCCATACGCTCCATAATGCAAAACGGGGTGGACACATGAAGAAGGCGATACTCATGCTGGCTGCCGCGGCCCTGTGGGGCTGCGCGGGGAGCCGTGAGCAGGCGCAGGAGGCGGCGGCCATCGGCGTGGGATGGATGGAACCCCCGGCCTTCCGCCAACCGGCATATGCGGGCTTTGCCGCCGTCTACGACACGGTCCGTCCGGGGGAGGAGTTCATGGAGCTGCTCCGGATGCTCCCCCCCGACGCGGATTGCCTGGTGTTTCTGGGGACCTGGTGCGGTGACAGCCGGCGGGAGGTGCCCAGGTTTCTCCGGATCATCGAGGGCGGGGCTTTCCCGGCCGCGCGGGCCCGCTTCTACGGCCTCGACCGAAAAAGATCCAGTCCAGGGGGATTCGAGCGGCCCTTCAACATCGAGCGGGTCCCCACCTTTGTCTTTCTCCGGGAGGGGGCCGAGATCGGGCGCATCGTGGAGACCCCGCTCGTCTCTCTGGAAGTCGACATGCTCCGCATCCTGGCGGGAGGAGGAACGCCGTGAGCGCTGATTGACATTTCCGGGACCATTCAATATATTCCGCGCGCTTGCAGGCGCGCAACAGCCCGCGCACTGATACGCACCAGATGGACACGAGCGAAGAGAGCCGCAGGAAAGACCTGGAGCGGAAGGCCCTCCTGGACCAGATCAGGAGGAGCGCCGAGGAGGCCGAGATGCGCCGGCTGGAGGAGGAGGAGCGTTCCGCCGCCGCCCGGGGTTCCGAGCCGGGGCCGGATTCCCCCCCGGCATCCGCCAGCGGCACCCGCGCCTCGGAGCTTCGGGAGCGGATCCGGATCGCTCTCGAGAGACGGCTCCCGCAGAAGGCGGCGCCCCTGCTCGCGGAGCTCCGGTCCCTGGCCCCCGACGACCCGTTCCTGGAGGACTACGGCGCGCGCCTTGCCGATCTGGAGGAGGAACAGGGAGGGGAGAAACAGGCGCGGGAAGGCCGGCGTGCCCGGGGACCTCACGGGAAGCCCCCCTCGGAGCGGGTCAGCCGGCAGAAGAAGATTGCGCAGTTCCTCGGCAGGGCCGATGCCTTCTATCAGCAGGAGAAGTACGATCAGGCCCTGGAGGAGGTCGGGTCCGTACTGGAGCTGGACCCCTGGCACGAGGAGGCGCTTGCACTCCGGGACGCGGTGGAGAAGGCCAGGGATCTGGCCCGGAGGGTGAGGGAGGAAGAAGCACTGAAGCGGCCGGAGTTCGGCCCGACCGCGCCCGCCGGGCCTCCCGTCCCCGGCGGCAAACCGGGGGAGGTCTGGGGGGACACGCCCCCGGGCCCGCAGACGCAGACGGTCTATGCGGATCCCGAGGAGCAGTCCGGCGTCCATGTCCAGAAGCCCCCCCTCCTGGACCGTGCGGTGGATGCCATCGGCCGCGTGCGCATTCCCCTGAAGCCCATTGCGATTGCGGCGGGAGTCGTGGGTGCGGCTCTCCTTGTCTACGTCGCCGCCCGGACCATCTGGACCACGGTCGCCCCTCCCCGGTATTCCCTTCTGGTCATTCCCGCAACGGCCGCTCCGGCCGACACATCCATGGACCTGCTGGCCGAAGGACTCACCGAAGACCTTGTGCAGCATCTGGCCGCGCTGGGAGAGGCACGGGTGCTGGCTCCCGCCACGGTTTTTTCCACCCGCCATCCGCGCGGGGATGCTCAGGCGGCGGCGCGCCGGCTGGGAGCAAGCCACTACCTGGAATGGAGAATAGAGCGCACGGCCCGCGGATGGGATGTCTCGGCGGAGCTCCGCGACACCCTGGAGTCCAGGCCGGTCTGGACGGGCGCCTGGGCGGTTTCCCCCGAGGATCTGAGTCTCCTGAAGCGGCGCATCGCCGAAGAGATCCTGGATCCCATCGGCATTGTGACCTCTCCGGCGGAAGAAAGCGGTCTTGAACGCGCCTTCCCGGCCCGGCCGGGGGCCTATGCCGCCTGGTGCGAGGCCGCTGCGCGCCTCCGGCGGTCTCCCACACTGGGGATCGGCCCGGCTCTCGCGGTCCTGGAGCGGGGGAGGGAAGAAGACGGCTCCTTCCCCGGGATTCCCGCCCTTGAGGCGTGGGCGCATGTTTCCGCTTTCCAGACGGAGACGGACACATCCCGAGGCCGCCTGGCCCTGGCATCGACCCTGGCCCAGCGGGCCCTCGCCTCCGATCCCAACTCCGCCCTCGCCCTCCGGGCCCTCGGGACCGCCCGGGTCCTGGGCGGCGAAACCCAGGAGGGGACAGCCCGGCTGGAAGAGGCGGTGCGGCTTGCTCCCGGCGATGCCGAGACATGGAGACAGCTCGCCGTCGCCTACCTCATGCTGGGACGGCCCAACGATGCCCTGAAGGCGGCGGAGCATTCGGCCGATCGGGATCCCCTGAACGAAGCCGCCGGCACCATGCTGGGCCACGTGCGGCACTTCCGGGGACAGTATGGAAACGCCTCCGAAGAGGACCGGCGGTTGGAATTCGAGGAGGCGCTCAGCGCCTACATGCGGGGTGCAAGACTGAGCGGGGACAGGACCGCCTATGAAAGCGGCCCGATGGCGGAGGTGCTCGTGTACCTGCAGCGTTCCGAGGAGGCCGCGCGCATCCTGGGCAACCTTGTGGCCGTGGAGAGGGAGGACTATGACGCCCTGTACCGTCTCGGGAGGATTTACCAGGCGGCGGGGAAGCTTGAACTCGGCAAGAGGGACCTGGAGCGGGCCCGCACGGCGCTTCTCCGCCGGCACGGAAATCCTCCCCGGGATGCCCTTCCGCTGACGTCTCTGGCTCTCATCCAGACACGGTTGGGCTACAGGGATTCGGCCGCACAGGCCAGCGTGCAGGCCATGAGGAAGGACTCCGCCTCGGGTGCGGTGCAGTATGCGCTTGCCCGCATGTTCGCCATCCAGGGAGACAGAGGTCCCGCCATCGCCCACCTGCGACGCGCCATCCTGACGGGCTACCGCCTTCCCCTCCTCCTCGACATGGACTTTTTCAACGTGCGAAACGACCCGGAGTTTGTGGCGGCGCTCGTGCGGTAAACACCCCGCGCATCGGTCCCCGCGCCGGGGTGCTCCTTCGTTGACATTCTTGGGCAATCTGGATATATTTCTGCATATTTCGGGCCGGGCCGCCCGGGCTGAGCCGGCGGGTACCGGCGCCGATACGGGGAAAAGGGGAACCTCATCGGATGAAGTCCCATCTGGAGTTGGATGACGCGGCGAATGCGGAGCGGCGGAAAAAGGCCGCGGACTTCCTCCGGATGGCGGACAAGCTCTTCAAGGCGGGAGACTACGAGGGCGCTCTCCGTCTCGTCACCAAGGCCGCCGAGGCCGATTCCCGCAATCCCTATGCCCTTGCCTACCGCGAGCGCATCGAAGTAGCCATCCAGAAGCAGGAGGGGGTGGCGTCGGAAGCCATGGTTGCTTCCTCCGGTTCCGTTCCTTCGTCCCCCGCCCCGCCGCCGCGCGAGCCCGCCGCCCCCCCCCCGAAGGCTGCGGAGCAACGCGAGCGGGAAGAGGCGGCGCGCCTGCAGGTGATTGTCGAAGCGCGCCGGAGGGAGGAGGAGGTGGAGCTGAAGCGTATGGAGGAGGAGGATCTGCACCGGAAGCTGGAGGAGGCCCGGCGCCGGCTGGAGGAGGAGAAGGCCCGGCGGGAGGAGGAACACCGGCTCCGGACCGAAGCCGAGCAGGAGCGGCGTACACGGGAGGAGGAAGCGGGGCGGGACCTGGAGGCGGAGCGGGCCCGGATCGAGACGGAAACCCTGAAGAGGATCGAGGAGGCGCGGCTCCGCATTGAACAGGAGCTCGGGGAGCGCGTGGAATCGGAGATTCTCAGGCTGGAGGAGGACAAGCGTCGTGAACGGGAGGAGCTGGAACTCCGCCTGAAGGCGGGCGAGGCGGCCCGTCAGGCGCTGGAGGAGGAACGCCGGCGCCTGGCGGAGGAGAAGGCAAGGGGAGAGGAAGAGGCGAAGGAGCGGCTCTTGGAGGAGAGGGCCCGGATGGAAGAGGAAACCCTGCTCCGGCTGGCCGAGGGGAAATCGAGGGTGGAGGAGGAGGCAAGGGTGCGGCTCCTGGAGGAGAGGGCCCGGATCGAGGAAGAGGCCCGCGCCCGCCTGGAGGAGGGACACCGCCGCCTGGAGGAGGAAAGGGCCAGGGCGGAGGAGGAGGCGGGGAGGCGTCTTGCGGAGGAGAAGGTCCGGATCGAGGAAGAGGCCCGGGCCCGTCTGGAGGAAGAGAGGCGGCGGCTGCTGGACCGCGGGATGAAGGAGGAGGCGGCGGCCCGTCAGGCGCTGGAGGAGGAACGCCGGCGCATGGCGGAAGAGAAGGCGAAGGCGGAGGAGGAGGCAAGGGCGCGGCTGATGGAGGAGAGGGCCCGGATCGAGGAGGAGGCCCGCGCCCGCCTGGAGGAGGAACGCCGTCGCCTGAAAGAGGAGTGGGTGAGGGCGGAGGAAGAGTCGAGACTGCATCTGGAGGAGGAGCGCCGGTTGCTGCTGGACCGCGGGATGAAGGAGGGGGAGGCGGCCCGCCAGGCGCTCGAAGAGGAGCGCCGCTGCATGGCGGAGGAGAAGGCGAAGGGGGAAGAGGAGGCAAAGGCGCGGCTTCAGCAAGAGAAGGCCCGGATCGAGGAGGAGGCCCGGACCCGTCTGGAGGAGGAACGCCGCCGGCTGGGAGAGGAGAAAGCGCGGGCCTGTGAAGAGGCCCGTCTTCGTGCGGAGGAGACGGCGCGGCAGGAAGAGGAAGCCCGGAAGGCCCGGGAGGAGGAGGCACAGGCCAAACAGGAATACGAGACGGCCGTCCGGGAGGCAATCGAGGAGGGCAAGAGAAACGCCCAGCAGAAGAAGATAGGATCATTCCTGGAGGAAGCGCGGGCCCGTCTGGCGGAAGGTCGCCCGGCGGAGGCTCTCCTTATCCTGAACCGGGTGTTCGCCCTGGACGGAGCGCATGCGGAAGCCCGGGCCCTCGAGGCGGAAATCCAGAAGAGCGGGGCCGCCTCCACGGAACCCGGACCCCGGCGGCGCGGCGCCTCCTCTTTGGGGGACCTCCCCGGGGGGAAGGACTCCGCCCAGGCCCGTCAGCGGGAATCCCTCCTCGTCTACCGGGACATGCTCAGGCAGGCATGGGCCAAGGGCCAGCCGGGGAGGGATGAGCGCTCCATGCTGCAGGTGGTACGGGGCTCCCTCGGGATCACCCGGCAGCAGCACGCGGTCATGGAGGAGGAAATCCGCCTCCAGTCCTACCGCGCGGCCCTCCTTGCCGCGTGGCGGGGAGGTCTGGTGTCGGAGGAGGAAACGGTCACACGCGAGAACCTCCGGCTCCTGTACGGCATCAGCATGGAACAGCACGTTGCCGTGGAGGTGGGAGTCCTGCAGGATCTGAAGGGAGAGTCCCCGCCCGCCTGAGTTCAGCCGATCTGCCTGCGCGCGAGCTCTCCCCTTCGCAGGCCCCCCATGTCCGCCTTCCCCGTCCTTCCGTACCTCCTGCACAGTCTGTCCTCTGGAGCCACGTGGTAGAGGTAGGTCCTTTCGGTCATCATCCCCAGGGGGACGCGCACCATGAGCCGCAGAATCAGATCGTAGTCCTCCGCAAACGGAATGAGGCGGAATCCCCCCGCCCGTCTCAGCGTGGAGACGCGGGCGACCAGGGTTCCGGCCGCATGGCACCGGGAGGCATGGATCTTTCTCCCGGGCCTCTCCACATCCGGAACATACTGGAGGCCTCGGGGTCCCACCGCCCGGAGCCCTCCGTAGACTCCGTGCAGGCGCGGGTTCCGTCTGAGAAACCCCACCCGGAGAAAGAGATGGCGCGGCATGTACTCGTCGTCCGAATCCAGGAAGGCGGCATATTTCCCCCGGGCCAGCCGGAGCCCCGCGTTGCGCGCCCGTGCGAGTCCCCTGTTGGACTGCCGGCGGTAGCGGATGCGCGGGTCAGACGCCGCCATGCGCCGCAGATCCCGCACCGTTCCGTCCGTGCTGCCGTCGTCGATCACGAGGAGCTCCCAGTTCTCCAGCTCCTGCCGCCGGACGGAGTCCACCGCGCGTGCAAGAAGGGCCCTCCGGTTGAAGGTGCAGAGGATCACCGAGACGACGGGGTGCGCGCCCTGGCGGGGTCTCATCGGCCGTTTCCACACCCTGAGGCTTCCGCAGGCCCGGCGGGGATTGGGAAAGAGGGGGTAAAAGGGTATATTGGCGGGATTTCGGTTCTGAGAACCGCCCGCATCCGATTGGAGGAAGCACGCAAGCCATGGAGCTGAACCGCATCGGCATCCTGACGGGAGGGGGGGATTGCCCCGGCCTGAACGCCGTCATCCGGAGCATCGCAAAGCCGGCGATGACGCATTTCAACGCGAAGGTCATCGGGATCCTGGACGGATTCGAGGGGCTGGTGGAGGGCTCGCACCGGGAGCTGACGCCCCTGGACGTGACGGGCATCATCAATGCGGGCGGCACGATTCTGGGCACCTCCAACAAGGGAGACCCCTTCCACTATCCCATGGGAACGGGGCCTACCGTCAGGATCGTGGACGCCTCGCAGCAGGCCGTCGAACATTACCGGAACCTCCGCCTGGACGTCCTGTTTGCCGTCGGAGGCGACGGGACACAGACCATCGCACACAAGCTCTCCGGCATGGGGCTCCATGTGATCGGGGTTCCCAAGACTATTGACAACGACCTGGAAGCAACCGACATCACCTTCGGCCACGACTCCGCCCGGGCCGTGGCCACGGAAGCGATCGACCGCCTTCAGACCACCGCTTCGGCGCACCATCGCGTCATGGTGGTGGAGACCATGGGGCGCTATGCAGGGTGGATCGCCCTCGGGGCGGGTCTTGCCGGCGGAGCCGACGTGATTCTCATTCCCGAGATTCCGTTCTCCTGGGACTCGGTCATGGAAGCGGTTCTGAAGCGGAGCAGGGGCGCCAAGTTCAGCATTATCGCCGTCGCCGAGGGAGCCAAACCCGCGGGCGGGGATGTGACCGTGAAGGAGCACGACAGGAAGCGCACGGACCCGGTCCGCCTGGGAGGCATCGGAGAGCTGGTGGCCAAGAGCATCGAGGAGCAGACGGGGCTTGAGACCCGCGTCACCGTGCTGGGCCATGTCCAGCGGGGGGGGAGTCCCACTCCGTATGACCGCATCCTGGCGACGCGGTTCGGGGCGGCCGCCCTGCAGGCGGCCTCCCGCGGTGAGTTCGGGGTGATGGCCTCCCTCCAGAGGAACGTGGTGGTCACGGTCCCTCTGCGCGATGCCATCGCCCGCCAGCGGCTGGTCCCTCCCGATTCCCAGATGGTGTTTGCGGCGCGTGCGGTGGACACCTGCTTCGGAGACTGAACCGGCGCTGCCGCCGGGCCGCCCTGTTCCCCCCATCCGCAGGCGCTTCACCGTGCGGCGGCTCCCGAGGGCCTGGCCGTGAACAGGAGCATCAGGCGGAGATGCTCCAGAAGGGGCTCGGGTGCAACCTCCGGGAAGTGCGCCCTCCGCGCCGCCTCATCCCCCTCCAACCGGTCTCCTTGCTCCCAGAGAGTCCGGAGAAATCCCCCCGCTCCGGGATTCTCAAACCAGTTGGCCCCGTAGGTCCGCGTCAGGTACCCGTTCAACTGGGCTTCCAGGAACCAGCCGCGCAGGTAGCTGGCCGTGTAGAAGAGGGCGTCCGTCTCCACAAGATAGCGCCTCCCGTCGGAGGGGTGGACGGCGGCCCCCGCGGCGGCGGCCAGGCGTCCCGCATAGGCGGCTTCGGGGTTGGAGATCCCGTCCGAGAAGTCCAGCTCGAAAAGGAGCTTGGCGCAGTACCTGCGGAGCATGTAGAGCCGCTCGAAGACCCGGAACCGCACGTACTCCTTCAGGGCCGTGGAGCTCATGCGGGAGTGGAGCCGCAGCCATGCCTGGTTGGTCAGCAGGTATTGTGAGAGGAATGCGTAGGCCTCCGTGAGGCTTCCCTCCCCGAGGTACCGGAACTCGGCCGAAAACTCGGCGGTGTGGGCGTAGTGGAGGGCATGCCCCAGCTCGTGAAACAGCGCGTCATAGTCGCTCCTTCCCCCGATGGGCTTGATGGAGAGCCGGATGTCCGTGGGCACCGCCACCGTGAAGCAAACGGCCCTCGGGTTCTTCTCCGGCCTGGGTGCGTCGTCTATCCCGAGTCCCCTCAGGGAATCCAGATGCACCCCCATGCCGCGCCAGGTCTTCCGCCCCGCCTCCAGAAGGCCCCCGGCGGGGAACTCCCCGTCGAAGGCGCCTCCCCGCAGGAGGAGGGCGGCATCATACCTGTGGAACTCCTCCGGTTCCAGCCCCAGATACCGGCGGACCATCTCCGCCAGGAGCGTCCGGTAGGGTTCCTCGGTTTCCCTCAGCACCCGCTCGGCCGTCCGTCCCAGGGAGCGCAGGGAATATCCCTTCAGCTCCGAAGCCAGGCTCTCCGGGCTGTGGTATCCCAGCTCCGAGCCCAGGGTCCTTCGCCGCGTCTCGGCGCGGCGGAGCAGCAGGTTGAGCGAGTCCAGCACGGGATCGGCCGCCGCGTAGAGAGCGGCGCGGCGCTCCTGCCGGAGTTCGTGCGCGATCCGCGCCCCGAGGTTCCGGTAGGGAATGACCTCCCCGCCCGAGCGGACCGCAGCCCGGGCCTCCAGATCGGCGGCGCTGTCGGCCAGGGGGGCCGACCCGCGGTTCAGATACTCCGCCACCAGATGCCGCCGGAGGTACCGGAGTCTCTTCTTCTGGAGCGCATCCTGCTCCTCCCCCAGGGCCTCCTCCACCAGCCGTATCGCATCCGGCGAGAAGAGGTCGGGGTGGGCGGCGTAGAGGGAATCCTGCCGCGACGGGGCGCCGGTCGTCCAGCTTGCGTACCCTGCCGCAGCCTGGGCCTCCGCCAGGGCTTCCACCTCGGTCCTGATCCGCTCGATCCGTTCCGTGCGGGAGCCGTCTCCCCCCCCGCAACCGCCGGCGGTGAGGCATCCGGCCAGGGCGATTGCCGCCATCCTCGTGGTCTGCATGGGCCTGTTCCTCTTGTTCTCGTGAGTGCCGCGCCCCGTTGATGCACCTCTTCGGGCGGCGGGCGCGGACCTACTGGAATCCCGCCAGGAGTTCTTCGTTGGAGGGATGGGTCCGGAGGAGCGCCTGCACCGCCAGGAGAGCCTCTTTGGGAGAGAGCCGCGCGATGGACCGGCGGAGAATCTGTTGCCGGTGGCCGCCTGCGCCGAACAGAAGTTCCTCTCTCCGTGTCCCCGAGGCGTGCAGGTGCAATGCGGGGAAGAGGCGCTCATCCGCCAGAGGGCGGCTCAGCACAAGCTCCATGTTCCCGGTTCCCTTGAACTCCTGGAAGATGAGCTCGTCCATCCGGGACCCGGTCTGTACGAGGACCGTGGCCAGGATCGTGAGGGATCCCCCGCCCTCCAGGTTCCGCGCCGCCCCGAAGATCCGCTTGGGTATCTCGAGCGCACGCGCATCCACACCCCCCGACAGAGTGCGCCCGCTCCCCGGCTGGTGCAGGTTGAACGCCCGCCCCAGGCGCGTGAGGGAGTCCAGGAGGATGACCACATCCCGTCCGGTCTCCACGAGGCGCCGGGCGTAGTCCAGGACCAGGACCCCCAGCCGGACGTGCCGACCCCGGTCGCTGTCGCTTGAACTGGCGAAGACGCGCCCCTTCACGGTGCGCCGCATGTCGGTCACCTCCTCGGGCCGTTCATCCACCAGGAGCACCAGAAGAACCACTTCCGGATTGTGCGCGTGCACGGCCTCTGCCAGGTGCTGGAGGAGGGTGGTCTTGCCGGCCTTGGGCGGCGAGACGATGAGCCCCCGCTGCCCCTTCCCGATCGGGCAGAAGAGGGAGATAAGCCGCATCTCGGGGGTGCCGCCGCGCGCCGGGTGCAGCCGGAGAATCTTGTCGGGAGCGACGGCGACGCGCTCCTCAAAGGGGGGGAGGGCCATCCAGGCCTTCGGGCTCATCCCGCAGATCTCCGCGATGGTCTGGACCGTCCGTCCGCCTCCCTGTGCCGGAACGGATTCCCCCGCCAGAAGGACGCCGTTCCGGAGGTGGTGGCGGAAGACAAGCCGGGAGGAAACAACCGGGTCGTCGGGTCCGGGCGTCAGTTCCCGCTCGAATGAGCGCACGCTTCCGGAGCGGCCCTGCCGGAGATCGAGGAGGCCCGAGAAGGGGAGGCCCATCTCTCCTCAGCGGCCGGGCCGGGGAACGGCAATGAGGATGCGGTCCAGCACCTCCTCGTTCGCCTTCAGGACTCCGGCGCCGGGAAGGCGCCGGAGCAGGGTGGCCCAGCGCGTGTCATTGACGAAGCACTGGCGGAAGAGAGGAATGGATTCCTCTATGAGACCGGCGTTCACCAGGGCGACGGCGTGCCAGAACACGGCCTCGGGATTCCCGCCCAGGAGCCGGTCCGCCTCCGCGTATTCCCGGCGGGCCTGGGGGATCCTCCCGCTCTCGAGGGCGCGGTCGCCCGCGTTCATGCGCTCGTACCCCCGGTGGAGATCGGCCAGACGCCGCAGTTCCACCAGCGGATCCGGGTGGTCTTCGACGCGCAGATCCATCACGCGGTCCTCCCACGGGCGCCCGGTGGCCCTTCCCCGCACGATGAGGATGGCGGCCGACTGCCGGCCCCGGATGTCGCCTCCTTCGGCCTCCGCCGCCTCCAGGGCGGCCAGCATGCGCAGGGCCAGATCTCCCTGCGCCGTCTCGAAGGCCCGCGCCATCGCGCTGCAGACCGTCGGGTGCAGCATGAGGTTCGCCTGCACCGAGTATCCGTTTCCCACCGCATGTCCCGCTTCGGGGATGCAGCCGCTTCCGGTATGGGCCGCAGCGTTTCCTGCGGCGTCCACCATGGCCACCTGGCGGATGCCCTCCCGGGGGTCGGAGGCCACCAGGCCCCGGAGGGCATCCGGTGCCGTCCTCCCGGCCTTCAGAAGCTCCAGTCCTGCCGGACCGTAGGCCGGATCCACGAACGACTGCGTGGCCACCACGCCCACGCCCGCCTCACCCCACAGGACCAGACTCCCCACGGAGAACCAGTGGGACTGGACCGCCGCTCCCATCTCGCCCGTGGCCGGGTCGCGCGCCACAATGGAGTAGGTGTGCACAGGACGGGGCAATCCGCAAACGGCAGAGGCGGGGAGGGTCGAGAGCACCAGGAGTGCGGGGAGTCTCACGGGGGCGGCGCCTCAGACGGAGGGGGGATCCATGCCGAGCCGGGCCCACTCCTCCCGGGAGGGACCGTACACGCCGGGGACCGCGGCCCCGAGCTGCCGGAGAAGGACGGTCAACTGGGCCCGGTGGTGGATCTGATGGTCGATGAGGGCCTGCAGCGTGAAACCCCGCCGCCACCTCTCTCCGTACATCTCGTCGACCTGCTCCAGGGTGGCGTCGGTCCAGGCGGACGCGATGGCGCCGAGCAGCCCCTCGGAGGCTCGGCGGTAGGCGGATGCGATGTCCGGGGCGGCAGCGGGAACGGGATCCTCGGGGGCGGCCCCCCCGGGCTCCAGGCCCATCCGGGAGGTCATCTCGGGTATGGAGGTCGTGATGTGCCAGGCCAGGCGCCCCGGAGACCGCACGCCCGGAACGACCTCCCTGTGAAGCCCCTCCTGAGGAATAGCCTCCAGGATCTTCAGCGTGGCCTCGGACTCCCTCTTCCAGATCTCCTCGAAGTCGGCAATGGTGCGGATCACGGCTCTGCGCTCCTCTTCCTGTCAGTGTCCGCCGGCGACCGCCCATGCGGGCACAATCACCACGTCAATCCGTCTGTTGCGGGCTCTTCCTTCCGGCGTCTCGTTTCCCGCGATCGGGCGGGTCTCCCCGTACCCGAAATGGACGATCTTCGTCCCGGCCGCTGCTCCCGAGCGCAGGTACTCCGCCACCGCGCCCGCCCTCTGTTCGGAGAGGACCATGTTGGCCTCGTCCCCTCCCTGCGAATCCGTATGTCCCTCCACAATCACCTGGCTCTCCGGAAACCGTGCAATCGCTTCCCGCACCTTCTCCAGAAGGGCGGCATGTTCCGCAAGCACGGCGGAGCCGCCCGGCGGGAACACAAGACCGTGCAGCCGGACCACCAGGCTGTTCCCGTCCCGCGTGACTACTCCCTCCTCGGGAGACAGCAGGCCGGAGACCCGGACGAACGTCTCCTCCCGGGCCTTCCGGCGGGCCAGGTCGTCCTTCAACTGCTGCTCCGCCGCGGTGAGGGTCCCCAGCCGGTTTTCCATGGATGCGATCTGCTCGCGCAGGTTGGCGATCTCCATCTGCTGCTGTTGCGCCGTCTGCCGGGCCTCGGCGAGACTCTGCTCCATCTCGGCCACCCGGGCGGTGACGGCTCCGGTCACGGCTTCGAAGCCGGCGTCAAAGCGGGCGGGCACGTTCAGGGCGCCGGCGATTCTCCGGAGCGGTTCCTCCGCCAGGAGGAACACGTCCTCGAAGCGCATCTTCCTTTCGAGCATCTCCTCAATGGTCCGGTGCAGGTACAGGGCGTGCGTGGCCTCGTACATGGCATCCTGGGCGCGCTGGCGGGCTTCGTCGGTGTCGTACCTGTTCTGGCTCAGTATCCGCTCGGCGTCCGTCGCCATGGTCTCGGCCAACTCGAGGGTCTTCGGAGCGTTGTCCCGGACGTCGGTCCGCTCGGCCCGCGCGAGAAGCTCCCTGGCCGGCGCCAGGTAATTGGAGGTGATGGCCTCCAGCTCGGCCCGGCGGTAGGTGTCTTCCGCTTCCTGTGCCGCTTCCCGTGCGTCCTTGATGTCCCCGTCCTCCAGCTCCGCCGCGGCCTTGCGGAACCGCGCTTCCCCCTCCCGCCAGAGCTCGGGGGTGGACCGGGGGGCATCCGCGCTCACGGCGTCGTTGCGTGCGGCCATCAATGCACGGAACGTGATCTCAGCCAGCTTTGTGGTCTCCAGAGCCTGCCGGAGGGCCGTCTCCGTGTCCCGCAGCCGCCCCCGGATCTGGTCCAGATTCCGCCCCGCCCGGTAGTCCGCCTCTGCGGCGGCAAAGCTCTCCCGGGCTCTGCCGAAGGAACCGGGCGCATACAGGTCCGCCTTCCGCTCGCGTGCCGCTTGCATCAGCGATTCCGTCTCTCCGAAAAGCTGGCCGCGGACGGGATCCTGGGTCGCGGCGGCGGCAGGAAACAGGATGAGGGCGCACAAGAGTCGAAGGGCGATCATGGCATCTCCATGTCTCTGTAGGGATGTGGGGGCCGGGTCTTCAACGGCTGTGTCCGGGAGCCAATATAGCGCATCGGGGCTGTTTCCGCAATTCCGGCGGGGGGAGCCTACGGTCCATGGAACCGCACCGGGCTCCCCAGGGCCACCGACTCCGGCGTGATCTCCGCTCCGTAGGCCGGAAACTCCACGCCTGAGCCGTGCGCGGCCACGACGGCCCGCACGAGATCCCGGTCCGCCTTTTCGTCCAGCCGCAGCATGCGGCAATCGCCCCGCTGGACGAAGAAGAGGGCCACCGCCTGATGTCCCCCGCGCGCAAAGTCCGCCAGCCGGCGGAGGAGAAGCGCCGCCTTTGGAGCGGGGCCGTCCGGGAAGAGGGCCGTCCCGGCGTCGGACCGGGTGACATGAAAGAAGCTCACGGCGCTGTTTCTCTCCTCTGCGTGCAGCAGGACGTCCACCCTGTGGCGCAGTCCGCAGTCCGCATCCCGCTCCGCCGCGAGGAAGGGGGGAATGCCGGCGACGGCCCGGGACTCCACCGCCTCGGCAAGGACCCTGCGGCAGAAGGGGGAGTTGACACAAACCCAGGAAGCGCCCGCTTCCGTGAGCTGCCAGGTGAAGGGATGGCGCCGGGCGGGATCCCGGCTCACGGAGAGAACGACCTTTGAGCCGGGCTCGGCACAGCCGGTCAGCGGACCCGGATTGGGGCAGTGGACGGTGACGCACCGGCCGTCCGCAAGGCGCGCCTCGGCAAGGAAAGCCCTGGAGCGTTTCAGGAGTGTGCCCCGGATGAGCGGTTCGGGCAGTCGCATGGTCCTCTGCCGGCAGGCGGGGAAATCGCTCCTTCCGGCGCCCGAATATAGCGACCCCGGCGCCGAGAAGCAATCTGAGCGTTGACTCTCAGACGGTTGTTCCTATCTTCCAGAACGGATGAGCGCCCCCGTCGCCTTTCTCACACACGAAGCATTCCTGCTCCACCGGACCCCCCCCGGACACCCGGAGCGCCCGGCGCGCCTCGAGGCCGTGACCGCGCGGCTCCGGCGAAGCGGGCTCTGGGAGGATCTGCTCCACCCCCGCGTCGCGCCTGCCCGGGAGGAAGACCTGCTGGCCGTCCACACGGAAGAGCACCTGGCCCTCCTCCGCTCCACGTGTGCATCCGGAGGGGGGATGCTGGATGCGGGCGACACCTTCGCCGTCCGGGAGTCCTTCGGGGCGGCCCTGCGTGCGGCCGGGGCGGTCATTGCCGGGATCGAGCATGTCCTGGAGGGAAGGGCGGCATCCGCCTTCTGCGCGGTGCGCCCTCCGGGGCACCATGCGGAGAGGGAGAGGCCGATGGGTTTCTGCCTGCTGAACAACGTCGCGGTGGGCGCCTCGTATGCCCGCCGGCGGGGGATCTCCCGCGTGGCCGTTCTGGACTGGGATGTCCACCATGGAAACGGAACCCAGCACATTTTCGAGGAAGATCCGGATGTCTTTTATGTGAGCATGCACCAGTATCCCTTCTATCCCGGCACCGGGGCGCGCGCCGAGCGGGGCAGGGGAAGAGGAGAGGGGGCCACCCTGAACATTCCCCTCCCCCCGGGATGCGGGGAACGGGAGTACATGGAGGCCGTGGAGGCCGAGGTGATCCCCGCCCTCGGGGAGTTCCGGCCCGGCCTTCTTCTTCTGTCCGCTGGCTTCGATGCCCACCGGAGCGATCCCCTGGCGGGGATGATGCTGGAGGACTCCTCCTACGGCCGCATGACGGAGGCGGTGAGGGACCTGGCCCCCGTGGTGTCGGTTCTGGAAGGGGGGTACAGTCTGGAAGCACTGGCCGGATCCGTGGAGAGCCACCTCCGCGCCCTTGCAGCGGAGGCGCCCCCGTGAGATGGGCGGATGCGGGCCCGGCGCTTGCGGAGCGTCTGGACAGGGAGGATCCGCTGGCCCGCTTCAGGGCCCGGTTTCACATCCCCGAAGGCCCGCAGGGCGGGAAGCTCCTCTACTTCTGCGGCCACTCCCTGGGACTTCAGCCCGTGGATGCGCGCGCGGCGGTGGAATCCGCCCTGGACGAGTGGGCCCGGTTCGGCGTGGAGGGGCACTTCCGGGGGGAAAGGCCGTGGATCGGCTGGGGAAGGGAGCTGGCGGAACTCACGGCCCCGCTGGTGGGGGCCGAGCCCTCCGAGGTTGTCCTCATGAACGGTCTCACCGTGAACCTCCACCTCCTGCTTGTCTCTTTCTACAGGCCCGGCCCCCGCAGGCGCCTCGTGTTTGTGGAGAGGCACGCCTTCTCCTCCGACCTGTATGCCCTCCGGTCGCACCTCCGCCTGCACGGAGTGGATCCCGGGGAGGCGATCCGGCATCTTCCCGCGGACGCACACGGTGTGCTTGCGGATCCCGGAGAGGTGGAAGCCCTCTTCAGGGAGCAGGGCGAAGGTGCGGCGCTGCTCCTGCTGGGAGGGGTGAACTACTACACGGGGGAGGCCTATCCCGTGGAGCGCATCGTGCGTGCGGCCCATGCGGCGGGTTGTCCGGTGCTCGTGGATGCGGCCCACGCCGCCGGCAACATCCCGCTCTCTCTGCACGCCTGGGGTGTGGACGGCGCCGTCTGGTGCTCCTACAAATACCTGAACGGCGGTCCCGGAAGCCCCGGGGGATGCTTCATCCACAGCAGGCACGCGGGGCGGGTGGGCTTCCCCCGCCTGGAGGGATGGTGGGGCAACAGGGAAGAGACCCGCTTTGCCATGGACCCCGATTTCGACCCCGCGCCGGGGGCCGCGGGATGGCAGATCAGCAACCCCCCGGTCCTCTCTTTCGCCCCCCTCGGCGCCTCCCTGCGGATCTTCCGGGAGGCGGGGATGGAGCATCTGCGCGCCAAGAGCATCCTCCTCACGGGCTACCTGGAGTTTCTGCTCCGGAGCATGGGCACCGACCGCTTCCGGATCATCACCCCCGGGGATCCGTCCTCCCGCGGGGCGCAGCTTTCGCTGCTGTTTCCGCGGGGCGGCCGGGAGGCGGCGGAAGCGCTCCGGAAGGAGGGGGTTGTGTGCGACTGGCGCGCCCCCGGGGTCCTCCGGCTTGCCCCGGCGCCCCTGTACAACACCTTCTCCGAGGCGCACCGCTGCGCAGCCCTGCTGGCCCGCATTCTGGGCGTCGGGGGACCCTCCGCCCCGGTTGCATTGACCCCTCGGGTGTAGTATATTCCATGCGGAGTCCGTTAGGGGTGTCCCGGGAGAAGACGGGACTGAGATTACACCCTGGGAACCTGATCTGGGTCATGCCAGCGTAGGGAAACGGTCGCATCGACATCTGTTCTGTGGCCTCCGGAGCCGTTCCCCCGCAGCAGGATCCGTCGGGGGGCGGCTCATTCTGTTTCCGCTCTGTGGAGGTCCTCCATGCACACGCTCCTCCTTGCCGCCTGCTGGGCAACCGTCGCCTCGGGGTTCGGCCCGCCCCCGGGGGAGGAGGCCCCCGATACGGTGTACCAGATGCCCCCCGTGGTGGTGACGGGAACCGAGGCGGTCTCCCGCCGCACCCCCGTCACCTTCTCCAATCTCACATCGCGCGATCTCGCCGAGCGCTACTCCGTGCAGGACATCCCCGTTCTGCTCGCGGAGCTCCCTTCCATCACCACCTATTCCGAGAACGGGAGCGGGATCGGCTACACCTACCTGAACATGCGGGGCTTTGATCAGAGGCGGATCTCGGTCATGATCAACGGGGTGCCGCAGAACGATCCGGAGGACCACAACGTCTACTGGCTGGATGTTCCCGACCTGGCGGCCAGCACGGGACTCATCCAGGTGCAGCGGGGCGCCGGAAGATCCTTCTACGGGCCGCCGGCGATCGGGGGTTCCGTCAACCTTGTGACCAATCCCTTTCTGCCGGAACCTGCCCTGACCTTTGAGGCCATGGCGGGCTTCCAGGAATTCGGGGAGGAAGGCGGGGGTCCCGTTCTGAACACACGGAAGTATTCCGCCACGTTCAATTCCGGACTCGTGGGGGGGGAGTACATGTTCTACGGGCGTCTGGCGCGTATCCTGACGGACGGCTACAGGGACAACTCCTTCGTGGATCTGGGCTCCTATTTCTTCGGTGCTCTCCGGAGCGGTCCCGGGTTCACCGCGCGGTTCCACCTGTTCGGAGGTCCGGTGGCCGACGGCCTCGCCTACTACGGGCTTCCCCGCTTCGTGAAGGAAGATCTCCGGCTCCGGCGCGAGAATCTGGCTGCCTGGGAGGCCGATTCCGCGGGCAGCGGGTATCTCTGGCGTCAGGGCCGCCGGCCGCAGGAAACGGAGAGCTTCTCCCAGCCCCACTATGAAGCGATCCTGGAATGGAAGGCGACGGAGAACCTGACCCTCCACGGCACCTTCTTTCATTACGCCGGGGAAGGGCACTTCGACTATGATGCCTCCTGGGCCGATACCGCCATGCTCCGGATCGGAAGCGCCTTCGGCATACCGGCCTCGCAGAATCCCTCCGCCGCCATCGTCCGGGCCTTCGTGGGGAACAGGCAGTGGGGCTGGCTCCCCCGGGCGGAGGTGGCGCACGCGGGGGGGGAGCTGGTCGTGGGGGCGGAGCTCCGGCACCACCGCTCCACGCACTGGGGAAAGATCCGCCACGCCGGAGGACTGCCCGCGGGTCTGGATCCCGACTACACCTTCTACGAGTACAACGGCATCCGGGACATCGTTTCCCTCTACGGCCACGAGCTCTACCGGCTCTCGGAGAGCGCGGGTCTGATGGCCGACCTTCAGCTTGTGTACAACCGGTACGGCATCCGGAACGAGAAGTTCCTGGCCCGTTCCTTCGATGTCCGGTATCTCTTCCTGAACCCCCGCCTGGGGCTTCACCTCAACCTGGATGATACCTGGAGCGCGTATGCGGCTCTGGCGCACACCACCAGGGAACCGCGGATGCGGAACCTCTACGCCGCGGAGGATTCCTGGTTCGGTGCCACGCCCCAGTTCCGGGCGGATACCTCCGGGGGGGAGGTGCGGTACGATTTCTCCCGCCCCCTTGCCCGGCCGGAGAAGCTGCTCAACCTGGAGCTTGGGTCGCGCTATGAGGCGGGCCCCGCGCGCCTCTGTCTGACCCTCTTCTGGATGGAGTTCACCGACGAGCTTGTGAAGAGCGGGCAGGTGGATGTGTTCGGGCAGCCCGTCACCGGGAACGCCGGGCGGACGCGCCACTGGGGGGTGGAACTGGAAGGGATCCTTCCGCTGGGGGACGGGTTCACCCTCGGCGGCAACTGTACCCTCTCCCGGAACCGACACATCCGCCATACGGTGGTGGGTCCGGACCTCACGCGCCTGGTCCTGGACGGCAACCCCATCGCCGGCTTCCCCGATGTGCTGGGCTCCCTCCGGCTGACCCGGCGCTCCGAGGACCTGACGGCCTCCGTCAGTGCGCGCGCCGTGGGATCCTTTCCCACCGACAACCTGGACAATCCCGCGCACAGGGTGGATGCCCACACAGTGGTGAATCTGGAAGCGGCCTACAGGGTGCCCGGCATGGGGGAGATCGGCCTCACCCTCCGGGGCGAGGTTCGCAACGTCCTGAACGAGCTCTACTTCATGAGCGGAGAGGGAGATGCCTTCTTCCCCGCCGCCGAGCGGAACTACCTGTTCGGCATCGCCCTCTCACTCTGACGGAGTCTCCATGGCGGAACCATCCGCACTGCTCGTCTGCAACGGGGATCCTCCCGCTGCGTCCCTCGTCCGGAGGCTTGCGCGGGGGGCCTCCCTGGTGGTGGCGGCCGACGGGGGTGCGGAGGCCTGCCGCAGGTGCGGGGTCAGGCCCGATGTCATCATCGGGGACCTGGATTCCCTCCGCACGTCCACGCGCAGGTTCTTCCGCGCATCCCGGGTGATCCGCATCCGCCGCCAGGACAACACGGACCTGGAGAAGGCGCTGGACTACCTCCGGGAGGGGGGGGTGCGGCAGGTGACCATTGCGGGCGCGGCGGGCCGGAGGGTGGATTTCACCCTTGCGAATCTCGCCGTGCTGTGCCGCTACGCGTCCTCCATGCGCATCCGCTGCGTGGGCCCCGGCTGGTATGCCGTCCCCGTCTGGAGGCATCTGGAGCTGAAGGAACCACGGGGGCGGATTGTGAGTCTGGTCCCCTTCGGAACCTGCCGCGGGGTCACCCTCTCGGGCCTCCGGTATCCCCTCCGGGACGCCGTCCTCCCGGCCGGAAGGGCCGCGGTTTCAAACGTGGTCCGGGGGAAGAAATGCATCGTGGAGATCCGCTCGGGGCGGCTTCTTGTCCTGGTGCTGGAGGGGAAAGCGCGCGCATGAGCTCGGTGTCCCTGGGCGTGTGGGATCAGGTGGTGCTGGCGTGTTATGCGGCGCTTGTGCTGGGCGCCGGCTTTCTGGCCTCGCGGAGGGCCTCCACGGGGGTGCAGTATCTTCTGGCGGGCCGGACCCTGACTCTGCCCCTGTTCGTCATGACCCTGGTCTCCACCTGGTACGGAGGGATTCTGGGAGTGGGGGAGTTCTCCTACCTGTACGGGCTCTCCTCCTGGATCACGCAGGGGCTCCCCTACTACTTCTTTGCCGCCCTCTTCGCCCTCCTCCTCGCAGGCAGGATCCGCCGTTCGGGCCACCTCAGCATTCCCGACCGGCTGGAAGCCGTCTACGGCCGGCGGGCCGCCCTCGCGGGCTCCGTGTGTACCTTCATCCTTGCCTCTCCTGCTCCCTCCATCCTCATGCTGGGCGTTCTCCTCCACCTGGTCACGGGCTGGGGACTCCTCCCCTGCATGGCGGCGGGGACCGTTGTCTCCACCCTCTACCTGTTCCTGGGCGGGTTCCGGGCCGATGTCTATACCGATGCCGTGGAGTTTGTGGTCATGTTCCTGGGGTTCGGGGCCATCCTTCCCTATGCCGTCTCGGAGGGGGGAGGGCTGGAGTTTCTCACCCTGCGCCTCCCTCCGCTGCACCTGACATGGCACGGCGGGCATGGGGTCCAGTTCATCATGGTCTGGTTCTTCATAGCCCTCTGGACCCTGGTGGATCCCTCCTTCCACCAGCGTTGCCTTGCCGCCGAATCCGAGAAGACGGCGCGGGGCGGCATTCTCATCTCCATCTTCTTCTGGTTTGCATTCGATGCCATGACCTCGGCGGCGGGACTGTATGCGCGGGCGCTCCTTCCCCGCCTGGATCAGCCCATGATGGCGTACCCCCTCCTGGCGGAGGCCATCCTCCCCGAAGGGGTGAAGGGGTTCTTCTTCGCGGGCCTGCTGGCCACCGTGATGTCCACGCTGAACACCACGGCCTTCGTGTCCGCATCCACCCTGGGACGCGACATCGTGCAGCGGCTCCGGGGTCGTGCGGGGGACGACCGGCTCCATGCGGTGTCCACGCGGTGGGGCCTCTGCCTGACGGGGCTTGTCTCGATCGGTCTTGCCGCGGCCATCCCCTCGGTGATCCGGCTCTGGTACACCATCGGAAGCGCCATGGTGCCGGGACTCCTCATCCCTCTTGTCTCCAGCTATTTCCCGGGGCGGAGAGTGGGAGGCGGGATCGCCCTCTTCTCCATGCTTGGCGGGGCATGCGTGTCGGTGGGGTGGATCCTGGCGGGGGCGGGCTCCGCCCCCTTCCTCGGCGTGGAGCCCTTCTACCCCGGCCTGGGGGCTTCGGGGGCGGTCTGGGTGGTGGGATGGGTGCTGGCTCCGGCCGGGCCGTCCCGCGGCTGATCGGCCGCTCCGCGCTGCCGGGAGATCTCGTACAGAAAGACGGCGGCCGCGCCCGCAACATTCAGGGAGTCGGTGCCCCCCTCCATGGGGATGGAGACCCGGCGGCAGGCGGCCAGGACGCCCTCCGACACTCCCCGTTCCTCGTTCCCCAGCACAAGACACAGATCTTCCCGGAGGTCGCACATTCCGAGCGGCGTTTCCCCCCGGGGGTCCGCCGCCAGGCACCGGATGCCGAGATCACGCATGCGCCCGACGGCCTCTGCCAGAGATCGGGTGTGGTGCACGGGGACAAGGAACACCCCTCCCATGGAATTGCGGACTGCCCGCCGCAGGTAAGGACTGGCGGATGTCTCGCCCGAGATCACGGCGGAGGCGCCGAATGCGGCCGCCGAGCGCACGATGACCCCCACGTTCTCGGCGCTCGCAAGTCCGTCCAGGGCAAGGAATGCGCGGGGCGCGCGCGCCCCCGCCATCACGCCCTCCAGGCCGGGATCACCGGGCACCGATGCCGCGGCCATCACTCCCTGGTGCAGGCGGAAACCCACGATGGTCTCCAGCAGCTCCTGCTCCGCCATGAAGATCCGGGCTTCCCGGGCGGCCGGCGCCTGCAGGGCCTCCCGGAGCCGGTCCAGCCACCGGGGAGTCAACAGGACGCTCTCCACCCTCAGCCCGCTGGCCAGCAGGCGCTCCACCACCTTTCCCCCCTCGGCCACGAACATTCCCTGCCGGAGGTGCTCCGCGGGTCTGCGGAGGGTCCGGTAGGGGGCCAGCTCCGGCATTTCCATCGTGTGTACCCGGGTGACGGAGGGGTGTTTCACGGGCGTTCCCGCAGACACACCAGGTGGATCTCCGTCCCGCGCCGCGCGCGGACTTCCGTGTGGAATCCGGCCCCCGTCAACGCCTCCTCCACTGCGGCCGGTGTGTCTCCGAAGGAAGGAAGAAGATCCGGGTGCAGCTCGCAGTACACCCCCCGGAGCCGTGGGCTCTCCAGGAGGGATCCCATCCCCCGCAGGACGGAGAGCTCCGCCCCCTCCGTGTCTATCTTGAGCACATCGGGCGGGGGCACACCCTCGCGCACAAGGGAGTCCCCCCGGCGCACCCCCACGGGAAGGGGCCTCGACCCAAGGGGGTAATCCCTCCGCCGCACCGAAGAGGAAACCCCGGCGTTCGGGGAATCGGAGGGGAAGAGGTCCAGCACCCCGTCCCGCTCCCCCAGGGCCTGCCCATGGACCGTGAGATTCCTGCAGGCGTTGAGGGACGCGTTCCTTTCCAGGAGGCGGCGCATCCGGGGCTCCGGCTCGAAGGCGGCGACCCGGCCTGTGCCGCCCAGGTGCACCGAGGCCAATACGGCATAGAGCCCGAATCCCGCGCCCGCATCCCAGACCGTGTCCCCCCGGCGGAGCGAGCCGAGGAAGTGCGCCAGGATCTCCCCCTCTCCCGTCAGGGTCTCCACTTGCTCGGCAAGGGTGGGGGTGGGGGTGTGGAATGACGCCTCCTTCCCGCAGGGAGCCGCCCTCCGGACGGCGCGGGAAAAGAACAGCCAATGGTAGAGCCGCCGCGCGGGCCCTCCGATGCCCATGCGCCGGGCGAAGGCTGCCGCGCGGGCGGCCCCTCGGGTATGCAGGATGATCCTCCGCGTGATGGGTCTTTGCGAACGAGAATAGAGAATCGCATCCAGAAAATCAAACCCCCGGACGCGCATCCCGCGTTGATTTTCTGTCGGGACCTTCGTATCATGCGCCACACCTGGTCACGCCGTCTCATCTCGATGTGAGATCCCCCCATGCGGCTTTCCGAGAAATTCATCCGATCCCTCCCCAAGGTCCTCCTCCATGACCATCTGGACGGGGGGCTGCGGGCGCGCACCGTCATCGAGCTGGCCCGGGAAGCAGGATACGGCGGGCTTCCCACCTCCGATCCCGGGGAGCTGGAGCACTGGTTCCATCGCGGCGCCCAGCGGGGGAGTCTCCCCCTCTACCTGGAGGGATTCTCCCACACCACGGCCGTCATGCAGACGGAAGAGGCCCTGGAACGGGTGGCCTACGAGATGATGGAGGACATGCACGCCGACGGCGTGGCGTACGTGGAGACCCGCTTTGCCCCGGTCTTCCACACGGAGAAGGGGCTTCACTGGGACGAGGTGCTGAACGCGGTGCTGCGGGGTCTGGACAGGGGGCGCACGGACTTCGGCGTGGAGTACGGGGTGATCGTCTGCGCCATGCGGAACATGAATCTTTCACAGGGAATGGCGGAGCTGGCCGTGGATTTCCGGGAGCGCGGCGTGGTCGGCTTCGATCTGGCGGGGGAGGAGGGGGGCTTTCCCCCGAAGAAGCATGTGGACGCGTTCCACTTCATCCAGCGGGAGAACTTCAACATCACGATTCACGCCGGCGAGGCGTTCGGCAAAGAGAGCATCTGGCAGGCCATCCAGTGGTGCGGGGCTCACCGGATCGGACACGCAACGCGTCTGGTGGAGGACATCGGGCTGGACAAGCGCGATCCCCGGAAGATCGTGAAGATGGGGTGCCTGGCCCAGTATGTGCTGGACAAGCGGATTCCCCTGGAGATCTGCCTCACAAGCAACGTGGACACCGGGGCGGTGGAGAGCCTGGAAGCCCACCCCTTCGGACTGTACTACCGCTACAATTTCCGCGTCACGCTCAACACCGACGACCGGTTGATGAGCAACACCACGATGACCAGGGAGCTCCGGCTCGCGCACCAGGCCTTTCGTCTGGACCTGGACGACCTGGAGAAGCTCACCATCAACGCCATGAAGAGCGCGTTCCTTCCGTACAACCGGCGGATCCGCATCATCTATGAGGTGATCAAGCCGGGCTACGCCCGGGCGCGCAGGCAGCTGAAGAAACGATGATCTTCTACCTCATCCGCCATGCCTCGGCTGAGAGGGTGGGGGGAGCGGTGTCCACGGATGCCGACCGGCCCCTCAGCGCGCAGGGGGAGCGGGAGGCGCGCCTGGCGGGGCGCTTGATGCGGCGTCTGGACCCGTCCCTGGGAGCCGTTCTCACAAGTCCCCTCCGGCGGGCGGTGCAGACCGCCCGGATGGTGGCGGAGGCGATGCCCCGCCCCGTGCCCGTGCGCGAGAGCGGGAACCTCTCCCCCGGATTCAAACCCGCCCTCCTCCTTCAGGAGGTCCAGGCCCTGGGGCCGGGTTTTTCCGCGGCGCTCGTAGGTCACCAGCCGGATCTGGGGTTGCTCCTGACCCTCCTGGCCGGGGAGGGCGATGCCGTGCACGCGGCCTTTCCGCCCGGCACCGTGGCCGCGCTGGCCCTGGAGGGAGAGGGAACGGGCCTCCGGGGGGAGCTCCGGTGGCTGCTGACGCCCCCCGCGGCGGGGGCGCTGCTCTCATCTGAAGAGGGAGAAGGGTCATGAACCTGTTGAGCGTGAGGATCCGGAAGCCCGAGGACATGAACTTCATTCTGGGGCATGCCCATTTCATCAAGACGGTGGAAGACCTGTACGAGGCGATCGTCGGGACCCACCCCTCCATGAAGTTCGGCCTCGCCTTCTGCGAGGCGTCGGGGCCCTGCCTGGTGCGGTGGGCGGGGAACGACGAGACCCTGGCCGGGCTGGCCCGGACGAACGCCCTGGAGCTCTCCGCCGGACACACCTTCATCATCTTCATGACACAGGGCTATCCGCTGAACATCCTGAACGCCGTCAAGGCGGTCCCCGAGGTGTGCAGGATCCATTGCGCCACCGCCAATCCGGTCGAGGTGATTCTGGCGGAGACTCCCCAGGGTCGTGCTGTTCTGGGCGTGGTGGACGGGTTTCCCAGCAAGGGGATCGAGACGGATGCGGACATGGCCGTCCGGAAGGCGTTCCTGCGGACGATCGGCTACAAGTTCTGAGGCGGGCGATGCGCCTCGCTGCCGCGTCCGGGCTTCCGTCCCTGCTCCTGGTTCTTCTTCTTGATGCGGGGTGCGGGGGCGGCTCCCCGCAGCCCGGCCGGCTGGACACGCTGGCCCGCGACGCCGACAAGTTCCTCCTCATACGGTTGCTTCCCCTGGGTACGGACTCGGGGGGCGTGCGCAGGGCTTTTCCGCTGATGCGCACGCGGGGGGCGGGGCCGGATGGGGCGACCGGCTCGGCGCGTCTGGACGCGGGGGGAAATCCCGGGCAGGTCGTGTTCCGGTTCCAGGCAGGGGTTCTCTCGGAGTACGAGGTGGTGCTTCCCGGCCTCGACAGCGTCGGCGCGGAGATTCTGGACCGGTCCCTTGTGCTCACCTTTGTGACGGCCTTCGGGAACTACCATCAGGAGATTGCGCACACAGAGGCAGGGAGCACCCTCACCCGGTTCTGGACCGGCGCGGGCGCCGGCATCTGGTCCGTGAAGGAGGTTGCATCGGGCCGCTGGACGGTCCGCTGGCACTACCGGCCTCCGGCGGAGGGCGACAGCGGGGGGCCTGCGCTTCTCGTGAGCGCGGCCGCCTGTGCGCGGCGGCTCTGATGGGGTGATCGGTCGGGGCGTCCGGGAACCATGATCCCTGATCCCGGGAGGGGATATGACTGGAGAGGACCGTACCATGCACAGGATGCTGCTTGCGCTCGGGCTGGCCGCAATGCTGGCCGCGGGGGGTCCGTCTCTGCATGCGCAGAAGACGGCGAAACCGAAGCAGGCATCGGTTCAACACGCGCCCGCAACCCTGAAGGATGTTCTCCGCGAACACGTCGGCGCGGAGACCAGCATCGGGAAGATCCTGAGGGTGGAGGGGGATTTCTTCGAGGTGGAATCGGACGGTGTGCGCTGCCTGCACGCCATTGCCGCCGTGCACACCATCCGGTATGCGAGGGACGACGAGACCGGCGAGGAGCGGATTGAGATTGTGCTCCTGGCGGGCGACTGAGGCCCCGCCGGAGCCGGGATGCGGCCCGGGGAGGCCGCCAGGCCATCATGGGAGAGACTATGGATCACGGGATGGACGCCGGGGGATTCCCGCACGGGGATGTGCACGCCCCGCGCGGGGCCGGGTTGACGTGCAAGGGGTGGATACAGGAGGCGGCCTTGCGGATGCTGATGAACAACCTGGATCCCGAGGTGGCCGAGAAGCCGGAGGAGCTGGTGGTGTACGGGGGCACGGGCCGGGCGGCCAGGAACTGGGCCTGCTACGAGGCGATCGTGGGCACTCTCCGGGAGCTGGAAAACGACGAGACGCTTCTGGTGCAGTCGGGCAAGCCCGTGGCTGTGTTCCGGACGCATGTGCATGCCCCGCGCGTGCTCATTGCCAACTCCCTTCTGGTGCCGCAGTGGGCGACATGGGACGAGTTCCGCCGCCTGGAAGCCCTGGGGCTCATGATGTACGGACAGATGACCGCCGGGAGCTGGATCTATATCGGGACCCAGGGGATTCTGCAGGGAACCTACGAGACCTTTGCGGCCGTGGCGGAGAAGCACTATGGGGGCAGTCTCGCAGGGCGGCTCCTGGTCACCGCCGGGCTGGGGGGCATGGGGGGGGCCCAGCCCCTGGCGGCCACCATGAACGGGGCGGCCTGCCTGGCGGTGGAGGTGGACAGGGAGAGGATCCGGAAGCGGCTCCGGACCGGCTACGTGGACAAAATGGCGGAGACCCTGGATGAGGCGTTGCAGATTCTGCAGACGGCCAGAGAACTCCGGGAGGCCTGCTCGGTGGCCCTTGTGGGAAACGCAGCCGAAGTCCTGCCCGAGCTTCTGGCCCGGAACATCCGCGTGGATGTCCTGACCGATCAGACCTCCGCGCACGACACGCTGAACGGGTATGTTCCCGCCCACATCCCCTACGAGGAGGCCCTCGACCTCCGCCGGACCGACCCGGCCCGGTACACGGCGCTGGCCCGGAGCTCCATTGTGGAGCACGTCCAGGCGATGCTGGGGCTCATGAAGAAAGGGGCGGTGACCTTTGACTACGGCAACAACATCCGGGGGGAGGCCCGCGCGGGGGGTCTGGAGCGGGCCTTCGACATTCCCGGGTTCGTCCCCGAGTACATCCGGCCCCTGTTCTGCGAGGGGAAGGGGCCGTTCCGCTGGGCCGCCCTGTCGGGCGACCCGGCGGACATCGAGCGGACAGACCGAGCCGTCCTGGAGACGTTTTCGGGGAATGCCCCCCTCTGCCGCTGGATCGAGAAGGCCCGAGCGCACGTCCGCTTCCAGGGTCTTCCGGCGCGCATCTGCTGGCTGGGCTACGGGGAGCGGGCCGCCATGGGAGAGATCTTCAACCGCCTGGTGGCCGAGGGGTCGGTGAAAGCCCCCATCGTGATCGGCCGGGATCACCTGGACTGCGGCTCCGTGGCCTCCCCCAACAGGGAGACGGAGAAGATGCTGGACGGGAGCGACGCCGTGGCCGACTGGCCCATCCTGAACGCCCTCCTGAACGCCGTGGGAGGGGCCGGCTGGGTCAGCGTCCATCACGGGGGAGGGGTGGGGATGGGCCTCTCCATCCATGCCGGCATGGTGGCCGTCGCCGATGGAACCCGGGAGGCATCCGAGCGGTTGCAGAGGGTGCTGTCGTACGATCCCGGCATGGGAATCGTGCGGCACGCCGACGCGGGATATCCCGCGGCCGCCTCGAACGCCCGCAGACACGGCATCCGGATGCCCATGCTGAGGTAGCCGCGCCCGTGAGGCTGCGGACCCCGGAGAACTCACACACAACTTCAGGAGCTTTGCCATGCACGGATTCGGACACGTGGAGATACCCACCACGAACGTGAAGCAGGCCAAGATCTTCTACAACACCGTCTTCGGCTGGACCTTCACGGATCACCCCGAGATCAGGTACACCCTCCTGCACACGGGGGGGCACCCGAACGGGGGTCTCGAGCGCGTGAAGAAGATGCCCCGCAAGGGCCAGGTGAACGTGTACATCGAGGTGCGGGACATCGAGGCCACCCTCAAAGACGTCAGGAAGGCGAAGGGGAAAGTGGTCCAGAAGAAGAAGGCTGTGAAGGGGATGGGCTGGTACGCCAGGTTCAAGTCCCCCGACGGCTGCATCCTGTGCCTCTGGCAGCAGGGACCGCCCGCCTCGTGAACGGGTCCTTCCCGCCGGATCTCCGCCGTCCCCTGTCCCGGCGGAGGGGCCGGTTCCTAACAAAGACGGACGTTCCTCCGTATACGGAGACATGACCGATCCGCCTCTGAATCCCCGTCCCCCGGAAGGCCGGGGGGCCTCCCCTTCCGGTGGGGGCGCGGGCATCCGCCGCCACCTTCCGCTCATCCTGAAGGGCCTCATCCTGCTGGAGCTCTTCGGGGCGGTTTTCCAGGGGGCGGCGGGGAACGGATGGTCCCGGCTGGGGATCGACCTGGTTGCGGCCGGCATCCTCTACCTCCTCTGGGGTAGGATCCTCCGCCTCATGCGGGAGAAGAAGGAGGAATACCGGATCCGGATGGAACGGGCCGGGGAGAAGGTCCGCCTCTGGGATGCCCTGGTGTTCTCCCTTCTCTGGACCGACGAGATCCACCGGGACCTTCCCCCGGATCGCAGGCGGATCGCCGATGTCTCCTATGTGCTGATCGGTCTGGGGGTGGTCGTCGCGTTTTCGAAGCCGGGCGAGGGGCTGATGCCCCTGGTCGTCTCCGGGGCGCTCGTCCTTGCGGCGGTGAACCTCCTGGGGTGGGTGGTCGCCCGGGAGCGGGGGGAGAGGGAGACGCTTGCAACGGAGCTCCGGCTGGCGCGGGAGGTGCAGGTGGCCCTCATGAGCTCCGATTGTCCTTCGCTGGCAGGATACGACGTGGCGGGCATGTCCCTCCCCGCCGAGGTGGTGGGGGGGGATCATTACGGATGCCGGCTTCTGGATGCGAGGCGCATGGGAATCAGTCTCTTCGATGTCTCGGGGAAGGGGATGCAGGCGGCCATGTCGGCGGTCTTCACCAGCGGGGCTTTTGCCAGCGAGGCGGGAACCGGCGCCGATCCCGCCCTGGTCCTCACGGCCATGAACGCCGCGGTCCGCGCCCACTGGCAGCGGGGACGCTTCGTGACCTTTCTCTATGGTGTCCTGGAATCCGGCGTTCCTTCCCTTACGTTCGCGAATGCCGGGCAGCCCCGGCCCCTTCTCCGGAGCGGGGGCGGGGTGAGGGAGCTGGAATCCGCCGGCCCCACGTTTCCTCTGGGGATGACGGAGCAGGCCTCGTACGAGGCCCGATCGGTGCGCCTGGCCCCCGGGGATGTGCTGGTCTTTCTGACCGACGGCTTTACCGACGCCATGGATCCCGCGGGAGAACCCTTCGGGACGGAGCGGCTCTCCCGGGCTCTCGCGGAGCTCCCGGCGGGGGGGATGACCGCGCGCGCGGTCGCGGATGAGCTCACATCCGCCGTCCGGCGCCACGCCGGTGATGCCCCTCAGCATGACGACATGACCATGGTGGTCGTACGGGTCCTTCCCCCGGCGTGATGCTCTGCGCCGCCCTGTCTTTGCTGTGCGTCCTCTCCGGGGCTTCTCCCGACGGCATGTCCGCGCCCGGGCTTGACATCCGGCTGGAGCTGGATGTCTCTTCAGCCGAAGAGACGCTCCGGCTCCTGGGCGGGAAGGGGGGGAACCCCCTGGCGGCCGCCTCCCTCCGGGGCAACCTCCTTGCGGCGGCCACGACCGCCCTCCTTACGGGACGCTACCTCGGACGGGAGGACCTGGCGCGTGATCTGGGCGCCGTCCGGGACGGGCACACGCCCGCGGAGGATCCCTTCGGCCTGGTCTCCGCCCGGGGCATCCGGGGGGAGATGGAACTTCTGGTGCGCGAGCTCCGGCGCCGGAACTTCACCCGGAGCGTGGCCCTCACCCTGGAAGGGCTCTTCCCCCCCGGGGCGCGCACGCAGGTCTCCTTCCCCGTCTATGCCGTGGTCTTCGGGCCTCCCTCCATCACGGCTTTCGTGTGCCGTGTGGAGTGGGAGGACGGGGTGCCCCGTTTCGGGGACCGCGGGGAGCCGACGGTCGTGCTGAACCTTGCGCGCACCGCGCGCCCCGCAGCCGGGGCCGAAGAAATGTTCCGGGAAACCCTGGGAGTGGTCTGCCACGAGGTCTTCCATGCGGTCTTTGCGGCGTACCAGGACTCCTCCCCTGTCTGGCAGGCCTGGTTCGGGAAAGGGCGCAGAGGGGTGGAAGAACTCATGGCGCTGGTCCAGAACGAGGGGATCGCCTATGCCCTCTCGCTGGAGCAGACCCATGGGGCGGAGCCGGGACCCGCCTGGGAGCGGCGTGCCCGGGAGTCCTTCAAGGTGTTGAATGCCGCCCTCCTGGAGCTGGAGGATCCCTCCACGACGCCCCGGCGCCGGGAGGCGCTTCTGCGCGCGGCCAACACATCGGAATTCCTTCAAAGCTACGGAGCCGTCGCCGGCATGTTCATGGCCCGGCGCATCGAGCGCGCAGGAACCCGCCGTGCGATCGCCCGGACGATCGCCGAAGGACCCCTGGGGTTCTGGGGGGAGTACCTGCGGTGCGCCCGCGCGGAACCCGGCCTGCCTCTTCCCGCGGAGCCGGTGATGCGGCGCCTGGACGAGCGGCCCTGACGGCTCGGGTGCGGGGTTGCAGATCCCTCGGCTTTTGCGTATGTTGAGGGCACTCGCAATCGCCATTCCTTCCGTCCCCCCCGCCGGGGGGCGCGGATCTTCGGCTCCTGCAGAACGCTCATGAACCTCTTCATTGCCAACATCGCCCAGTGCGTCACTGTGCCGGCGGGCGCCGGCGGCGTGAAACGGGGCCGCGCCATGCGCGACCTGGGAGTCATCACGGACGCCGGCCTTCTGTGCCGGAACGGGCGGATTGCCTGGGTGGGCCCCATGAGCCGGTGGACGGAGGAGCTGCCCGGGGATTTCCCGCGCATGGATGCCCGGGGGAAGGTGGTGCTGCCGGGCTTCGTGGACTCCCACACCCACATGATGTTTGCCGGCGACCGGGCGCACGAGTTTGCCCTCCGGGCGGAGGGGGCCACCTACCAGCAGATCGCGGAACAGGGGGGGGGCATCCTCAGCACCATCGCCCACGTGCGCGCGGCGTCCCGGAAAGACCTGAAGAAGCGCACCGCCCGCTGGCTGGGGGAGATGATGCGGTACGGGACCACCACCGTGGAAATCAAATCGGGATACGGGCTTGAGACCGCCAGCGAACTGAAGATGATGGAGGCCATCACCGAGCTCAGGGAGGAGGAGGTGGTGGGGGTGGTGCCCACCTTCATGGGGGCGCACGCGGTCCCCCCCGAGTTTCGGGGGGATCCGGCGGGGTACGTCCGGCTCGTGACGGAGGAGATGATCCCCCTGGTGGGGAAGCGCCGCCTGGCGGCATTCTGTGACGTCTTCTGCGAGCGGGGGTATTTCGATCCCGCCGACGCGCGACGGATCCTGGAGGCGGGGCGGGCGCACGGCATGCGCCCCAAGGTTCACGCCGACGAGATCACCCCCCTGGGGGGGGCGCAACTGGCGGCCGAGCTGGGAGCCGTCTCGGCCGACCACCTGGAGCACGTTACCGACGACGGCATTGCGGCCCTGCGGGATGCGGGCACGGTGGCAACGGTGCTGCCGGGTGTTTCCTTCTTCCTGAATCACGGCTATGCTCCGGCCCGGCGGCTGATTGACGGCGGCGCCACACTCGCCATTGCCTCGGACTTCAACCCGGGCTCCTGCATGTCCTTCTCCATGCCTCTGATGATGACCATTGCCTGCACGCAGATGCGGATGACCCCCGAGGAAGCAATCACGGCGGCGACCCTGCACGGGGCCGCCGCCCTGGGACTGGCCTCCGATCTGGGCAGCATCGAGCCCGGCAAACGGGCGGACCTGGTGGTGGCCGATGTGCCCGATTACAGGCACCTGGCCTACCACTTCGGGTTCAACCACGCGGCCGCCGTGATCAAGGGCGGGACCATCCTGGAACAGTAGGGAATGTCATGAAACGAATCGTGGAATGCGTCCCCAACTTCAGCGAGGGACGCGACATCAGGGTCATCAACGCCATTACGGGAACCATCACCGCGGTGGGCGGGGTGAAGCTCCTGAGCGCCGAGCCGGACCGCGACTACAACCGCTGCGTGGTGACGTTCGTGGGGGATCCCGGCTCCGTTGCCGAGGCGGCCTTCCGGGCCACCGCGGAGGCCGCCCGTCTCATCGACATGAGCGTCCACACGGGGGAGCACCCGCGCCTGGGGGCCACGGACGTGGTTCCGTTCGTCCCCGTGGCGGGCGTGGAGATGAGGGAGTGCGTGGAGCTGGCGCATACCTACGGCGCCCGTGTGGGGGGAGAGCTGGGGATTCCCGTGTATCTGTACGAGGAGGCGGCCACCCGGCCGGAGCGGAAGAACCTCTCGTCCATCCGCAAGGGTGAGTACGAGGGGCTTGCCGAGAAGCTCGCGGATCCCGCCTGGGCGCCCGATTACGGTCCCGCCCTCTTTGTGCCCCGCACGGGGGCCACGGTCACGGGGGCCCGGATGTTCCTGATTGCCTACAACGTGAATCTGGACACCCCGGATGTGAAGATTGCCCAGGAGATCGCCCTCACCATCCGGGAAAGCGGGCGGGTCAGGAAGGATGCGTCCGGCAAACCCGTCCTGGACGGGAACGGACGGAAGGTCATGATTCCCGGAACCCTCCGGGCCATCAAGGCCATGGGGGTCCTGCTGGAGGCGCACTCCATCGCCCAGGTATCCATCAACGTGGTGGACTACCGCGTGACGCCTCCCCATGCGGCCTTTGAGGAGGTGCGGGCCCAGGCGGAGCGCCTGGGCGTCCGGGTGACGGGCAGCGAGATCGTCGGACTCACCCCTCTGGAAGCCCTGCTTATGGCCGGCAGGCGCTACCGCCCGGAGGCCTCCTCCGAGGAGGACCTGGTGGCCGCCGCCGTGGAAGGGCTCGGATTGAGCCGGCTGGAGACGTTCGACCCCCGCAGGAAGATCATCGAATACCAACTGTAGGAAATCCTCATGCTACCCGAGAAGACGCTTCGCGCATTCCTGGAGGAGCTGGCCTCCTCATCCCCGGCCCCCGGCGGGGGCAGCGTTGCGGCGGCCGCGGGCGCCATGGGCGCCGCGCTCACCTGCATGGTCTGCAACCTGACGATTGGAAAGAAGAAGTACGCGGGGGTGGAGGCGGACATGCGCAAGGTGCTGGAACGCGCGGCCGCCCTGCAAGAGCAGTTCACGGTCCTGATGGACAGGGATACCCTTGCCTTCAACAAGGTGATGGAGGCCTTCGGTCTGCCGAAGGAAACGGAGGCGCAGAAGGCCCTCCGCACCGCGGCCATCCAGGGAGCCACCAAGGAGGCGGCGCTGGTGCCGCTGGAGGTGATGAAGCACTGCATCGACGCCCACGCCCTGGCCCAGCAGGCGGCGGCTTCCGGAAACGCCGCCTCGGTCTCCGACGCGGGGGTGAGCGCCCTCATGCTCCATGCCGCCTGCGAGGGCGCGGCCCTCAACGTGCGGATCAACCTGGCCTCCATCCAGGACGCCGAGTTTGTGGGTTGGCGGTCCGAAGAGGTGGACTCGGTGCTCCGCACAAGCAGCATGATGGCGGAGGAGACAATGGAGATGGTGGCGCGGAAGATACGGAAAGAGTAGTCCGTCGTCTCCCGTTCAGCCTGCCGTCAGAAGGAGCGCCGAGGAGACGATGGCTGCGGTCTCGGTCCGGAGGCGGCGGGGTCCCAGTCCCGCAGAGCAAAACCCCGCGGCCTCCGCCCGATGGAGCTCCTCCTCCGTGAATCCCCCTTCGGGGCCCACCAGTATCAGCACCGACTCGGCGTCTTCCCCCTTCTCCAGCGGCGCGGCGGTCCCCTGGTGCAGGATGATGCGCCTCCGGGCGGGCGGAACTGCCTCGAGAAGCTCATCCAGGCCCGTGAGGGGGAACACCTCGGGAAGCACACACCGCCCCGACTGCTTCATGGCTGCCAGGGCGATCATGCGCCACCGCTCGGCTTTTGCGTGCGACGGTATGGTGCGGGCGCTCCGCAGGGGGATGAACGCGTGCACCCCCGTTTCGGTGCACTTCTCCACCAGGGTGTCGTAGCGGGAGCTGTTCTTCAGTATGCCCGCGGCCACGGTCACGCTCCGGGAGGATTCGTGCAGCATGTGGAAGGTCCGGAGGATGACGCACCGCGCCTCGCGTTGGCGGATCTCGTGGATGCGGACCTCGCAGGTCCGCCCCCTTCCGTCGGCCACGCGGAGCAGGTCGCCCGCGCGATGCCGCATCACGTGCGTCAGATGGGCGAACTCTTCCCCCTCGATGAGCAGCTCCCGGGGTCCGATCCGGTCGGGGGGGGTGTAGAAGTACTCCATGCTCAGAAGGCGTTCCTGATGTCCAGGATCAGCTCTCCCCTGCCGCGTTCGTCCCACGCATACTGCGCCCGCGCCACCACGCCGTAGGGAAGCAGGAGGTCCACCCCCGCGCCGTGGCCGGTGACAAAGCGATGCAGCGAGAGCGGCTCGTCCCGGAACCAGACTGCTCCTGCGTCCTTGAAGACGGCCAGCGAGATTCCGAATCTCCAGACGGTGAATTCCCGGGGCACGGGCAGGTCTCCCATCTCCAGAATCCGCGGGGGGAGAAGGGGGAAGCGGATCTCTGCCGATCCGCCCAGCATGTGCTCGCCTTCGTACACCGTGCGGTGGTGTCCGCGGATCCGCTCCGCGTATCCGAAATAGGACCGGTTGTAGGTCGGCACCGGTCCGCCCCCCATGAGGGCTCCGTGTGCGCGGAGGGCAAGCGTGGCCTCCCCGGGAAGGCTCAGATAGGAGCGCAGGTCGGCTCCCAGCCGGAAATGCTCCACCACGGAGAGGCCCAGTCCGTAGTGCGTGAAGGTGGCGGCGGCGTACCTCCCCCTGGAGGGGTACTCCTTCAGGTCCCGCGCGTCGGCAATGAAGCCGATCTGGGCCCAGGGGAATGCGTCGCGTCCCGAAGGATCCCTCGTACGGCCTTCCAGGTACCGGTCCACGCGCACCGTGCGGAAGCCCGCCCCGAGGGAGACCGACTCGTACAGGGAGAGGCGCTTGCCCACGGAGGCGGAAACGGCGGTGTGCTCTTCGTCGAACGGGCCGGTGGAGGCCGCGGCCGCCTCGCTTCTGTTCCGGATTCTGGCGAACGACACCCCCGCCGAGAAAAAGAGATTCCGGCTTCTGCTCACCTGGGGATCGGAAAAGGAGGCATCCAGGGAGGGGTTCGCTCCGAATACGATGGAGCCGAACAGCTTCTGGTTGCGCCCCCCCAGGTTGTTGTGCAGAAGTCCCGCGCCGTAGTAGGGCCTCCGGGTGTCTCCATCCCTGAATCCGAACAGCGGAACCGGAATAAGGTACCACCGCTCGTGCACGTCCACGAAGAGGATGCCCCGGCCGTCCACCTCGGCGCAGGCAATGTCCACGCGGTTGAAGAGACCCAGGCTGTAAATTCTGTTCCGGTCGAAGGCGACGGCTTCGGGGGTGGCTGAGGCTCTCGGCCGCAGGGTCATCTCGTCCAGAATGACGTATTCCCTGGTGGTCCGGTTGCCGCTCACCACCACGGAATCGACGGGGCAGAAGACGGCGGACGAGTCGGGTCCGGCCGGTGCGGCGCCGGGCGCCGCCAGAAGAAGCGCACACGGAATGGCCCGGGCCAGGGGAGGTCCCTTCCGCCTCCTGGTCCCGCCGTCCTGTCGGACCGCATGCATGGCGGTTCTCTCCGGGTCAGCCCGGGGTGGTCTCTCCGTAGGACTCCACGGGCGGGCAGGTGCACATGATGTGCCTGTCCCCGTAGGGGTTGTCGATCCGGCCGGCGTGGGGCCAGAACTTGGACACTGCGAGGGAGGGCGCGGGAAAAGCCGCGCGGGCCCGCGCATAGGGCCTCGACCATGAGTCCGCCAACAGAGCCCGCATGGTGTGGGGGGCGTTCTTCAAAAGGTTGTTCGTTCTGTCCGCCTTCCCTTCGGCGATCTCCCGGATTTCCTCCCGGATGGATATCATGGCCTCCACAAAGCGGTCCAGCTCCTCCTTCGGCTCGCTCTCCGTCGGCTCTATCATGAGGGTCCCCGGCACCGGGAAGGAGACCGTGGGAGCGTGGAAGCCGTAGTCCATCAGGCGCTTGGCCACATCCTCCACCTCCACGCCCGTCTCCTCCCGGAGGGGCCGCAGGTCCAGGATGAACTCATGGGCGCAGCGTCCCCGCGATCCCGTGTAGAGAATGCGATAGTGCTTCTCCAGCCGCGTCTTCAGGTAGTTGGCGTTCAGGATTGCCACCTGGGTGGCCAGCTTCAGCCCGTCGCCTCCCAGCATGCTGATGTACGCATGGGAAATGGGCAGGATGGAGGCGCTCCCCCACGGGGCGGAGGCCACCGCGCGGATTGCCTGGGCCCCTCCCGTGCGCACCACGGGGTGCCCCGGCAGGAAGGGGGCCAGGTGGGCGGCCACGCAGATGGGGCCCATGCCCGGGCCCCCGCCCCCGTGCGGAATGGCGAAGGTCTTGTGGAGGTTGATGTGGCAGACGTCGGCCCCGATGGCGGCGGGACTGGTGAGTCCCACCTGGGCGTTCAGGTTCGCCCCGTCCATGTACACCTGTCCTCCGTGCTCGTGCACCACGGCGCAGATCTCCCGGATGGACTCCTCGAAGATCCCGTGGGTGGAGGGGTAGGTGACCATGAGGGCGGCCAGGGATGCCGCGTGCTCCCGGGCCTGCGCACGCAGATCCGCCGTGTCTATGTTTCCCGCCTCGTCGCTGCGCACCACCACGACCCTGTACCCCGCCATCACGGCGCTGGCCGGGTTGGTCCCGTGGGCGGAGGAGGGGATGAGGACCACATTCCGGTGGGATTCCCCGCGCCGGGCGTGGTAGGCCCGGATCACCAGCAGTCCCGTGTACTCCCCCTGGGCCCCCGAATTGGGCTGGAGGGATGCGGCTGCCAGGCCGGTCATGGCGCAGAGCGCCTGCTCCAGCTCCCGGATCAGGATGCCGTACCCCTCCGCCTGCTCCCGCGGCACGAAGGGATGGATCCCCGAAAAAGCCGGCCACGTGACGGGCAGCAACTCCGCAGCGGCGTTCAGCTTCATGGTGCAGGATCCGAGGGGGATCATGGCGTGGACCAGGGAGAGATCCCTGTTCTCCAGCGTCTTGATGTAGCGCATCATCCGCGTCTCGGACCGGTGCCTGTGGAAGACCGGATGACTCAGATAGGGGGTGGTTCTCCGGAAGGGCGCGGGGTGGGGATCCGCCGGGCGGAGCGGACCCGTGCCGGGGGATGTGCGGCCGGCCGCGCCGGCCAGCACCGCGATGAGCTCCTCCACATCCGCCTCGCCCGTCGTCTCATCCAGCGACACGGTGAAATGCCGTTCATCCAGATAGCGGAGGTTGATGCGGGCTTCCTCGGCGGCCGCGCGCACCTCGGTGGTCGGCACAGGCGACACAAGGCGGAGCGTGTCGAAGTAGACGGCGTTCTCCTGCCGGTACCCGGCCCGCGTGAGGCCTTCCTCCAGGGCCGCCGCCAGGGAGTGGACGCGGCGGGCAATGCGCTCCAGGCCCTGGGGGCCGTGATACACGGCGTACATGCCGGCCATGACGGCCAGGAGCGCCTGCGCCGTGCAGATATTGGAGGTGGCTTTCTCCCGCCGGATGTGCTGTTCGCGCGTCTGGAGCGTCATCCGGTAGGCGCGGTCTCCCCCGGAGTCCACCGATACCCCGATAATCCTCCCCGGCATGAACCGGATGTGCTCGGCGCGTGTGGCAAAGAAGGCCGCGTGCGGCCCGCCGTACCCCATGGGCACCCCGAAACGCTGCGCGCTCCCCACCACGATGTCGGCCCCGAAGGCCGACGGCGGACAGAGGAGTGCCAGGGCAAGCAGGTCGGCGGCAGCCACGACCGTGATGCCGTGGGCGTGGGCCCGGCGGAAGAGTTCCGTGTGGTCGCGCACGGCTCCGTCTTTGTCGGGATACTGCACCAGCATGCCGAAGGTGCGTCCGTCCAAACGGGCGCCTTCGCAGTCGCCCTCCACGATGGTGATGCCCAGCGGTTCCGCCCGCGTGTGCAGCACGTCCAGGGTCTGCGGGAAGCATGCGCCGGAGGCGAAGAACACGTCCGGTGGCTTCCCGCCGGAGCGGCGGGCCGCGATGCCGTGCGCCATGATCATGGCCTCCGCGGCGGCCGTCCCTTCGTCCAGCAGGGAGGCGTTTGCCACATCCATGCCCGTCAGGTCGGTGATCACGGTCTGGAAATTCAGCAACGCCTCCAGCCGTCCCTGGGCCACCTCGGCCTGGTAGGGGGTGTATTGCGTGTACCATCCCGGGTTCTCCAGGATGTTCCTCTGGATGACTGCGGGGGTGACGGTGGGGTTGTAGCCCAGCCCGATGTAGGTCTTCCAGAGCCGGTTCTTTGCGGCAATGGCGCCCAGGGCGCGGAGGTATTCAAATTCCGACACCGGCTCGGCGGCCGGCGGGGGGGACGGGATCCGGATCCCCGCGGGGATGGTTTCATCCATGAGGGCTTCCAGGGAGGGAAGCCCCAGGGTTCCGAGCATCTCCTCCCTGTCGGCGGGTGAAGGTCCGATGTGGCGGTCTGCGAACGAGTCGTGTGTCATGCGGTGCGTTCCGGGCGTGTCGGTGTGGTGTCCTGTCCGTGCTGCGTCTGCTGCAACTTCTGGAGGGCGACGCGGGCCGCCGCCTGTTCGGCGTCTTTCTTGTTCTTGCCGGATCCCCGTCCCTCGGGCGATCCGCCAAGGAGGACCTCCACCGTGAAGGTGCGGTCGTGGTCGGGGCCCTCCTCGCTCAGGATTGTGTACCGCGGCACCCCCATGTTTCTGGACTGCGCGAGCTCCAGAAGGAGGCTCTTGAAGTTGTCGTCCGTGGTGATGACCGAACCCGTCTTGACGGCCGTGAGGAGCTGGCGCTCCACGAACCGCGAGGCGGCGTCGTACCCTCCGTCCAGATAGACCGCCGCCACCACCGCCTCGTACGTGTCGGCCAGGATGGTGTCTCCCCCCTTCCCGAGGGACTGCGCGGCCGAGGAGCTCATCAGGATGAAATCCGACAACTGAATCTCCTTGGCGTAGGCGGCCAGGGCCCGGCGGTTCACGAAGCGGGAGCGGACCTTGGTCAGCTCCCCCTCCTCCGCCTCCGGGTAGTTGTGGTACAGGTATTCCGCCACGATCAGGTTCAGGATGGAGTCGCCCAGGAACTCCAGGCGCTCGTTCGAACGGACGGGCCGCTGGACCCGGGTGAGGAAGGAGCGGTGGAGCAGCGCCTGCACGAACACCTCCTGGTTCCGGATCTGGTGTCCGATGAGGCGCTGGAACTTCTTGATGTTGGTGCGGAGAAGGCGCTTCTGGGCCGTTTCCTGGTCGTCGGGACTCCGCGGCGGCTTCCCCCCGAAGAGCTTCCCGAGAAGCTCCCTCACGCGGATCATGCGTCTCTCACCCGTCCGTGTGCTTCCGGAAGAGGAGTGTGGCGTTATGGCCTCCGAAGCCGAATGTGTTGCTGAGGGCGTAGGTGACCGGGTGGGGCCGGGCCGCGTTGGGCGTGTAGTCCAGGTCGCAATCAGGGTCCGGAAACTCGTAGTTGATGGTGGGGGGGATCATGCCGTGCTGTGCCGCAAGGATGGCCGCCACCGATTCCACCGCTCCCGCGGCGCCGAGGAGGTGGCCGGTCATGGACTTGGTGGAGCTGATGCGCACCTTCCGGGCGTGCTCTCCGAAGACGGTCTTGATGGCCCGGGTCTCGCTGATGTCCCCCAGCGGGGTGGAGGTGCCGTGGACGTTGACGTAGTCCACCTGATCGGGCCGGATACCCGCATCCGCGATGGCCCGCCGCATCGAGCGGACGGCTCCTTCGCCGTCTTCGGGCGGGGCCGTCATGTGGTGGGCGTCCGCGGTGAATCCCATGCCCACAAGCTCGGCGTGGATGCGCGCTCCCCGCCTCCGGGCGTGCTCCAGCTCCTCCAGCACCAGGGTGCCCGCCCCCTCTCCCATGACGAACCCGTCCCTCTGCGCGTCGAACGGCCTGCTGGCCTTTGCCGGATCGTCGTTTCGGGTGGAGATGGCTTTCATCGCGTTGAAGCCCCCCACCCCCATAGGGCAGATGGGGGCTTCCGACCCGCCGCAGAGCATGATGTCGGCGTCCCCGTACTGCACGATGCGGAACGCGTCCCCGATGGCGTGGGAGGCGGTGGCGCAGGCGGACACGGTGGCGAAATTGGGTCCCTTCAGGCCGTGCTTCATGGAGATGTGCCCGGCGGCGATGTCGGGAATGAGCATGGGAATGAAGAAGGGGCTGATGCGCCGGGGACCCCCGCCGAGGTAGTTCCGGAACTGCGCCTCATAGGTGGTCATGCCGCCGATGCCGGATCCGTACACCACGCCGATCCGGTCGGGATCCATCTCCCCCACGGTCAGCGCGGCATCCGCCAGGGCGAGGTCCGCGGAGATGACGGCGTACTGGGTGAACGGATCCAGCCGCTGCACCGACTTGCGGTCCAGGTGGTCGGTCGCCTTGAAACCCTTCAGCTCGCAGGCGAAGCGCGTATCGAACTGCGCCGTATCGAAGGAGGTGATGGGTCCCGCCCCCGATGTGCCCGCCAGCAGGTTCCTCCAGTACTCCTCCACCGTCAATCCGATGGGAGTGAGCACGCTCATGCCGGTGACGACAACTCTCCGCTTTCCGTGTGCCATGGAACGTTCCGCCTCAGGTGAGGATCGTAGGGCCGTCTTCCCCGCGCATCAGGCGGGGCTCTTGGACTTGATGTAGGTGATGGCGTCGCCGACGGTGGTGATCTTCTCTGCGTCCTCGTCGGGGATCTGCAGGTTGAAGGCCTTCTCGAACTCCATCACGAGTTCCACCGTGTCCAGCGAATCGGCGCCCAGGTCGTTCGTGAACGAAGCCTGCGGGGTGATCTGGCCGTCGTCCACGCCCAGCTTGTTGACGATGATCTCCTTGACTCTGGCCTCGATGTCTGCCATGGCAGTTGCTCCTCTCGAAAGTGTATGATGTGTGAAAACCGTTTGTGTCCGTGCCTCTACATCGTCATCCCGCCGTCCACGGCGATGATCTGTCCCGTGATGTACGCGGCCTTCTCGGAAGCGAGGAAGGCCACAATGCCCGCAATCTCCTCCGGGCGGGAGGTCCGCCGGAAGGGAATCTGGCCCAGAAGGGCCTCCCGCTGATCGGGGGTGAGGGCGGCGGTCATCTCCGTCTCCACGAACCCGGGCGCCACGCAGTTGACGTTCACGTTCCGGCCCGCCAGTTCCTTGGCCACGGACTTGGTGAGCCCGAAGAGGCCCGCCTTGGAGGCGGCATAGTTGGCCTGTCCCACGTTGCCGATCAGGCCCACCACCGAGCTGATGTTGATGATCTTGCCCCTCCGCTGGCGCATCATTGCGCGGGCAACCACGCGCATGGTGTTGAAGGCCCCCTTCAGGTTCACCTTCAGCACGCTGTCCCATTCCTCCTCGGTCATGCGGGGGAGCAGCTTGTCCCGCGTGATGCCGGCGTTGTTCACAAGGATGTCGATGGTTCCGAACTCCCGCAGCACCGCCTCGCAGGCCGCCTCCGTACCCGCGGTGTCCGTGACGTCCGCCGTCACCGCCTGCACCGTCCGGCCGGCCGCGCGGTGCGTCTCGGCAAACGGCTCGAAATCGTCCGGGAAAGACCTGTCCAGCACGGCCACGCGGGCGCCGTCCGCCAGAAGCTCCGCCGTAATGGCTCTCCCGATGCCCCGGGCGCCGCCCGTGACAAGTGCGTTGCTTCCCTGGAGCAGCTCCATGATTCTATCCCGGTAGTTGAACGAGGGGGGCGCCCTTTGCGGCCGCCTGTTGCGCCTCCACCACGAAGGTCTGCCCGGTCACCAGATCCGAATCCCCGGAGGCCAGAAAGACCACGAATCCTGCCACCTGTTCCGGCCGGGCGACGCCGCGTCCGGCCCCTTCCCTCAGGGCGGCCTGCCGCTGTTCACTGCTGAGGCGGGCCGTCATTGCCGTCTCCACGAAGCCGGGGGCCACGGCGTTGCACTGAATATTGCGAGAAGCAAGCTCTTTTGCAAGCGCCCGGGTGAATCCCAGGATGGCGGCCTTCGATGCCGCGTAGTTGGCCTGTCCCGCGTTTCCGTGCATACCCACGATGGAAGTGATGTTGATGATCTTGCCCGCGCGTGCGCGCAGCATCTGACGCGATGCCGCGCGGGAGTAGCTGAAGACGCTCTTCAGGTTCGTCTCCAGCACCGCGTCCCAGTCCGCCTCGCTCATGCGCACCAGCAGGGCGTCACGGGCGATGCCCGCATTGTTCACCAGGATGTCCAGGCGCCCGAATGCGCGCGCCGCGAGGCGGACC
>JBAVEL010000142.1:0-5780 GCA_049587715.1 Bacteroidota bacterium
TGCATCGCCCGCCGCGGCGTGGGCCGCAGCGGCGCGCCATTGCACGTCGGAGAGGAGGGAGTCCCGGGGGAAGGCCTGGAGGAAGGCCCCGTAGTTGCGCGCCGCTCCCGCGTGGTCCCCCAGGGCCGTATAGGCCGCGGCCGCCTCCAGGAGCGCCGCCCGCTGGACGGCGGAATCCTTCTGCGCGGGATGGGTCAGAACCCGCCGGTATTCCTCTATTGCACCCGCGTAGTCGCCCTCGAGGGCGCGCAGCCGTCCCAGGGAAAGGAGTGCCGTGCGGGCCGCCGGACTGGCCGCGTCGCGCCCGCTGACGGTCCCGAAATCCTTCCGGGCTTCTTCGAAGTGCCCCTCCGCCTGGGCTATCTGTCCGAGCAGGAGAAGCGCCTGGTCCCGGGAAGCGGGGGAGGGGTCGGCATCGGCGACGCGCCGGAGTTCGTTCCGGGCCTGCTCCAGGTTCCCCTCCCGGAAGTAGATTTCCCCCATCCCCGTGCGGGCACCGAGTGCCTGGGCGGCGGTGGGGTATTCCTGCAGCACAATGCGGAACACGCGGAGGGCGCTCTGGGAGTCCCCCGCCCGGAGGAAACACCCGCCCGCCTGGAGCAGCGCCTCAGGGGCCCGGCTGCTCCGGGGGTGAAACAGCTTCACCCGCTCGAATGCGAGGGCCGCCTCGCGCAGGGAACCCTGGACCAGGTGGCTCTCGGCCACATGCCACCATGCCTCGGGGGCCCGGTGGTTGTCGGGATAGCTGAGGGCGAAGGCCTGGAGGGCCAGCCGGGCCTCCTCATGCCGGCCCGTCCGGAGACGGCTCAGGCCCAGGTAGTACCGGGCCTCCACGCTCTGGTCGGTTCCGGGATACGACGAGATGAACCGGTCCAGTTGCTCCGCGGCCAGGTCGTACAGGCCGTCGTTGAAGAGGTTGACGGCCAGCTTGAAATCGGCGTTCACCCGGGAGTCCTGCCCCCGCGCCCCGCCTCCCGCAATCAGGACGGCGCAGAGAAGGGTGCCCAGGAAGGCCGGTATCCGCATTCGTTCCGGAAGGTGGTGAGTGGCGTGCACGTCCTGCAACCTACGCAATATGCCCTCGCCGTTCAAGCGGCCCTGCGCGTGCGGTGTCTCAGCTCCGGGCAAGTTCGCTCTTGAGCCGGTCGATCACCTCCACGGGCGTGGGATCCTCCCCGTGCAGGATGGAGAGGTAGTAGCTGACCCAGTCCCCCAGGCAGACGAGCGAGAACATCCGTGCCAGGCCGGAGCGCCCTTCGCTCCAGACCTCTTCCACGCGTTCCGCCGCGCCCTCCAGGATCCCCCGGGTGAGCTCGATGCGTCTGGCGACGCGCCGGTGTTCCCCCCGGTCGCGCAGGAAGACCACGGGCATGTGTGCCATCTGCTCCCGCAGGACCTTCCACCCGACCAGCTCGTTGTGGTTCATCTCGGGGAGCACGGCCCCCAGCGCGAGGGTCTTGGCGTTTTCGGCAAGCTGTCCCCGCCAGCGAAGATTCACGGCTTCCAGGGGTTCCGCCGCCGAGTACACCGCCCCCAGGCGGTTCCGGAGGAGCAGGGCGAGGGTCAGGGCCCTGTTGGCGGCGGGGTCTGGAACGGCATACTCCGCCGCTTTCTCCTCCAGGAGGGAGATGGTCTCGGATATCTCCCTCCGCCTGTCGCGGGCAAGCCCCGCCTTCTGCAGGGCGATCAGAAGGGGGAAGAAAGAGTACCCCAGCGCGGCCCGCGGGGGAAGCCCGCCGGGAATGGTGATGAGGGGGGTTCTGCGCGCCCGCGCCGTGCGTTCCACGGCCCCTCCCGATGAGATGCACAGGATCGGGGCCCGGCGGCGGACCGCCTCCCGATGGGCGGCCAGGGTCTCTTCCGTCGCGCCCGAATAGCTGGAGATGATCACCAGGGTGGACCGGCCCGCAAAGCGGGGAAGGGTGTAGTTGCGCTGGACGAGGAAGGGGACCTTCAGCTCCCCTGCCAGGAGGGTGCGCAGCAGGTCCCCCCCGATGGCCGATCCCCCCAGGCCGCAGAGGACAATGTGTTGCGCCTTCCGCCAGGCCGGGGGTATGCGCGCGGCGTTTCCGATGGCCACGGCCTCCCGCACCTGTTGCGGGAACTTCTTCAGCAGGGCGAACATGTTCGAGCGGTCAACGGCAAAGATCTCTTCGAACGTCATGCTGTGCTCCGGCATTGGTTGCAGATCAGGTCTCCAGGGGAAGCTCCGGCAGAAGGCGCCGCAGGAACTCCGACAGATAGGCGGTGACCTCCCCCGCACAGGCGAGGGAGAGGCAGTGGTCCGCGACACGGCGGGCGTCGGCGTACGACACGGACCGGATGATCTTCTTGATCTCGGGAAGCACCGTCGGGATCACGCTGAACTCGTCCAGTCCCAGGCCCAGCAGGAGAACCGTGGCCAGGGGGTCTCCGGCCATCTCCCCGCACATCCCCACCGGGATGCTGCGGGCGTGCCCTGCGGCAATGACATCCCGGAGGACGCGGAGCACCGCCGGGTGGAACTCCTGATAGAGGGAGGCCACGGCGCTGTTGCCCCTGTCCACCGCCAGCAGGTACTGAATCAGGTCGTTGGTTCCGATGCTCAGGAAATCCACCTCTGCGGCGATGTCCCCGGCCAGCACGGCGGCCGAGGGCACCTCGATCATGACCCCGACGGAGAGGGAGGAGTCGAAGGGGAGATCGCGGTGCCGGAGATCCTCGCGGGCGCGGTTCAGGAACCCCCGGGCGCGGCGCACCTCTTCGACGCCCGCAATCATCGGGAACATGATGCGCACGTTCCCCCGCGTGCTGGCCCGGAGCATCGCCCGGAGCTGCGCCAGAAAGATCTCCGGCCTGTCCAGCGAAACGCGGATCCCGCGCCACCCCAGGAAGGGGTTATCCTCCCGCGGGGCGTCCGGGGAGAACTTGTCCCCCCCGATATCGAAGGTGCGGAAGATCACCGGGTGGGGGAAGAGCGCCCCGGCGATCCTGTCGTAGATGCCGCATTGTTCCTCCTCCGCCGGAAACCCGGCTCCCTCCACGAACAGAGCTTCGGTCCGGTACAGCCCCACGCCCGCCGCACCCTGGGTTCGGACAAAGGGGAGCTCCTCCTCGAACTCCATGTTGGCGGTGAGGCCGACGGGTCGCCCATCCGGGGTCTCCGCCGCCAGGCCGGCGAGGGAAGCCAGATCGTGCTCAAAATCCCGGTGCCGCTGCTGTTTCCGTGCGAAACGCCCGAGTGTCTCCTGCGAGGGATGCACAACCAGGACGCCGCTGTACCCGTCCACGGCCAGGGGGTCCCCCGTGCGGACATGCCGGGTGGCGTCCTGCAGGCCCACCACGGCGGGGATCTTGAGGGAACGGGAGAGGAGGGCCGCATGCGATGTGGTGCCCCCGAAGTCGGTGGCGTACGCCAGAATCTGGTTGCGGCTGAAGATCACCGTGTCGGCGGGGGCCAGGCGCTCGGAGACGATGATGGAGACCCCCTCCAGGCGGGAGAAGAGCTTCTGGTCCTGGATGTTCCGGACGATCCGGTTTATCACGTCTTCCACGTCCTGGGCCCGCTCGTGCATGTACGCGTCGGGGGCGGCCAGCATCAGCCGTTTGTACTTGCCGATCTCGTCCATGACGATGTATTCCGCGTTCCGGAACTCCTCCCCGATGCGGCCTTCAATCGCCTGCATCAGGACCCCGTCGTTCAGGATCATGATCTGGGCCTCGAAGATGCCCGCCTCCTGCGAGCCCAGCTTCTGTTCGGCGAACGAGAGGATCTTCTGGAGCTCCCTCTCCGCGCGGCGGACGGCGGCGCGCAGCCGCTCGATCTCCGGCTTCACGTCCGCGGGCGGGATGTCCTTCACCGCGATGTAGGGGATGTGCTTGGTGTACACATACGCGGGGCCCACGGCGATGCCCGGCGCTGCGGCGATCCCCTTGAGAACGATCTCGTCCCGGGTGCCCGGTGTGCTGCTATTCATCGAATCCCCGCTCGAAGAGTCCCACCACCGCCGCGGCCGCCTCCTCTTCGTCCGCGCCGTGGAAACGCAGGAGCAGACGGGATCCCTGCTCGGAGGCCAGGGTCATGACCCCGATGATGCTCTTGCCGTTGATCTCCATGTTGTCCCTCAGGATGAAGAAATCGGCCTTGAACCGGGCCGCGGTCTTTACCAGCGTTGCGGCGGGGCGGGTGTGCAGGCCCAGCCTGTTCCGTATGGTCACCGTCCGCTCGATCATCCGTCACGCGGTCCGGTTCAGCAGCCTGAGGGCAAGCCACCGCAGCATGTCCCGGGCCCGCGAGGGCGGCAGTCCCCCAAGGGCGCCGAGCGCGCGGTCGGTTTCGGTCCGGACAAGCAGCGCGGTGTCGGCAAGGACTCCCTCCCGCTCGTAGATATGCGTGACCGATTCCACCAGGCGCCTGTCGGCCCCGGGCGTCCGCGTGCCTTTCCCCAGGCCTCTCAGGAGGGCCCGGTCGCGTCCCCCCGTCCGCTCCAGGGCGGTGAGGAGCAGGATTGTCTTCTTCCCCTCCCGGATGTCTCCTCCCACCGGCTTGCCCAGGCGGCTCTCGTCCGCGGTGGCATCCAGCAGGTCGTCCTGGAGCTGGAAGGCGCGCCCCAGCCGGAAACCGAATGCGCGCAGGCGGCGCACCAGGGAGGGATTGCCCCCCCCGATGCACGCCCCCAGTTCCGCGGCCACCGCCACCAGCCGGGCGGTCTTCTTCTCGATCATCAGAAAGTACTCTTCCCGGGACACCTCCCGGCGCCGCTCGAACTCCAGGTCCAGGGCCTGTCCCTCGCACACCTCCACCAGTCCGCGTGTGAAGAGGGTGGCCGCCCGGGTGAGGTGTTCCCGGGGGGAACGGAGCAGGCTCCCGTAGGCGAGGCCGGTCAGTGCGTCCCCCACGAGAAGAGCCGTGGCCGAATTCCACCGCGCATGCACCGAGGGACGGCCCCTCCGCACGGCGGCATTGTCCATGATATCGTCGTGCACGAGCGTGAAGCTGTGCAGGGTCTCCACGGCCACGGCGGCATCGAGGGCATCCCGCGCCCGGCCCCCCGCCGCCTCGGCCGAGAGCATCACGAGGACTCCCCGGATCTGCTTCCCCGGGGTCTCCAGCGCCCAGGAGGACGCCTCGGTGAGGGTCCTGGAGGCCCAGCGGGGCACCAGGTCCTGCAGCCGGCGGGTGATCCGCCGGCGAAGAACGGCGTATCGCCGCTCACAGCGGGGGCTGTCCATGAGGGTCTGTCTCCTCCAGAGCGGCATGCTGCAGGTTGCCGATGGTGCGGCTCCCCGTAAGGAACATGGCCCCCACCAGGGCCCGGCGCCAGCCCTCCAGCATGGTTCGGAGCCCCCCGGGGCCCCTGCGCACCAGGGCCAGCAGGAGAGGCCGGGCGGCGGCGACAAGGTCCGCTCCAAGGGCGATGCACTTGGCGGCATCCAGGCCGGATTCGATGCCGCCCGAGGCGATGAGGGTGAAAGGCCCGGCGGATCCCTTGAGCATGGCAGCCCCCCGCACCGCACGTGCGGTGGGAATCCCCCAGTCCCCGAAGGGCCGGAGCTCCGGCGATCCCCGCCGCCGGAGCATCTCCACGCGTCCCCAGCTTGTGCCTCCCGCCCCCGCCACATCCACGATCCGCACACCCGCATCCAGGAGCGTTTGCACCACGCGGGGGGAGAGACCCGACCCCGTCTCCTTCACCATCACGGGAACCGGGAGCCCCTTCACCAGCATGGCAATCCCCTCCAGCACACCGCGAAACCGGGGCGATCCCTCCGGCTGCAGCAGCTCCTGCACGGGGTTCAGG
>JBAVEL010000143.1:0-6394 GCA_049587715.1 Bacteroidota bacterium
CAGGCGAATGGAACATGACTCGACCACCAAAACATCAGCAGCCGTAACCCCTTTTTCCGCATCCTGCTAGGGGACGCGCACGCGGTTTCCTGAGACGGCGAACCCCGTCTCTCCCCAGGGAGAGACGGGGTTCGTGTCCCGGGCCCCGGGTGTCACCGGAGGAGGAGGAGTTTCTTCAGGGAGACGAAGCTCCCGCTCCCGTCTGCGGCCCGGGCCTCCAGGCGGTAGAAGTAGACCCCGGTGGCCAGAGGAACCCCCGCCCCGTTCACGCCGCGCCACTCCATCTGATGCACCCCCGCCTGATACGGTCCGTCGGCCAGCAAGGCCAGCTCCTGGCCCAGCAGGTTGTAGACGGCGAGCCGGACGGACGACTCGCGGGGAACCGCGAAGCGGACCGTGGTGGATGGGTTGAAGGGGTTGGGGTAGTTCTGGAAGAGGGCATACGAGGCCGGAATGCCCCCAGGGGTTTCCACTCCCGTCACGTTGTCCACCTCCACACGGACAGCCACGAGTGGGGTGACGGGGTCGTTGCTGGCCACGAGGATCCTGTTGTGGTACAACCCGGAGGGGATCCCGGCGGTGGAAGCCCTAAACGCCACGCGTGCGCCTCCGCCGGGGGGGACTGTTCCCGAGGAGGGGGAGAGGAGCGTGAGGTCAAACGGAGTGCCGGTCTCCAGGGCGGAGAAGTAGGGCCCCGCGGTGAAGCTCCCGATGGAGAGCGTGGCGGGAGCGGGGAAGGCCGTGTTGGGTCCGATGTACCTGCCCAGCACGGTGCCCCAGGCGGGGGGAAGCGTGACCGTGCTGTACCGGTATTCCGTGGAGGCGCCCCCCTGCCAGGCCGCTCCAATGTAGTACCAGCGCCCGGCCGTCAGCCCCACCCGGATCGGATCGGAGGAGACAAGCTGGAATCCGCCCGTGGCGTTGAGGGTCTTCTGGCTGGAGAAGACCCTGGTGAAGAGCCCCGTCGGGGTCGGACTCTCGTACACGAAGAAGTCCAGCGCGGTGTTGTCCTGGGTGATGTTCAGGCCGAATTCGATCCGGATCAGCGTGGCGTCCAGGCTCACCTGCACCCCGTTCCCCCGTACGCGCGGGCTTCCGGTGAAGGAGCTTCCCCCCGGGGATGTCATCTCGGTGCGGGCCGCGCCCGCAATGTCGGGATCCACCGTGATGTCATAGGCGAGCGGCCCCACCCCGGTGTTGGAAACCAGGAAGGAGTCCGTCCGCGCCCCGGGGAGGGGGAAGGCCAGCAGGAAGGAATCGGGGGAGACCGTGACGGAGGGGGCGGCGTTCACCCGGAAAGCGACGGCCACCGTGTCGGCGGGGTTGGCCGGGTCATTCCCCGTCATCACCAGTTGTGTGAGGTAGGTTCCCGTGGCCGCCCCCGTGAAGTCCACCCCCACCCGGACCGGGATGGAGGTGAAGCCGGGGATGGAAGCGACGGCGGGTGCCGCCGCCAGCCAGGGAACCTCGGGGGATTCCTGGACGGAGACCGTGAGAGGGGAGGCGAACGGATTGTTGTTCCACACCGTGAAGAAGTAGGAGAGCGTGTCCACCAGGCCGGTCAGCACGGTGTCGGCGATCTCCGACGGGCTCACGACCATCACGGGATTCCCGGCGGGGATCCCAAAGTACACATCGTCCACAAACCAGTCGTCGGGAGTGGTGGTGCCGGTCTGGGCCCTGCTGCGGAAGCGGAACTTGAATCCCCCGTGGAAGAATGAACCCGTGCCCGCGTCCACGCTGTCCAGGATGAACTTCTCGAAGGCAAAGGGGCGGTTGGCCGCGCCGGGGTACTTCCGCACGGTGCGCCAGAGCCCCAGGTCGTCCAGGGCCTCCACAATCAGGCTGTCGGCCGTCTCGGGGGCGTCGCCGGTGCCCTGCGGCTGCTGGAAGAAGGCAAGCGTGACGCCCGATCCCTGCAGGCCCGCCAGGTTGATGGTGAGGGAACTGACCGTGTCCAGGCCCACTCCGGCGGGGTTTCCCGCCAGGTTCAGGGCATACGGGGGGCTCGGTTCGTTTGCCGCGTCGGGGGTCACCTCCGCGTTTACGTTCGTCCAGGTGAGGGGGTCGGGAATCCCCGGGCCGGGGAAGGGCTCCGTGAGGGGAAGGGTGAGGGGATTCACCGCATAGAACGAGGAGCGCAGGGTGTCGTTGGCACCCACGGGGTCCCCGGGAAGGGTGACCCAGCAGGTGATGTCCCAGAGCCCCACCGCGTCGGGCGTGAAAGGGGCGAAGGAAACGGCTCGGGAGGAACCGGCCGCCAGGTTGCTGTCGGTCCCGCTCAGCACGGCGGGTGTGCCGGGTCCCCGGATGTCCATGGTTACGGTGAAGGCACCCGCGGGGGGGGCGCTCACATTCCGCACCTCGGCCACGGGGGTGAGCGGGATGTTGGCCGAAACCTGTCCTGCGGGGCTTGCCACGGCGGCGAGGGCCACATTGGCGGGTCCCGACGGAACCCCGAAGAACACATCGTCCACATACCAGTCATCGTAGGCGCCGGCTGTGGACCTGCTCCGGAAACGGAAGCGGAACCCGTTGTAGAAGAAGGTCCCTCCCCGGGGGTCCACCCCGTCCAGACCCACGGCATCGAAGGCAAAGGGGGGCACCGGATCGGCGGTGTTCAGCCCCGGCCAGCGCCGCACCTGCACCCAGGAGCCCAGACTGTTCCGCATCTCCACGATAAGACTGTCGGCAAGCTCGGGGTTCTCGCCCGCCCCGCGGGGCTGGCGGAAGAAGGAGAGGGCCACCCCGGCGCCCTGCAGTCCCGAGAGGTCCAGCGGAAGCGTCTCCACGGAGTCTCCGTTCGCCGAAGGGGTGCCGTCCAGGTTCAGCGCATAAGGCGGGCTGGGGGGATTCACCCCCTGGGCGTCCACGGAGGCGTTGAGCGTTCTCCAGACGGCGGTGTTCGGAGCTCCCGCCGAGGGGAAGTCGTCAAAGAAGGGGAGCTCCAGAGGGGTACACGCGGCGTTGCTCGGGGGGCTCTCGTGCGGGGGGAGTTCGTTGTCCACCACGCTCACCGCATACGCATGGAGTCCGGGGGGAGGGCTGTCGGCGGCGCTGTCGGCGCGCGCGGTGTCGGCCGCTGTCCGCCCGATGGTTGTGAGCGGAACGCCGTCCCGGTAGAGGCGCACCCCTGCGAGGTCATCCAGAGGCGTTCCGTCGGCCTGCCGGGAGGGGTTGGTCCAGCGCAGGGTGTATCCCGCAGCCGAGGTTCCGCTCACGCTGAGTCCCACAGGGCCCGCAGGAACGGGGGACCCGCCCGCAATCCACTCCGTCCGGGCTTCGGGACTCAGGCTGTCATTGGCGATCAGGCGTGTCCGGAGGACATAACGGTAGAGTGTCCCGTCCGTGAGGCCGGTGTTCACGACGCTGCTGTCGGGCCCCGGGATTTCCCCCACCAGCACGCTGTCGCGCAGGATGCGGATCACAAAGGGGCCGATGGGGTCCCCGCCGGCGAGCGTGGTGGGATTCGTCCAGCGGAGTTGTATGGAGGTGGGGGTGGAGTAATCGCTGTAGGCGGACGCGTTCACGGGGGGATTGGGGTCCCCGGGATCCGCCAGCCCCAGGAAGGCGGCCCAGAGATCGATGATGCCCCGGCCGTAGGTGTTGTCTTCCCCCGGGTCTCCCAGGTCCCGTGCGGTGGCCAGCAGGATCCGCTTGATCTCGGTGCCGGTCAGATAGGGGGCCGCCTCCCGCAGGAGGGCGATGCCTCCCGCCACGTGGGGCGACGCCATGGAGGTGCCGGAGAGGGTCCGGTACCCGCCCGAGCCGTTGGCAGAGCGCACGCTGACGCCCGGGGCCGACACTTCGGGTTTGATCACCAGGGAGTCGGGGCCGGCACAGGTGGATGGCCCGCGGCTGCTGAAGCTGGCGATCGGAAACGAGGGATTGTTCCCGTCCACCGCGCCCACCGCGAAGATGTCCACGGCGGTGGCCAGGCGGTTCTTGGGGGGAGTGAGGGAGGATGCTCCAGGGCCGTTGTTCCCGGCCGAGAAGACGACGGCAGTGCCGAGCGCCTCCACCGCCTGGATCACGGGGGCGTATCCGCCCGCGTCGGGATTGCACTGCGTGGAACTCACGTCGGGGTCGTACCAGGAGTTGCTGATGGCGTCCGGGACGTCATCCATCGTGGACAGGTTGCTGTCGGGGTTGGCCGCCCACTGGAAGGCGGCAATGGAGCGTGAGGTGTGGGGGCTCCCCCCGATGAGCGTATTGGAGGCGATCCACCGGGCTCCCGGCGCCACCCCCAGGGTTTCGGATGTGGCGGCGTAGAGACCGCACATGATTCCCATGGTGTGGGTGCCGTGGTTGTCCGAGGCGTCCCCGTCGGATGGGAAGGAGGTGAAGCCCGAGGGGTCGAACCAGGCCCAGTAGGGGTTCACGCCGGGGAGGGTCCCCCGCCAGCGGGTGTTGAAGGAACTGTTGTTGCCGTTCACCCCCGTGTCGATGTTCATGACGAGCCGTCCGGCTCCCGTATAGCCGCGCTCCCACAGCCGGTGGGCGTTGATGGCCCGGAGGCCCGCCTCGGCGGATTCAGGAGAGGGCCCGGCGGAGGCCCCATTCAGTGGAAGATCCCGCTCCAGGAGCCCGTCCGGATAGACGGTCCCCACTTCGGGCCAGGAGGAAATCTCCTCCACAGTGGGGGCCGGGGCGCGCAGCACCAGGATGTTCCGTATCCAGAAGCGGTGGAGCACCTGGACGGCTCCCTCCGCCTCCATCTGCGCAAGGCGGTCCAGAAGCCGGGGCTGGGTCTCCGAGGCCACCCTCTGGAGCGCTTCCGCCACGGCTCTGTAGCGCACATCGGGGGGGATGCGCCCGCCGGGCGGGATCGCAAGGCGGAGCGCCGATTCCACCGCGTCCAGGTCGGCCTGGTCGCGCAGATAGACAAGGACCTGCAGGTTCTCCATGGGGGGGGGAGGCGGCAATGGCGGAGGCCAGGGCCGGATCCAGCTCTCCGGCTGCTGTGTGGGCCCCCGCCCCTGCAAGGACCGCTACCGCCGCCAGAACGCAGACGAGCTTCTTCATGGGATTACTCCTTTCCGTTCGGGGCATCCTCCGACGCCCCGGCTGTTCCTTGGTGTCCGGAATCAGGCGGAGCCTGTCGCGCCCGGCTCCGATGATGATGACCTTCGTGTCGGCGGATCCGGCCGGCTTCTCCGTGGCCTCGATTCCCTGGGCCTCGATCCGCTTCCGGTCCGCCTCCTGCTTCTCCCCGGAGAACTTGATGACCCGGCTCAGGGCGATGATCGCGAAGATCGAAGACCACGGGTCCTCCTGGGATGTGAATGAGCTCAGTGCCGGCCGGGAGAGGTCCGCGTGGGCCTCTGGACAACCAGTACGGCGCTTCCCACCGCGCGCTCTCCGGCGGGATCCGAAGGGGCGTTGGCCACCCGGCGCCCGATCACCATGGCGGTGGATCCCCCTCCGTCCAGATTCAGTCCCTGATGCACCCCCAGGCGGACCATGAGGTCAGCGAATTCCGGCAGTGACATGCCCGCGCTCCCCTTCCGGCGTCCGTCCACGGTGATCAGGAAGACGGTGGAGGAATCCCGGGAGAAGCCGATTCCCGTGCGGGGATGCCTGCGCGCGAAGATGGCGGAGGCCGGATCCTCGGGGAAGCCCTGATTCCGGAAGATGCTCCGGCCGTCCCGCACAATCCGCGGCCAGCCCCCCACAAGCTCCCGGAGGGGACCCGGAGAGGGACGGAAGGAGAGGAGGACGGAAACCGGTTCCCCCTCCTTCAGCCGCGCCCGGAGCGTGTCGGCCGCGCCCCCGTATGCGGCCAGAAGGATCAGGCCGGCGCGGGCGGAGGTCCCCCCCCGCCGGGCAGATCCTCCCAGACAGAAGAGGGTGTCGCCCCCCTGCCGGATGAGGCGGAGCGGGCAGACGAGGATCTCTCCTCCACCCGGGAGAGGGTCGGGGTGATAGCGGTTAAAGAGGACGATCCCTCCCCTCCGGGGGAGGATGTTCACCCCCGCCAGGGGGGAGGCGCCGTCCCGGGGCCAGAACACCCGGCCTTCGAAGAGCATCTGGCCGAGGACCGGCCTGTTCCCGGCGGTGATCCCGAATTGCGAGTTGGGGATGTCCAGGGCCCCTTCCCGTGTCCCCGGAGAAAGAAACGCCTTGGCGCAGGTGCCGCCGGCCACGGCGTTGTTCTGGATTTCCCCGGTGGCTGTGTTGAAGTAGTCGCCGTTCACCGCGGCAAGGACCGCCAGGCCCGCCGCCTCGCGCCGCGCCGCCATGGAGCTGACCCGCTCCCGGGCTCTCAGGCGGTCCCCCGCCAGGACCGTCTCCAGGGTGATTCCCTCGGAGCGAAGGTCCGCCGAGACGACGTGCATCTCCCACGGGCCGCGGGGGTCCGTCAGAAAACTGTGCCGCACGCCGGGAGCCAGCT
>JBAVEL010000144.1:0-8035 GCA_049587715.1 Bacteroidota bacterium
GCGGGGTACCAACCCCCCATGGTGAGCTCCACGTGGGCGATCACGGCCAGGGTGGCGGGGGCCAGAAACGGGGATGCCCCCGCGTAGGTTGCAAACCTGTCGAAGAGCCGGACCAGGCGGGTGTCGCGGAACTCGCCCCGCACCGCCTGGTGGAGGGTGCGGAAAGCGTCCAGGCGCGTAACCGAAGGGAGGAGCCGGACAGCCCGGAGAAGACCCCGCGCCCCTTCCGACCCGAAGGCCGAGAACATGAAGGCATCCGAAGCGGCCCGGTAGATGCGTTCCGCCCGGCGCATGAAACGCACATAGGCCCTTCCCTCCCCCGGCGCAAATGCCTCCACACGGGCCTCCATCTCCTCCCGGCCCGATGTGACATCCAGTCGGGTTCCGTCGGGGAAGAAGCACCGGGAGACGGGATCCAGTTGCGTGAGGGGAAGGTGGTTCTTCGGATCCTCTCCCAGGAGCGAGAACACCTCCTCCAGCACGAACGGCATGGTGAGAAGCGTCGGGCCGGTGTCGAACGTGAACCCGCCGGCCGTCCACGAGCCGGCCTTTCCTCCCGTCCGCCCGTTCTTCTCCAGCACCGTGACATCATACCCCGCGTGCGCCAGCAGGGCGGCGGCGGTCAGCCCCCCCAGTCCGCCCCCCACGATCACCACCCGCCTCATACCTCGTCGTGTTCCCCCACCGCGGGCAGCCGGGAGAGCCGGAGAGGGAGGAGGAGTCCGTAGGGCTCCGCTCCGTCCCGGTGGTGCACCGCATGTGCGCGCTTGATCTTGACAAGAAACGGAAGCCGCAGGCGCAGGGCCTTGATGCGGCGGTGGATGTAGAGATCATGCACCAGCAGGTAGACCGCCCCGTAGAGCGTCATTCCCACAGCCACGGCGACCAGGGGACTCCGGTCGGAGTTCCCGAACCCGGCCACGGCAAGGGCAATCGCCACCGAGGCGAAAAAGAGGGGAAACACGTCGTTCAGCTCGAAGGGGCCCTCGCGCCGGGTGTGGTGGCTCCGGTGCACCCGCCAGAGAAACCCGTGGTACACGTAGCGGTGCACCAGATAGGAAACGAACTCCATTGCCGCGAACGTGGCAAGTCCGATGGCCGCAAGTCCGATCATGGGATTGTCTCCCCTCCAGGGGCCGACCGTGTCATGAGGCGTCTCCCCGGGGGGCCGCAGCGGGCTTCTCCCCCTCCCTGCCGGAACACACACGGGCTCCTCCCTCTGCGGGGCGGGCGCCCGAACCGCCCCCCCTCCACCGGTTGGGGGCGACAAGCGCCGCTCCCGCGATGGCCAGCTTCCGGAGAAACGGAACGTATGCGCGGCGGGTGAACACGTCGTACCCGTTGGCTTCGATGCCATCCAGGATGGACGCATAGACCCGGCCCATGATCCGCACGCAGGCCCTGGATGCGGCATCCCCCAGCATGGGGATTCCCTCTTCCCCCACCGCATAGAACTCCCGCGCCCGGGCGATCTGACAGCGCATCAGCTCCACGAAGCCGGGGCTGATGCGGCCGGCCGTCAGGTCCTCCTCCGTCACCCCGTACCATTGCAGATCCTCCGCAGGGAGGTAGATCCTTTTCATCCGCAGATCCTCGCCCACATCCCGGAGGATGTTGGTGAGCTGCATGGCCGTTCCCATCGCCGCCGCGTGGGGAGCGGATTTTGCGCCGGGGGCTCCGAAGATGCAGGCCATAACAAGGCCCACCACCGAAGCCACACGGTGGCAGTACAGCTCCAGCTCCTCGAATGTCTTGTAGCGGGCCCCCTCCAGGTCCATCTCCACCCCCGTCAGCAGCTCCTCCAGGTGCTCCCGGGGGATGCCGTAGGTCCGCACCGCCTCCGCAAGGGCCGGGAAGGCACATCCGGGCGCGTCCCGGTACATGTCCCCGAGCCGCTCTCTGAGTCCCGCGAGGAGCCGCTTTCTTTCCTGCCGGCTCCCCGCGCCCGGCGTGTCGGCCGCGTTGTCGGCCTCCCGGCAGAAGGCGTACACCGCGTAGGCAGCTTCCCGCTTCCCGCGCGGGAGCACCCGGGATGCGAAGTAAAAACTCCGGGCATGGCGGCGGGTGAGCAGGCGGCAGCGCCGGCGATCCTGCCGGAGCGCCGGGGCCTCAGGACGGAGCGCCAACTCTCTCCTCCCCGAAGGCGATAATGTAGTCCAGCAGAGAGCGGGCCGAAGGGAACACCCGGTCACACAACTCCTCCCCCGTCTTCCCGTCCTCGAATTCCTGTCCCCCCCCGATCAGGGCCGCGCCCTGTGCACGCGCCCCGGAGCGTACTGCGCGCAGGGCTTCGGTGAGGCCTTTCGGGTCTGAGGGAACGGTGACCGAGACGCACACCACATCCGGCCTCAGCTCCCGGAGGGCCGTGAGGACCGCCTCCGGCGGGGTCCGCGCCCCCAGGTACTGCACCTGCCATCCCTCGGATTCGAACAGCGCGGCGGCGCAGCGGAGCCCGATCTCATGGGTCTCCTCATCCAGGCACGCGCAGAGGACGCTTCTGCCGTTCGGGGGTTTTGCCGCCGCCTCCGTGCGGATACCGGCCAGGGCATCCATGGTCTGGTACGAGGCCCGGTGTTCGTGGCTCACCCCGATCTCCCCCCGGGCCCACATCTCCCCTATGGTGCGCATGGCGGGACGCACCACCAGGTCGCAGATCTCCCAGAGCCGGATGTGGTGCTGATACAGGTAGGAGAGAAACCGGCCCAGATCGGGCATCCCGGGGGCAAGGGCCCTCCTGAGGAAGACCTCCGCCAGAGCCCCGAAATCCCTCTCCAGGGTGGCCGCCTGGGTCTGCGGGGCCAGACTGTCTGCCGGACCCAGCTCCAGGGCTCCCGTGGGTTCCAGATGGTGCCGGGTGGAAAACTCCACCACGTCCTTCACCTGGAACTTCCTGTGCCCCCCGGGAGTCTTGCGGCAGGAAAGAACCTTCTCGTCGGCCCACCGCTTGACCGTGGTTTCCGTGACGCTGAACAGGCGCGCCACATCGGCCGTGGAGAGGATGGTCTTCTTCATGGGTGTGGTCCTGCAGATGCCGGACCGTTCGCCGGGAAATCCTCCAGAATGCACTTCTCGGCCGCCTCCGCCGAAAGGATGACCCCCGGCAGTCCGCCCCCGGGATGCGTTCCGGCCCCGGTGAAGTAGAGGCCCCGGATGTCTTCGCTTCTGTTGTGCGGGCGGAAGAAGGCGCTCTGCGTAAGCCGGGGCTCGATGCTGAACGCGCTTCCCAGGTGGGCGCTGAGCCGGTCCCTGAAATCCTCCGGCGTGAAGCTCTCCATCACTTCGATGTTTTCCCGCAGTCCCTCCAGGGCGAGCCTCTTCTGGAGCGCCTCCAGCACCCTCCCGGTCATACGGGGGCCTTCCTGCTTCCAGTCCGTGCCGCTCCCCAGATGCGGCACGGGCACCAGAACATAGATGCTCTCGCACCCCGCAGGGGCCATGGAGTCGTCCGTGCGGGTGGGAGTGTGGAGGTACATGGAGAAGTCCTCCCCGATCCGCCGGCGCCGGAAGATATCGTCCACGATGTCCCGGTACCCCTTGCCGAGAATAATCGTGTGGTGTGCCAGGGCCGGGAATCGCTTCCGGACCCCGAGATACAAAAGGAAGCAGCTCATGGAGATATGGAGGCGGTCAATCGCCCGGTCGCTCCACCTCCGGCGGTGCCTGCTGTGGATGAGGTTCCTGTAGACCCAGGGCACATCCCCGTTCGAGAGCACCGCGTCCGCCCTGTGGACCGAGCCCCCGACCCGCACCCCCCGGGCCGCTCCCCCCTCCACCACGATTTCCTCCACTTCGGCGCCGGTTCTGATCTCTCCCCCCAGGTCCCGGAAGACCCGCACCATCGCCTCCACAAGGTTGTACATTCCGCCGCGGGCGAACCAGACCCCCCATTCCCTCTCCAGGTAGGGGATCATGCCGTAGACAGCAGGCGCCCGGAAGGGGGAGCCGCCGATGAACAGGGGATGGAACGAGAACAGAAACCGGTGGTGTTCGTGGGCGAAGTACCGGGATGCGAGCCTGTACACGGGCTGCAGGGCTCCGAGCCGAAGGGCGCGGGGGAGGAATCCCAGAAGCGTCTTCCAGCTCTGGAAGGGGGCGCCTCCCAGGCCGTCGGTGATCACGGCGTCATAGATGGGCTTCACGGCCCGGAAGAAATCGTCGTAGCGCGCGGCATCCTTGGGGCTGCGGAGCTCCATGGCGGCCTTCATGCGCGCGGGATCCCCCGTGTAGTCCAGGGAGGATCCGTCCGGGAAATAGATGCGGTAGAAGGGATCCAGCGGCACCAGACCCACCTCGTCGGCCAGATGCCGTCCCGCGGCGGCGAACACCCTCTCGATGATGAAGGGAGCGGTGATGAGGGAGGGTCCCGTGTCGAACACATACCCCTTGCGCACCAGCCGGGAGGCCCGGCCCCCGACGGCGGGTTCCTTTTCAAAGACCGTGACGGCAAAGCCCCGGGCCTGGAGCCGGATGGCCGCGGCCAGACCTCCGAATCCGGAGCCGATGATGGCAATGTGTGTCATGCGCCAGTGGATGTGGGAACCACGCTAAGAACAAACCGCCTCTCTGCAGGGTTCCCCCGGCGGGGCCCCGCCTCAGGAGCCGGTGCGCTTCAGGAAGAGGGCGCCGAGGGGGGGGAGCACCAGCCGGAGGGAGTGTCCCCGATTGTGCATGGGAACCGGTTCCGAGCGCACAAACCCAGCGTTCCCCGTGTTGCTCCCGCCGTAGAGCGCGGCGTCACTGTTCAGGAGCTCGGCGTAGAGGCCCGGCTCCCGCACCCCCACGCGGTATCCCTCGCGGGGGACGGGTGTGAAGTTGCACACCACCAGGACCGCCCCTTCCCCCGAGGCCGGCTTCCGCTCGAAGCAGATGATGCTGTTCTGCTCGTCCCTGAAGTCCACCCACTCGAAACCGGTGTAGTGGAAGTCCACCTGGTGGAGGGCCGGCTCCGCACGATAGACGCGGTTCAGGTCCCGGAGCCACTGCCGGACGCCGCGGTGCGGGTCGTACTCCAGGAGGTGCCAGTCCAGGCTCTTCTCGTGGTTCCACTCGTCCCACTGCCCTATCTCGGCTCCCATGAAGAGCAGCTTCTTGCCCGGAAAACCGTACATCAGTCCGTAGAGGAGGCGCAGGTTGGCGAACTTCTGCCAGAGATCGCCGGGCATCTTGCCCAGGAGGGATCCCTTCCCGTGCACCACCTCGTCGTGTGAGAGGGGAAGCATGAAGCGCTCGGTGAAGGCGTAGAGCAGCGAGAAGGTAAGGTTGCGCTGGTGGTGCTTCCGGTGGACGGGATCCCGGGAGAAATACTCCAGCGTATCGTGCATCCAGCCCATGTTCCATTTCACGTCGAAGCCCAGCCCCCCGTATCCCGTCCCCGCCGTGACGCCGCCCCAGGCGGTGGACTCCTCCGCCAGGGTCACCACGCCCGGGTAGTACTCGTGGATCACGTTGTTCAGGTGCTTCAGGAACTCCACGGCTTCCAGGTTCTCCCTCCCCCCGTACTGGTTCGGCACCCACTCCCCCTCCTTCCGGGAGTAGTCCAGGTAGAGCATGGAGGCCACGGCATCGATCCGGATGCCGTCGAGGTGGTATTTCTCCATCCAGAAGAGGGCGTTGCTGATGAGGAAGTTCTTCACCTCGTGCCGGCCGTAGTTGAAGATCAGCGTGCCCCAGTCCTGGTGCTGCCCCTTGCGGGGGTCGGCATGTTCATAGAGATGCGTGCCGTCGAAGGAGGCCAGCGCGTACATGTCCCGGGGGAAGTGCGCCGGCACCCAGTCCAGCAGGACCCCGATCCCGTTCCGGTGGCAGAGATCCACCAGGTACATGAAATCCTCGGGGGGACCGTAGCGGCTGGTGGGGGCGAAGTAGCCGGTCACCTGATAGCCCCAGGAGCCGTCGAAGGGGTGCTCCATCACGGGAAGAAGCTCGATGTGGGTGAAGCCCAACTCCCGCACGTGCTCCACGAGCTGCACGGCCAGGGCCCGGTATCCGAGCCACGTATTGCCGGCGCTCCGCTTCCAGGAGCCGAGGTGCACCTCGTAGACCGAGAAGGGACTGCCGAGGGGATCCGCCGTCTTCCGCCGCTCCATCCACTCCCCGTCCTCCCAGACGTGGCGCCGCAGGAAGTTCACCTTGGAGGCGGTGCGCGGGCGCGTCTCCATCTCGACGCCGTACGGATCGGCCTTGTCGGTCACGAAGCCCTCCCGCGTCTTCACCTGGAACTTGTACAGCTCCCCTTCCGACAGCCCCGGGATGAAGATCTCCCAGATGCCCGAGGATCCCAGCACCCGCATGGCGTGCCACCGCCTGTCCCACCCGTTGAAATCCCCGATCACGCTCACGCTCCGGGCAGAGGGGGCCCAGACCGCAAACTGCACCCCCCCGATGCCGTTCACCACGGCCTCATGGGCGCCCAGCTTCTCGTAGATCCGGTGGTGGTCTCCCGCGTTGAACAGGTAGATGTCGAAGTCGGTGAGCGTGGGCATGAAGGAGTAGGAATCATGGAAGACCTCGCTCCTTCCGTCGGGGAGCGTCTTCCGGAGCTCGTAGGGGAAGATCTCCGTGTGGTCGGGGATCACCGCCTCGTAGAAGCCCTCCTCGTGCACCCGGTCCATGGGGTACTCCCTGCCCGTCCCCCTCTGCCCCCGCACCACCACCGCCAGGCTCACCGCGTCGGGGATGAACGCCCGGATCACAACGGCGGTGCCCCCGTTGTGCTCCATGACATGAGCCCCCAGAATGCTGAACGGATCATGGTGGTCTATGAAAATGATCCGGTACACCTCGTCGATCGGAGCCGTGGTCTTCATGGTCTCGAGGAGGGAAGAAAGTGGAAGAGCAATGGAAGATACGGGAAAACGGGGGAAAAACAAAGCCGGCGGCTCAGCCCTCGGGGGGAACCGGCGGGGGGGGGAGGTCCCGGGAGGGGGCTTCATCCGCCCTCTCCCGCTCAAGCGTGCGTGTCGTTCTGGCCCCCAGCTCCCGCAGGTTCTCCGCCCTGCGGATGAGGTTCCCGGAGCCCTCTGACAGCTTGTTCATGGCCCCCCGGTGGCTCTTCTGCGCCGCTTCCAGCCGGGAGCCCACCTCCTTCAGGTCCTCCACGAACGCCGTAAACTTGTCGTAGAGTGCCCCCCCCTGCCGTGCGATCTCGGCGGCGTTCCGGTTCTGGCTCTCCTGCCGCCAGATGTTGGCAATGGTGCGTAGGGTGGCCAGCAGGGTGGAGGGGCTCACGGGCACGATGTTCCGCCCGTAGGCCTCGTGAAGGAGGGCGAGGTCCCCGCTCAGGGCAAGTCCGAAGGCCGGCTCCATCGGGATGAACATCAGCACGAAGTCCAGGGTGTTCAGGCCCGGGAGCGCCTGGTAGTTCTTTCCCCCCAGATCCCGCACGTGTCGCCGGAGCGATGCCAGGTGCTCCTTCAGGGCTTCCCGGCGCTGCTCCTCCGTCTCCGCAGCCGCATAGCGCTCGTACGCCGCAAGGGACACCTTGGAGTCGATGACAATCTGGCGGTTCCCGGGAAGCCGGACGATCACATCGGGCTGGAAGCGGGCGCTCTCGCCGCCGGGGATGCTCTCCTGCACCGTGTAGTGCACATCCCGCTGAAGCCCCGATATCTCCAGCACTCTCTCCAGAACCAGCTCGCCCCAGGTGCCGCGTGTCTTGGCCTCGCCCCGGAGCGCTGCGGTCAGGTTCCTGGCCTCCTCCCCGATTGTCTGGTTCAGCTTCTGCATCAGGGAGAGCTGTTCCTTCAGGGACTGGTGTTCCCGCACCGCGTCCCGGTGGGTCTCATCCACACGCCGCTCGAAGCTCTCCAGCTTCTCCCGGAGGGGAACCAGGATTTCCCCGAGGTTCTCCTTCTGCTGCACCTGGACCGCACGGGCGCTGTCCACCATAACCCGCCGGGCGATGTCCTCGAACTGCTCCCGGAGACTCCGGTGCAGGGCTTCGGTCTCCTTCCGCTCGGCAGCGAGCCGCTCCTCGGCCCCCGCGCGTCCGGCTTCCGCCCGGGCAAGGGCTGAGGCCAGCTCCTCGGCCCGGGAT
>JBAVEL010000145.1:0-7760 GCA_049587715.1 Bacteroidota bacterium
GCTCTGAAGAGGATCGGGGCCGCTCTGGAAGCGGCTCGCCCGCTGAGGAAGTATCAGCCCGTGATACGGCGTCACGGGCATCCCGTCCGTATCTTGAATGAAAAGAAAGGAAGAGCCGCATGTTTCCCATCCTGACCGAGAGCACGAAGGACCTGGAGCCCGAGTGCTACTGGGGGGGCGAGGAGGTGCCTCCCTATCTCCACAGCCCCCTTCCCGCCGGTTGTTCCACGGATGAGATGATCGGCTACGTCCGGGCTGCGAGCATCGGCAGCGACATCTGTGGGTACATTGACGGCGAGGGCATCCACTTCCACCTTGCGAACGGGGGCATCGTTGTGGATCTCTCCCGGGAGCTTGGGTTCATCTCATTCCCCCGGACGCTCGGGGCCCACAATCCCACCGCCTGGCAGGTGCTGCGGTTTCTTCAGGACAGGGTACGGAGGTTCCTCCTGGTGGGTTTGGGGGGAGCCATTCTTCTGGAGAAGACACCCGCCTGTTATGCCCTCTGCCGGAAGCTGGACGGGATCTGGGCCGATCTGAAGTTCTTCAAGGGAGTGATGGAGCTCATCGAGAAGGAGCTCTACAGGCAGAGAACTCTGGCCCTGCTCATGAAGCATTACGAGCGGACATCGGGGGCCGAGCCCACGGAAATGTGGGAGTTCTGGGACACCTTCGGCCCCGCACTGATGACGGAGAGGTTGTTTCTCAGGGTTGAGCACTATTAAGGCACTTTTCAACCCGTCCGTCTAATGGCCAAACCCGGCTTTCTCCTGTCCCAGACTTCCAAGAACTGGTGGGGAATCCGCCTGAAAGCAGAGGTCTTCCGGTTGGGGGGATAACCGTAGGTGTGGGGCGTGTTGACTTTGGAGAGTGGGTGGGGTATCTTCTGCCAATCACACCTTTTCTTCGTCCGGCTTCGCGGATTCCCTGCCACAACACCGCCCGGGACGTGAGATGATCTGCGGCCTTCAGAGACCCTTCTTTCTTCCGGATGAGACCATCGAGTCAAGTATGTCGTCACCTGAAAGGAATCCCGCCATGCGTACACCAATCCGGATGTGCGTCCTTGCATTCTTTGTCGTTTGCAGTGTGCAGGGCCAGGAATTCGCCCCCGACTCGAGCACCATGCTTCTTTTGCATCTGAACGAAACGGTTGGCGACACCGCGCATGATGCGGGTGCCTATCAAAATCATGGCGTGGCCACCGGTACAACGATTACGTGGGGGAGGTACGGGAATGCCAGGGCCTTTCAGAGTGGTGCTGATTATGTCACAGTCCCTGATGACGCAAGCCTCAACTTCTCCTCTATCAAGGCCTTCACTGTCGAATGCTGGGCTTTCATCGACTCCTTGCTGCCTGAGGGGACTCTCGTGGCAAAGTGGGGGCCGGGGGGGGATGTTGATGATGAGTGGGGCCTGACCGTGCGCCTGACAGGAGTGGAATTCACAGTCAATAGCTCGACGGACCCAGGCAGCCCCAATTCATCCGTCATTACATCCCTCGACCAGGTTCGCCTCAAGGAATGGATTCATATCGCGTGCACCTGGGATGGGAACGCCGGGAGACAACGGCTCTATATCAATGGGGAGCTGATGCAGGAGGACTCCACGGCTGTCACATCCCTTCCCCACACTGTGATACCGTTGCGTGTGGGCTACAATGGAGCCGGTGGAGCCTTCCGCGGCATAATCGATGAGGTGCGCGTTTCGAATCGCGTTCGTCTGCCGGGGGAGTTCTACCTGTTGGACCCGCACGGCGTCGTTGCCTATTATCCCTTTGACGGAAACGCCAATGATGAGTCGGGATTCGGGAGGCACGGGGTCGTCACTGGTGCGTCGCTTACCTCGGACAGATTCGGAACCGGCTCCAGGGCATATTCGTTCGACGGCATCGACGACTACATCGAGGCCCCCGGCGCGGGATTGCCCGGTGCGGAAAGGACGGTCTCCTTGTGGTTTTATGCTGCCGATTCCACGACGCGGAACACCTTTTTGGGATACGGCGGCTCGACTTGTGGCCACTCCTGGATCGAATGTCAGAATCTCCGAAACGAAGGGAGGCGGAAGCTTTTCGTCGTGTCACATTGTGGGCTCAAGGAGATCGTCGGAGAAAACGCGGCGGTGCCCTGGGGCATGTGGTATCATCTGGCGGCGACCACCAGTCCTTCAGGCACAAGGATCTACCTGAACGGTGCACTCCTTGACTCCAACACCGTGTACTTCGACGATACACATACGACTCAAGGCGATCTTGCCTTCGGTATCGGAGTCAACCATGATGGGGGAGCCCCCTTCGACGATCCAAACCTCGATCCCCTCAAAGGCAGGCTGGACGACGTGGCCATCTTCAACCGGGCATTGACAGGATTGGAGATAGACTCACTCTTCCATCTGGGGGGCTGGCCTCCGCCCACAATGCCCCTGCTTCTCGAGCCGGAGAATGGTTCCATCGGTTTGGGGACAAATCCCCTCTTGAGATGGTATTCTCTGGCCAACGCGGAACACTACAGGATCCAGGTAGCGGCGGATTCGTTGTTCGCATCAGTGCTTCTGGACGATTCGACGGTCACGGATAGCATGTATTTGGCTTCGGGTCTCCTGCCACGGAGCAGATACTTCTGGCGAGTGGCCGGTCGGAATGGTGCCGGCATGGGCTCCTTCAGTCTCCCGTGGGCATTCTCGACCGCCGGTGTGCCTGATCCCGTTGCTCTCGTCTCTCCTCCCGATGGGGCGTCATATCAACCTGTCACGGTGGCATTCTGCTGGACAGAGCCTTCGGTACCCCTGGAGCAGGTGAGCGCCTACTGGCTTGAACTGGTGACTGATACGGTCACGTTGGCTGGGTTGTGGTGTGATTCGACCATTACTGATACGAGCACCACTTCGGAAGCGGTGGTTCATTCCGTGCAGTACTACTGGCGAGTGAAGGCGGGGAATCAAGCGGGGTGGGGAGGATACAGCCCATGGTGGTACTTCAGCACGCAGGACTATTTCGAGGATTTCTCGGTCGGCTCCGTCGGTTGGATGAAGGGCGAGGGACCCGGTTTTTTGGAGGTGGTGGACAGTGTTTTTCTCCACACGACCTACGCATACTCCTGCTGGGCTCACTACTACTATACCCCACAGCACTTCGGCGCGGGGAGGTATGAGATGGATGTCTTTGTGCGGCCGGATGCCCTGAACACGGCCATTACCTGGAGGGTTCCGGCTCTGCAGGAGCCGTCGCCGCACAGCGGGGCATATCAAGTACGGTTCAACAACTCCGATTTGCTCGGAACCCCGGGGGTCTTCAGAGTGGAGAAATTCGATACACTTCTCGGTCGGGTGGTCTTGTTAGAGGTGGCGGACAGGTTTGTTGGTCTGAACCACCTGGTTATTGGAGACGCGGATACCGCCATTACTGTTACGGTGAATGACACACAGTATGGTCCGATAGACGTGCGATCGTTTGCACCCCTTCGGCCGGGGTATTTCGTGTTGACTGCGGCGGACAGGAGCGGCGGGGACTACTTTGACAATGTTCGGATGCGGAGCAGATGGCCGCTGCTGGTTGGCCCGACCCTTTTTGCCCCGTTGAACGGGTCAACCGGGCTGTCTTCTCCGGTGCAACTCAGATGGGGATCTTCCCCCGGAACGTTGCGCTACTTGGTTCAGGTGGCGACGGATTCGGGTTTTTCATCCATGGTTGTCAACGATTCATCCCTTGTTGATACCTCGCTGAGCCTGAGCTCGTTGCAGTTCTCTACTACCTACTACTGGCGAGTGGGGGCCATCGACAGCGGCGGTGCGAGTGGCTTTCGAGTATCCTGGAAGTTCCGGACGATCGGATCACCCTGCGCAGTGCAGTTGATAGAGCCGGAACACAATGCGGTCGACAGACCGATTTGTTCTTTCTTTCGATGGGCGCAACCTCTGATCCAGACCGAGGACGTTCTCAGATACTGGTTCGAGATTGTCAGGGATACCCTGACGCTGAGTGGGTTGTGGCAGGATACGACAATGGTGGACACGTTTGCGGTGCTTGACGGTCTCGCCCATTCGACGGACTACTTCTGGCGCGTGAGAGCGAGGAACGAAGCGGGGTGGGGAGAGTTCAGCCCGTGGTGGAGGTTTACGACCGTTGTGGCGCCGCCGTTGCCCCCCCAACTTGTGAGTCCTCTGAACGGAACAACGGGCACTCCGCTTGTTGAGGCCCTGGTGTGGGAAGCCGCGGGAGCGGACTCTTGCCACCTCCAGTTGGGGATCGACCCAACCTGTGCTGTGAACAAGCTGGAAGACTCCCTGATCGTCGGGAATCACCGTGTCGTGTCGGGTTTGCAGTCGGGGACGACCTATTTCTGGCGTCTCCAGGCAAGAAATCGCGGCGGCCTGAGCGGGTGGTCGGCAATCTGGGAGTTTGAAACGAGCTCAACGGCAACAGGCCATTACCCCATTCAAGGATTCTGGAACCTGATGTCCGTGCCGTTGACAGTGGATGACTGCCGGACGACTGAATTGTTTCCCGGAGCCATCAGTCAGGCCTTCTCGTTCCATCCCTCGATGGGATACAGACAGGAAGACAGCCTTCGGAACGGCCACGGTTATTGGCTCAAATTCGGAGCCCCTGATACTGTCACCATCAGCGGCGGTCTCCGAACACTGGACACGCTTGATGTGGCTGCCGGCTGGAACCTGATCGGGTGTCTCTCAACCTCGATTGATACGGGGAGTGTGGTCGAGTTGCCGGCGGGCCTTACGAATCCCGTATTCTTCGGATATGAAGGAACCTACTTTCCCGTTGACACCCTGTATCCGGCCAAGGCGTACTGGATCAAGGCGAAGGGGTCAGGAAAGCTCGTGCTGAGTTCAAGCCTCGGGAAGCAGGCTTCCTACAGAACCTCATCTGATGCGAAACTGAGACGGTTGGACCCGTCCGAGTAGAGTGGACCATGTCAGGACCGGATGCCGCCGCCGAAGGAGCAAGATCAGAAGAGGGCGCCCGGCAAGGATCATCCCTCCGTAGGGGGACGAGCGGCGCCCCGGAGTCGATCAGGAATCACGCTCTCTGACAGGAAGGGATATGGGAAGGGTGGGTAGCCGCCTCTCGGTGGGGCATCATCGGCTGGTTGGTACGCCCGGAGGGATTCGAACCCCCAACCTTCTGATCCGTAGTCAGATGCTCTATCCAATTGAGCTACGGGCGCGTCGGAACCTGCACAAAGAGCGCCGGGGGAGGGCCTGATGGGGAGCGGGGCCGCCTCCGCCAACAAAAACGATTGACAGCGACCCGAACCCCCGGGCGGGTGTCAATCGTTCCTTGTAGCCTTAACGGGAATCGAACCCGTATTTCAGCCTTGAGAGGGCTGCGTCCTAAACCGTTAGACGATAAGGCCGTAAAGAGAAATTGCCGGAGAACAAACGCGTGCCGGCCTGCTGCCCCGCAAGGATTCGAACCTCGATAAACAGATCCAGAGTCTGCTGTCTTGCCATTAGACGACGGGGCAATGGCGCGAATCCGGCACCCAATGTAGGGAATTCCTGCGGAAATGTCAACGTGCGGGGGGGAACCGCCGGCGGGTCAGCCCCCCCCAAGTAGACGGTTGACGCCACAAGCCGGGGGAGAGGGGGGAGCGCCCATCCCGCAGGGAATGGCCTCAGGTGTCCCCCGTGCCGGTCGCGCAGGGGGAGGGTGGTTGGGCCGGACACCTCTGGAATTGCCAACCCACCATCCGGGAGAGGTCGGAGGGGAACATCCGGCTCCCAGGGATGGGATCAAGGCTCGAACGGCACCCCATGCCTGATACGCCTTCCTTGCTTTCCCATCCATCACTTCCTGCTCGCCTGGATCCTCTCCCGTGCGCCTTTCCCGCCCCACTGTCCTACCCCCCCCCGGCCTCGCACCCGCACTCTGTGCCTCCCCCCGCTTGCGGCCTCTTCAACTTGACTTTCCCCCTGAAATCACATAGGTTTTCCCCAAGTTTCTGAAGGAGGACTTGAAATCTACCCCATACTACGCAACTATCTGTGGAGTGCGCAATGAGGAACCGTGCCATTCTGTTTCTGCTTGGCGTTCTTCTGATTCTTCCGTCTCCGGCTCACACCCAGCGGGCGGCAGGAAAGGCCTCTCTCGGCCTCCGGGGCGGGGCAAACGTGCTCCTCAACGATTTCAACAAGCGGAAGGTGGGCCCGGGCGGGGAGGTGGTGGTGAGCTATGCCGTGGCGCCGGCGCTCTCCTTCGGGCTGGCGGCCGGGTATGAGGAGCTGAAGGCACGTCAGGATCCGCCCCTCGATGCGGCGTTGTTGGGGTATGACTACGTGAAGCTCCATTCCATTCCCCTCTCGTTTCGCGCGTGGGTGTACCCGATGCCCGCGGCGCGGGTGTCGCCCTATCTTTTTGTGGGTGCGGGCGTGACCATCTTTCAGCGGAAGGACGGGGGAGGGAGCTTCATCCCCAATGACAAGTTTGTGAACTCGGTGCTCTTCCCGATGGGGGCGGGCATCGAGACCTATCTCTCCAGCAAGGTGTCCATCGTGACCGAGGCGTCCTTTGCCGTGGGGGACGACCGGCTGGACGGGTACGAGTATGCGAACCGGGACAGCTACGCTTCGGCAAAGGCGGGCCTGAACTTCCACCTGGGAAGCGGTCCCGAAGACGATGACGACGCAGACGGTCTCACCAACGGGGAGGAGCGGCGGCTGGGCACCAATCCCGAGGTGGCCGACAGCGACGGGGACGGACTGAAGGACGGCGAAGAGGTGAAGCGCTACAACACCAATCCCCTCGCGGCCGATACCGACGCAGACGGGCTGACGGACGGGGACGAGGCCATCCGCTACAACACCGATCCGGCCCGGAACGACTCGGACGAGGACGGCATCTCCGACGGGGATGAGATCCTGAAGCACAAGACGGATCCGACCAAGCCCGACACCGACGGGGACGGCCTCGCCGACGGGGATGAGCTGCTCCGGTATTCCTCCAGCCCCCTGAAGCTGGACACGGACGACGACGGCGTGTCGGACTGGGACGAGGTGAAGACCTTCCGCTCCGATCCCACCAAGACGGATTCCGACAGCGACGGGCTGACGGACGGCGACGAAGTGCGGAAACACAAGACGGATCCCACCAAGGTGGATTCGGACAACGGCGGCGTCAATGACGGGGCCGAGATCACCCGCGGCACGAACCCCCTGAGCCCGAAGGACGACACCACGGAGAAGACGATCGTTCTGGAGAAGGGGAAGAGCGTCGTGCTGGAAGGGGTGACCTTCGAGACGGGGAGCGCGCGCCTCAGCCGGGAGTCGGAGCGGACGCTGGAGAAGGCGTTCATCGCCCTGGTGGCGAATCCCGACGTGGTGGTGGAAGTGGCCGGCTACACGGACAATGTGGGGCGCGCCGCCGGCAACCAGCAGTTGTCCCGGCGGCGTGCGGAGGCTGTGAGGGCCTGGCTGGTGCGGAAGGGCATCGGCCCCGAGCGCCTGACCGCCGTGGGGAAGGGGATGGAGGATCCCGTGGCCTCCAATGACACACCCGAGGGCCGTGCCCAGAACAGGCGCATTGAGTTCCACGTGCAGAAATAACGGGTCTCTGGAGGTGGGGAAAACGCCCCGGGCGGGAGGACCGTCCGGGGCGTTCCGTCAACGGGGGGGAGCCCCCGGTGCCCCGCCCGGGGCGATCTCCTCCGGCAGCTTCCTGATGCCTCTGTGATCGGGGAATGCCGCTGCGGTCTCGCCGAGTATCCGGCGGGCTTCCTCCTGCTCCTCTTCTGTCTGCGCAAGGG
>JBAVEL010000146.1:0-16407 GCA_049587715.1 Bacteroidota bacterium
CACAACCGGTCGGGAGCTGGACCTGTGCGCCGCTGGGCCAGAGCAACCGGCCCGACTCCCCGCACCATTCCGACCAGGCGGAGAAGCTCTTCAGCCGGCGGAAGATGAAACCGAGCTGGTGGACCCCCCGGGAGCTGGCGCGGCACATTGAATCGCGCAGCGTCATCGAAACCGGCCTCCGGTAGGCGGGCTTCTGTGCGAAGACACGCGGAGAGGCGGGGGAAGGGACACCCCCGATGATCCGGGGCTCCGCCGCAGAAAGGAAGCGTGACCTGGTCAGGGAACCCTGCAGAACCGGGGGAAGAGGCCCCCGGCGGGACGGGAAGGGGGGGACGGAAAATGGCACATCCAGAGCCGATTCCTTACATTCCGGGCGTGGGGTGGGGGAGGCCGTGGAGGAATATGGGGGTACGTGTGTGCCTTTCTCCGGCAGGGTTCCCGGGATGCGATGGCACGATGGCTCCCGGGTTTCGGTCCGTGTGCGGAGCTTTCTCCCCCCCGAGATCCACCTGCTCTTCGGCCAGGCGGGCCTGATGGTGGGTTTCCTGTGGCGGGGGAACCGCAGGCGCCCGGGGCCGGGCGGCACCCGCACCTGAACGAGATGGAGATCATGATCGAGGCCGGCCGGAGGCCGGACGTACCCTGCGGGCAATCACCCGATACACACGAAGAGGAACGCCCATGAAGCTCCTGATGATGCTTGCGGCTCTTGTTGTGCTGTCGGGCCGCGGAGAATCCGCCGAGAGGAAGCCCCTCGCGGAGGTGGTCGCGGATGAACTGATCGGAGATACCCAGGTGACACCGGCGGGTGCGGGTGACAAGCACGCAGCCCTGTGCTGGTGGATCCCCATGGAGTTCTGGCAGGCCCTCTTCAGCCGCGACGCGTCCACGAGCGAGGCGGACAAGAAGAACCTGCTCTCGGCGCTCCGCGATATCACTCTCGCGGCGGTGGTGCAGGCGGACATCAGCGCGATGGGGGCGCTCCATTTCTACACAAAGGAGGAAATCGAAGAACACATGACGATTTCCTTTGTGGACGGAGACGGAAGGCGTACCGCGCTTCAGCCCCTGCACGAAGTCGATCCGGATATGGAGGTCATCCTGGGAGTGTTCAAGCCGATCATGGCGGCCGCACTCGGCAACCTCGGGCAGAACGTTCATTTCTATGTGCTGAACGACAGGACGCCGAAAGGGAACCGTCTTCTGGACCCGTACGCCTCCGGCGTGATCCGGTTTGGGCTGATCAAGCGGAGCGGTGCGGTCATGAACGGGGAGATCGGGCTTCCACTCAATGCCCTTTTTGTGCCGAGGAAATGCCCGAACGGGAAGGATGCGCACATCTCATGGCGCTTCTGTCCGTGGACGGGCACGCCGCTGGAATAGAAGGGGCGGAACCCGCCCCGGCGGAGGAAGCCGGAATCTCATGGCCACGCGGAACACCAGAAACCAGGTCCCCTGCAACGGCTGCACGCTGTGCTGTCAGGGTAATGCCGTGCGGCTCGAGCCGGGGGATCCCGCGGGCGACTATCTGACGGAGCCGCATCCCTTCATCCCCGGCGCCCTGATGAGTGCCCACAAACCCAACGGCGAGTGCGTCTATCTGGCCGGCGGGGGCTGCACCATCCACGACCGCGCGCCATCCCTGTGCCGGATCGCCGATTGCCGCACCATCGCCCGGAAATACGATTTCGAAACGGCCCGGGGGCTTCACACCATGCATCTGATCGACATACGGGTGTGGGACCACGGATGTCTCCTTCTGGAGGAGGAACAGAATGGCGGGGAGTGATCCTCCCGTGGATCCGCCGCTGGGACCGGGCGCTCGATCCGGCGGAGTATTCCCCGGCGACGGGTCGGGTGAGGAGATCGCCATCCGGGAAGCATCAGACGCCGCGGACTATGCCCGGGGAAGGGATTTGATCAAGGAATACGCCGTTGCCCTCGGGTTCAGTTTGTGTTTCCAGAACTTCGCCGCTGAGATCGCGGACCTGCCGGCCGTCTACGGTCCCCCGCGCGGGTGCCTGTTGATTGCACATCTGGGGGGGGAGCCGGTGGGCTGCGTGGCCGTCCGGGACCGGGGGGAGGGTGCGTGCGAGATGAAGCGGCTGTACGTGAAGCCGCGATGCCGGGGGTTGGGTCTGGGGAGACGCCTGGCGGAGGCGGCCATCGCCGCGGGCCGGGGTCTGGGATATGAACGCATGGTTCTGGACACACTCTCCAGCATGACCGAGGCCCTCTCTCTGTACCGGTCGCTGGGGTTCAGGGAGGTGCAGAGCTACTATCCCAATCCCCTGGAGGGAGTGCACTATCTCGGGAGGGAGATCGGGGAGGATGAGAACTGCGGCGCCTGAAGGGGCTTTTTGGGGGGAGCCGGGCGCGGCGGGCTCAGGCAAGGCCGGCGTGCTCTTCAGGGGGGTGCGGCGTAAGGAGAAAGGGAGGACAGCGTGAGCCCCGGGACGGCGGCCCGCATGCGTTTGGTTGAGGGAGACATCACACGCTTGGATGTGGATGCGATTGTGAACGCGGCCAACCAGTCGCTTCTGGGAGGCGGAGGAGTGGACGGGGCGATCCACCGCGCGGCGGGGCCGGGACTTCTGGCCGAATGCCGGACGCTCGGTGGTTGCCCGACGGGGGAGGCCCGGATGACAGGCGGCCACCGCCTCAAGACCCGACGGGTGATTCACACGGTGGGTCCCGTCTATCGGGGGGGTGAAAAGGGGGAAGCGGGGCTCCTGGCCTCATGCTACCGGGAGTCGCTGCGCCTGGCCTCCGACGAGGCCCTGGAGAGCGTGGCGTTCCCGTGCATCTCCACCGGTGTGTACGGCTATCCCCCGGCGGAGGCCTGCTCCGTTGCGGTGGAAGCGGTGTCGGGCTGGCTCGAGCAGCACCCCAGACCCCGGGAGGTGGTGTTCTGCTGTTTTCTTCCCGAAGATGCGGAGTTGTACAACAGGCGGCTTGCGGATCTCAAACGGTAACAGTTCCGGAGGTTGCGTATGCGGGAAGTTCTCGCGGGCATTCTACTGATGTCCCTTGCCGGGTGTTCCGATGCCGGTTCCCCGATGCCCGGGGACCGGATTCCGATTCCCGACATCGCCGTGGCGGACCTCCTGGCGGTGCCCGAAACCACGCAGGTGGATGGACGGAAGCTGGTCCTCTCCACATACCTCTGGCGCGACTTCATGCCCGTCTCCCCCCCCGATGGAAGACCCCTGGCGGCGATTCTCCATGTGGACGCGACCGATTCCCTGCGCCTCCCCGCGGGGCTGGACGCCGACGCCCTCTGGATCGTGTGGACGGACCGTGTGTGGAAAAGCTACTGCGCGGGCCCAACGCAGGGCGATCCTGCGCGGCCCTATGGGCTTCAGCGGTCGGCGAGCGGGGGACCGCGATGGGGACCCCACGTTTCCGTGGATGTGATTGTGAGGATCCTGGATGCGGGAGGGGGGATGCACCTGCTCCGGGCCTCCCATCAGTGGATTCACAGGACGGATTAGGGGAGCCGGCTTTACGGCGTACCAACAATCGGAAAGGAGCGGATCCTATTCGCCTCCGTGATGAAGCGGAACGTGGGGGTGATCGAGGCATTGCACGCAAAGGCCGACCCCATGGTTGTGCTCTCGGACGACTGCTCCCCCTGGAGCTCCGATGTGTATATCGAGGTCACGAAGGACATCCCCGGCGCCCGGATGGTCTCCATCTCCGGAACCTTTCTTTCCAGGGTGTTTGAGGGACCCTACCGGAACATGAAGAAGTGGATTGCGGAGATGCACGCCCACGTGGCCGCCCGGGGGAAGAGCACCAGGAAGATGTACTTCTTCTACACCACATGCCCCAGGTGCGCAAAGAAGCATGGAAAGAACTATGTTGTAATCCTGGCCCGGGTCTGAGGCGCGGTGGGGGGCTGCGGTATCCGGGGCGGAGCAGAGAAGGAGGCGGAGTCATGCGTCATGTGATGTCTCTTCGAGCCGTGGGGGCGGTTGTGTGCCTTGCTCTGGCGGCGGCATTGGGGGATGAGGCGCGAGCGAAGATCATAGGGTTTTTCCCCGCGGCCGACAGCATCAGCGTCATAGGAAGCTGTACTCCTCCCTCCCTGATCTCGAGTCTCCTTCCGGGAGGGGGGTCTCCGGATACACTGGAGATCCGCCCCATGTGGGATGATCGCATGTATGCGGGAAGTCCGGGAGGGGTGCAGATCACCCGCTGCTTCTTTCTCGTGGTGGACAGCTCGGGACTGAACGAGTACCGTCTGTGGCTGAGGGAGCTGTGGCCTGTTCCCGGGACGGTGCACCGGATCAACCTCGATTCGACCTTCATGCTATGGGGCTGTTACAGGATGTGCCTTGCCGTGAGTTCCCCCGGTTCGTATGACAGCGCAGAGGTGCGGTTCTACGCGGATGCCTGGGGAGCGGTTCTCCCCGCATCGGGCGGGCTCCCGGCTACGGCCCGGATTGTCTCCAGCTTCCCGAACCCGTTCAATGCCGCGACCACCATCCGATTTGAGCTGGATGGGGGCTCGGATGTGCGGCTTCTGGTGCGGGACCTTCTGGGCCGGGAGGTCAGGATCCTGGCTGAAGGAATGATGCCCCCGGGAGAGCACTCCGTCCGTCTGGAAGCGGGGGAATTGTCAAGCGGGGTGTACTTCGCGACCCTGGAGGCCGGCAGCGTGCGCCGCTCTCACCGCATGATTCTCATTCGATAGTCCCGTGGCAGGCGTGCCGCCGGTCATATCGGGAAGGAGCGGGATCCCAATGCAGATATGCCGTACCATGCTGATGCTGTCTCTCGGGCTTCTTCTTGCTGCGCCTTCTGCCGCCCAGTGGGTGCAGACGGGCCCTCCGGGGGGGGAGATCGTGGCCCTTGCCTCGGGAGGGCTCGGGACATTCGTCCTTCCGCAAGCGGGGGCACTGCACCGTCTGGGGGGGAATACCTGGGAACAGGGAGGGTTCGAGATGACCGATACGGAGCTCCTCTCTCTTGCCTCAGGGAGATGGCTCTTTGCGGGTTCATTCAACGGGGCCTTCCGCTCGAGCGACCTGGGGGCGTCCTGGACGCACATTCCCCCCGCCTCGCTCGGAGCGACGGCTGTCTTTGCCATGGCGGCGGATGACTCGGTGGTTTTGGCCGGAACGGACCAGGGGGTTTATCGGTCCCTCGACAACGGCCTCACCTGGGTTCCCTCGGGGGGCGGCCTACCCCTCCGGAGGATTCTGGCGCTTCACACAGGCCCCCGGGGCGCGTATGCCGGGCTCTTCCAGGGAGGGGTCTGGTTTTCCTCCGACCGCGGAGCCACATGGAGCCAGCGGGGAGATGAGCTTCTGAACCTCCATGTGACGGCGATCCACGAAGGGGACTCGCTCCTCTATGCCGGCACCAACCTGGCGGGTCCGGGGGGGATATTCGTTTCTTCAGACGGGGGAGACCATTGGGACTCCGCGGGCTACCTCGGAAGCGCCATCAGGTGTCTGCTGGAGGACTCCACGGGGATCTATGCAGGAACAGAGGATAGTGGAGTCTTCAGGCGTCATCCGGCAACCGCACTCTGGGCACCCGTGAACGAAGGGCTCACGAGCTTCAGGATCTCGGGCCTTGTGCGTGCGGGTTCGCACCTGCTGGCCGCCTCACGGGACGGGGTGCATGCCTCCCCCACGGGGGATGCATGGACGGACTTCAATGAAGGGTTGTATGTCCACGATATCCGGGCGGTCGGGAAGTCCGGGTGCAGGATGGTGGCGGCGACCCCCTGGAGCGGCATATTCTTCTCCTCTGACTGCGGGCTCTCCTGGAGCCGCAGCACCATGCTCCCCCGGCGGGTGCCCGCCAACTGCTTTCTGGAGTGGGGCGGTGTCTGGTATGCGGGGGTGGGGACCGGCACGGGCATCCTCCGCTCCACAGACGGCGGGGGGAGCTGGGCGCCTGCACCGGGAGCGATGCAGGGGTTTGTCCTGGACATGGCCGCCACCGATTCGCTTCTCTTTGCGGCGGGGAGGGGTCTATTCCGGCATGTTGCGGGGAGCTCCGTGTGGGATTCGCTCCCCGTGGGGGGATCGTCGGTAGAGGGGGTGGTGGCATTCGACTCGCTTGTTGTGGCAGGCACCACGGGACCCTGGCCTCTCGGGATCCGCCGCTCGACGGATTACGGAGAAACCTGGACCACATGCAACACGGGCCTGCGGGACATCAATATCCGCTGCCTGGCGGGGAGAAGGGAGAGACTCTACGCCGGGACCTGGTACGAGGGTGCGTTTGTCTCGGGAGACGGGGGCCTCACCTGGTCGGCCTGCGGACCCGGCACGGGGCAGGGGTATTTCGTTTACGACATTGCCGTGGGGGAAGGGGAAGCGGTGTTTGCGGGCGTTTCCGCGGAGGGACTTCACTTCTCACAGAACGGAGGGGTCTCCTGGCGGCAGATTGCGCCGGGTGTTCCCGCACACTGGATCGGGTCCATCGAGTGCGTGGGAGACACCGTATATGCGGGCACATGGGGATACGGTCTGAGGAAAGCAGCCGTGGGGGCTCTCGTGACGGGGATGGGGCGGCCTCCCCTGCCGGAAGAGGCGCTTACGGCGGAGGCGTATCCGAACCCATTCAACGCGCGGGTCACGATTACCTACACGATCCCCGTGCGGATGCAGGCGACCGTCGCCCTGTACGACCTCCTGGGCCGCGAGGTGCGGCGGCTTGTGTCGGGTCCTGCCGAAGGGGGGAGGCACACCGTGGTGTGGGACGCGGCGGGGTGTGCGAGCGGCGTGTACTTCGTGAGGGTGAGCGCGGGAGCTTCGCATCTTACCCGCGGACTCCTGCTCCTCAGATAGAAGAGCCCTGACCGCCCGAGCCCATCGTGAAGCACCAGTACGCGGGCGACATCAACGACTACAGGAAGTACGGCCTCCTCCGGTGCATCGGGAGCGTGCTCGGCGGGAGGATGCTCGTGGCATGGATGCTCACTCCCGACGACGGAACCCGTGACGGGGGACTCCGCGGCTATCTCGGTGCTCCCGCCGTATGGAGGCGGTACGACCCCGGCCTCTATGACCTGCTCCGGGGTCTGTACGGAAACCGGCGGCGGCCCCGCCTTCGGCACATCGAGGCATCGGAGGTTCTTCCGGGCGCGTCGTACTACGCAAGGAGAATCCCCGACGGGATGGGGGAGAGGGAGGCATGGCGGAGGGGACTCGTCCGTGCGGCGCAGGGGACGGACCTTGTCTTTCTTGATCCCGATACGGGCATCCAGATTCCATCCCGTCCCCCCGGGAGGAGAGGGTTTTCCGCCTACGCCGCCTGGGACGACATCCAGGCGGTGTGGGAGGCGGGATGTTCGGTGCTGGTGTATCAGCACTTCGGGAGAACATCCCGCGGGCCCCTCATCCGGCGGCTGACGGAGGAGCTTCGCAGACGGACCGGCGCCCCTTTCGCCAGTGCCTTCTCCACCCCGCGTGTGCTCTTTCTGCTGGCGACTCAGGAGCGGCATGCGGAGGCCCTGAAGGGACTCGCCCCGCTGATTGCCCGGCGCTGGGGTGACCAGATCCGGTGTGTGGGAGCGGGCCGAACGGGTTGACTTTCCAGGAACCGTGATATAGGTTGCAGAGTGCGACCTGCGTCCCCGGGGAAACCGGAAGGGGGGGATACCCCCCCCCGAGGTTCTCCCTCCAGGGACAGGGGAAACCCCGGGAGACCTCCCCATGACATGGCCCCTCATAGTGCGCTGGTGTCTTTTCGCTTTGATCCTGTGCTCCGCAGGCGGCGCCCGCGCCCAGGCGCCCGATACCCTCTGGACCCGGACATTCGGGGGAACGAACATAGATGTGGGACACGCCGTGGCGGAAACACGCAGCGGGGGGTTCGTCGTCGCCGGATACACCCGCTCGTTCGGAACGATGGGGGGGCGGAATGTGCTGCTCATCGGCACCGATGCCTCGGGGCGGAATGAATGGATCAGGGCCTTCGGAGGGGACGCCGACGACGAGGGTTATGCGGTGGATCAGACCTCCGACGGCGGGTTGATCGTGGCGGGATACACCAAGTCGTTCGGCGCAGGGTTGAAGGATGTGATTCTGATAAGGACGGACAGTGCGGGGAACGCCCTCTGGACCAGAACCTTCGGGGGGGCGCAGGATGACGAGGGCTACGGGGTTCAGCAGACCTCCGACGGAGGGTACATCGTGGGAGGAGTCACCTCGTCCTACGGGGCGGGGAGCCGGGACCTGTGGCTCATCAAGACCGATACGATGGGCTACGAGGTGTGGAAGAAGACCGCGGGAGGTCTCGGATCCGACGGGGCCTGGGCCGTGGAGCAGACCCCCGACGGGGGGTATGCCGCCACGGGGTGGACCATGTCGGGCGCGGCGGGTCCGCTGGGGGACATGTGGCTCGTCAAGGCCGACACCGGGGGGAACCAGCGGTGGGCTGCACGGTTCGGGGGGAGCGATGCGGACCGCGGTCACGCCATGCGCCGGACGGCGGATGGGGGCTATATCGTGACGGGCTACACCTCTTCCTGGGGGGCGGGACTGGATGACCTGCTGCTCGTCAAGACGGACAGCGCGGGCGGCGGGGGGTGGACGAAGACCCTGGGGGGGACCGGAAGGGACTACGGCCGGGCGGTGGAAGAGGTGCCGGGAGGGGGCTACGTGATTGCAGGTTACACTCTTTCCTACGGAGCCGGGAGCGAGGATTTCTGGATCATAAGGACCGATCAGGCGGGGAACATGCTCTGGAGCAAGACCCTCGGGGGGACCGCCTCCGACATGGCCTACGGACTGGACCGGACCTTCGACGGCGGGTACGTGGCGGTGGGACACACTCTCTCATCGGGGGCGGGGGTGCATGATGTCTGGCTTGTGCGGCTCGCCGCCGAGGCCACATCCGCAGGAGGAGAGCCCGCAATCCCGCAGCGCTTCGGGCTCCTCCGGAGCTACCCGAATCCCTTCAATGTATCCTGCCGGATCGCGTATGCGCTTCCCGAGGCGGGTGAGGTGGAGATGAAGGTCTTTGACCTTCTGGGACGGGAAGTCGCCGTCCCGTTGAAGGGACGGCAGGACGCGGGGAGTCATGCGGTGGACTTCGACGGCTCGGGGCTGGGGGGCGGTGTGTACCTGTACCGTCTGAGGTCGGGATCCCGCACAGCCGTCGGGCGGATGGTGCTCGTGAAGTAGAGGCGCCCCCGGGAACAGCGCGCCGGGCTGGGAACGGGACGATCTGAGGACTTGAGCGCGGAGCGCACAGCAGGAGAACCTCTTGCAGGAAATGGAGAGGCGCACATGAACGCACGGTGGCTGGGGTTTCTGGGCTTCCTGGGGTTCCTGGGTTTTCTGGGAAACTCGGAGGGGTTGGAAGGCCTCTATGGACTCTTCGGGCTGTTCGGATTTTTCTCACTCTTCGGATGGGGGGGAGGCCGGAAAGGCCGCTGAAGAGGAAGGGGGCGGGGAGAGAGCTCCCCCCGAAGGGGCACTTTGAGGTGTGGCGCAGACGCCTGGGCTTGATCCTGACCCCCTGCGCCTCCCTGGCACTTTATCCGCCGACGCCGGGCCTGGAGCCGGAGGGGAGAACCCTCGGAGGCGATTCTCGCGGGTGTGGCGGTGCTGTGGGTGAGCGAGGTTCTTCCCCTCCCCGTCTCGGCCCTCCTCGGTGCGGTCCTGTGTGTGGTGCTCGGGGTGGCGGATGCGAAAACCGCGTTTGCGCATTTTGCAGATCCCGTGGTGGTGGAGGAGTGAGTGCCGGCAGAGAGGTTCGGCGCGGAATGGGAGCGCTCCAGGGTCTGCACACGACGCCGGCTCTGAGCGCTCTGTGCCCGGCAAGGGATGCGACGGGGGTCTCGCGGCCCGGGGGCCAGGGAGAGAAGGGGAACCCCGCCGCAGGCCGCCCGTGTTTGGGATGGACAGCCGCTGTGCAGGGTTTTGCGGAGGTGTTTCGCCCTTGGGCGTTCGCTTGGAGCCCTGGGCCTTTCCCCGACCGCCCGGGGGAAGAAGGGCGACCGGTGTGGCAACGATGGCGGAAGCGCTCTGCGGCGTATGAAGGGAATACTATTCTGAAAAGGAGTCCGGACCCATGAAATGGGCTTGGTCGCTCGGCCGGTTCGCCGGCATCCAGGTGTACATCCATGCAACGTTCCTCCTGATCATCGCCTTCGTGGGCTGGAGCTACTGGGCGCGGGGTCTGGGGGCCGCGGGCGCGGCGGAGGGCATCCTGTTCGTGCTGGCGATTTTCTTCTGCGTTGTTCTGCACGAGTACGGTCATGCCCTTACGGCGCGGCGCTACGGCATCAGGACACGGGACATCACCCTGTATCCCATCGGGGGCGTGGCCCGGCTGGAGCGGATGCCCGACAAGCCGGTGCAGGAGCTCCGGGTGGCCCTGGCGGGTCCCGCCGTGAACGTGGTGATTGCGGCCGTTCTGGTCGGCTGGCTGATGCTGGCCGGCATGCTGAAGCCGGTGGCGGAGGTGACCGTGACCGAGGGGCCCTTCCTGGAGCGCCTGCTCCTGGCGAACCTGTTTCTGGCGGGTTTCAACCTGATCCCCGCCTTTCCCATGGACGGCGGAAGAGTGCTGAGGGCTCTCCTCGCCATGCGGCTGGAGTACACGCGGGCAACCCAGATCGCCGCCACCGTGGGGCAGGGGGCGGCTCTGTTGTTCGGACTGGCCGGGCTCATGGGCAATCCGATGCTGCTCTTCATAGCGTTCTTTGTCTGGATCGGGGCGGCCCAGGAGTCCAGCATGGTGCAGATGAAGTCGTCTCTCTCGGGCATTCCCGTGCGCCGGGTGATGCTGACGGATTTCAAGACGGTGGCTCCGGGGGATCCCCTGAGCAGGGTGGTGGACCTGATGCTGCAGGGCTCCCAGCAGGACTTCCCGGTTCTGAGGGAGGGAGAGGTGGTGGGGGTGCTCACACGGGCGGAGCTCCTGAAGGCCCTCGGGCAAAGGTCTCCCGCATCCCGCGTGGAGGAGGTGATGGAGCGGCGCTTCACCACGGTGGAGGAGGGGGAGATGCTGGAGAGCGCCTTCGCCCGCCTGCAGGAGTGCGGCTGCCATACCATGCCCGTGATGAGGGGGAGCACGCTGGCAGGGCTGGTGACCTCGGAGAACATAGGAGAGTTCTTGATGATCCAGGCGGCCCTGAAGGGCGTGGGGCGGCCCGAGGCCGCGGCCACCGGCTGGGCGTGCGGGTGAAGTGCGTTGGACGAACCCTCCCCTCGTGAGGCGGCTGGAGAAGTCCCTCATCAGAATGGATGCTGAACAAGCATGACCGACCTCCTTCTTTTTCCCTTCTCGGACTACTGGTGGCTCTACGGCGCCTTCACCGGCTTTGTGCTGGTGCTGCTGGCGCTGGACCTCGGGGTGTTTCACAGGGAGGCCCACGAGGTCTCCTTCCGGGAGGCCTCCATCTGGAGCGCCGTCTGGGTGATTCTGACCCTGGCCTTCAACTACGGGCTCTATCTGTATGCCCGGGAGGCCCTGGCTTCGGACCCGCGCCTGGCGGCCGTTCCGGGATTCGACGCGGCTGCAGCGGCGAAACGGGTGGGGCTGGAGTTCCTGACCGGATACATCGTGGAAAAGTCCCTGGCGGTGGACAACATCTTTGTTTTCGTGGTGGTCTTCTCCTTCTTTGCGATTCCCGCCAGATACCAGCACCGGGTGCTCTTCTACGGCATCATCGGGGCGCTCATCTTCCGGGCCGCTTTCATCGCCATGGGTTCGGTGCTCATGCAGTACAAGGGGGTGGTGCTCCTGTTCGGGGCGTTCCTGATACTCACGGGCATCAAGATGATGTTCGCGCCCGAGAAGGGGATCCACCCCGAACGGAACCCCGTCATCCGGCTCTTCAAGAGGTTCGTTCCCGTGACCCCCGCCCTGCACGGCCAGAAGTTCTTCGTGCGGCTGGAGGGGCGGCTGTTTGCCACACCCCTGCTTGTGGCGCTGCTGTTTCTGGAAATGAGCGACATCATCTTCGCCGTGGACTCCGTTCCCGCCATCTTCGCCCTGACGCGGGAGCCCCTCATCGTGTTCACCTCCAACGTGTTTGCCATTCTGGGCCTCCGGGCCATGTACTTCCTGCTGGCGGGGGCGATGGGGAAGTTCCATCTGCTCAAGATGGGCCTGGCGGTGGTGCTTGTGTTTGTGGGCCTGAAGATGGTCTGGCTGAACGACGTCTTCGACGGAAAGTTCCCGATTGTCTGGTCCCTCGGGATCATCCTGGCCGTCATCGCCGCTTCGGTGGTTCTCTCCCTCCTCTTTCCCCGGAAGCAGGGGGGGCATCCGCCACACTGACCGGGCGCCGGGAGGCGCCCCGAGGAGCCGTGCATGAAGAAGATAGGTCTTTTCTCCGTACTCCTTGCCGCGGGGCTGGGGGGCTCTCAGGTTCTTCCGGACCTGCTGGGCCCCTGGCTGCCGGCGGCATCCGAGGTCATCGGGTTCCTGACGATGGCCTGCCTCTCGTTCATCATGATCCACGTGGGGTACGAGTTCGAGCTGGACAAGCGGAAACTGGGGGCCTACGGCTGGGACTACGTGGTGGCCATGACCACCGCCGGGTTCCCCTGGCTGTTCGCCGCTCTCTATTTTGTGTTCGTGATGATGCCTCCGGAACTCCGCTCCTCGGGGGCTGCATGGACGGAGGTGCTCCTGGCGGGCCGGTTCGCGGCCCCCACGGCCACGGGCGTGCTCTTTGCCATGCTCGCTGCCGCGGGCCTCAGTGCCACCTGGATGTTCCGGAAGACGCGGGTGCTGGTGATCTTTGACGACCTGGACACCGTGCTCCTGATGATTCCCCTGAAGATCCTTATGGTGGGCCTGGCCTGGCAGCTCGGCGTGGTGGTGGCGGTGATGGTGGTGCTTCTGTGGGTGGCCTGGAGATGGCTGCACGCGGTGGACATCCCGGTCTCGTGGCCATGGGTGGCCGGGTATGCCATCCTGATTGCCGGCGTGAGCGAGGCCTTGTACTGGGGCACGAAAACAGTGGAAGCGGATGTGCCCATCCACCTGGAGGTGCTTCTTCCCGCGTTTGTTCTGGGATGCATCATGCGGCGCCCGCCGCAGACGGACCCGCACGCCGACGACCCGCGGGAGGGGCACCAGGAAGGGCCCGAGTCGCCGGCGGAGCAGCGGGTCTCGACCGCGATCTCCGCCGCCTTCATGCTGCTGGTGGGCCTCAGCATGCCGCTGCTTACGGGAGAGAGCCCCGCCCGCCCGGAATCCGCTCCCCCTCAGACCGTCACGGCGGGGATGGAGCCTCTGGGGGCGGGGGCCGTTCTGCTGCACACCCTGGCGATCACCCTTCTCATCAACATCGGAAAGATGTTCCCGGCCCTGTGCTATCGCCGCGAGGCGCACTGGAAAGAGCGCCTCGCCGTGGCAATCGGGATGTGCCCCCGGGGGGAGGTGGGGGCGGGCATCATCCTTTTGAGTCTGGAGTACGGCATCGGGGGGCCTATCGTGAGCGTGGCGGTTCTGAGCCTGGCTCTGAATCTCCTTCTGACCCCCGCGTTCGTCCTGGCGGTGAGTTCGCTGGTACGCGCCTCCGCCCGGAGTGCGGGGGGGAACACGGGGCCGCGCGGGGATGTCTCGGCGGGAGTCCGCGGGAGGGGGACTGATTCGTGACGGGCTTCTCTCCCCGCACGCGGGACATCACCCTCTATCTCCACCCTCCGGCGGCTCATCGCACGCTCCGTGAAGCGGACCCGTGCCATGGAGAGGTCCTGACGGGGGGGCTTGAGGATGCCCCCGCGATTTCGTATTGTTCTGCCGAACGGCAAGGAGGATGCACATGATCAGCCGATGGTCTCTCGCAGTACTGACGGGCCTGCTGTTTGTCGCCTCGTGCAGCACGGTCCCCATCACGGGGCGGAAGCAGTTGAGCCTCATCCCCGCCTCCACCATGCTCTCGATGAGCTACCGGGAGTACGGGCAGTTTCTGCAGCAGAATCCCCTCAGCACCAATCAGGAGCAGAACACCCTCATCCGGACCGTGGGAGGGAGGATCCAGCGCGCCGTGGAGCAATACTTCGAGCAGAAGGGGATGCGGGACCAGCTCAAGGACTACCGGTGGGAGTTCAACCTGGTGGAGAGCAACCAGGTGAACGCCTGGTGCATGCCCGGCGGGAAGGTGGTCTTCTATACGGGCATCCTCCCCGTCACACAGAACGAAGCCGGGGTGGCGGTGGTGATGGGGCATGAAGTCGCGCATGCCATCGCCGAACACGGGAACGAGCGGATGAGCCAGGGTCTCCTGGCACAACTGGGTGGGATGGCCCTCTCCACGGCTCTGGAGAAGGAGCCGCAGAAGACCCGGGAGCTCTGGCTGACGGTGTACGGGGCGGGAGCCCAGGTGGGGGCGCTCCTTCCCTTCAGCCGCCTGCAGGAATCGGAGGCCGACAACCTGGGGCTCATTTTCATGACCATGGCCGGGTACGACCCGAATGAGTCGGTGGCTTTCTGGGGAAGGATGGCGGCGCAGAAGGGCGGACAGGCCCCGCCCGAGTTCCTGAGCACGCATCCCTCCGACCAGACACGCATTGAGAACCTGAGGAAGTTCATCCCTGAGGCCCTGAAATACCGGAAACCCTGAGATAGGGGCCGCCCCCACAGGGAGGCCCTGACCTGAAACCGGCGCTCCCGCCCCTTTCCGTCTTTGTTTCAGGCGGGGCCTGAGCCGAAGCTTTCTTTCTGAATCCCCGTCGTCATTTAGATCCGCCCCGGGAGTTCCGCGCCGCCGCCTTCTCCATCCCTCCCGTAAGATCGTGAGATTTTGCTGTTGCATTTCGTAGGAATCTCCCGTAGATTTCTGCGGGAGTTGTATGTTTTCTTTTCTTCCCCTGTTCCCTGTCTTTCCTCTCCCCTCTTCGTGCGGAGGCGACATGGACCCCCTCTTGAACAGTGAACTGGTGGAGCTTCTCAGGCGCGGCCAGCGGCTTGGATGCTCCCGGCTGGTTTCCCGCTACCGCATGCAGCTCCTTCACAGGGGCGTGCGCGATTTCGGCCTCCGGCTTGTGGAGGCGGAGGAGGTGGCGGATGATGTCCTGCTCGCGGTGATGGAGAAGATCGGGTCGTTCCGGTTCCGCCGGAGCGAGTCGGATTTCCACTACTGGGTCATGGCCATCCTGCGGAACAGAGCGCGGGATCTGGTGCGGCGGGACAGGCACCGGAGGGAACACACGGAGCTTCTGGAGGATCTGCTTGCGAAACGCCCGGCGGGAGAAGGGTGCCTGCAGGCCGCAGCCATAGCGGCTCTCGAGGAGGAGGAGCCGGGTTCCACGGTCTGGGATGCGGCCCTCCATGCGGCCTCCGATGTGCTCGAGACGATGGAAGACTGGGAGCGGACGCTGCTCCGCTGCAGGGCCGTGCGTCTTCCCTACCGGGAGATCGAGTTCTACACGGGAAAGCCCGCCGGCCACCTGAAGGTGTACCACGGTCGTGTGATGAGAAAGTTCCGGATGCGGTTTGCCCGCGCGTATCCGGCGACAGACCGGGGGCACAGCGCCGAGAAGACCGGACAGGAGTGTGTCGCCCCGGAGCCCTCCCCGGCGGTCTGTTACCGGGCGCCGTTTCCTCAGATGCGCGTGCATCCCGCCCACCATCAGCCGGAAAGGAGACTTCCCCCATGGCCACCAACAACGCCCTCTATTCCACCATGGTCCGCGCGGGCAAAACCACGTTCTTTGTGGACGTCCGGGAGGCGAAGAACGGCAACCGGTTCCTCTCCATCTCGGAGACCCACATTGACGGGGAGGAGCGGAAGCGGGTGACCCTCCGGGTGTTCGGGGAGACCGTGCCGCAGTTCCGGCAGGCGGTGGATGAGGCCGCCTCGGCCATCTCGCAGGCATAAGGCTCTCCGTACGGGTGTAGCCGCACCCGGGCACAAGGCGCAACCCCGGGGGGATTCGACGCGGCAACCTGGCCCCCGGGTCCGGTCTGTGGGGGGCTTTCCGCCTGGATGCCTGCCGGACGCACACCGCGGGGGTCTTCACAGGGAGGGCGAAGGCGGTCACGACCGGGATCAAGGTCCCGTTGCGTGCCGGGATCAGGGTGTGGGATGCGGGTCGGGAGCACATCCTGAAAGACCGGACAGACGCCGGAGCGGCGGAGGGGACTCCCGCCCAGGAGGTGCACCGGGATTGAGCGGAGTTCCCGGGCCCGGGGTTCCCGGCCGCCTTCCCCGCTTGTTTGTGCGCGGGGAGTTCGGTATGTTCCCTGCCGATGGACTATCTTCTCTTTGCGGCGGGTGTGGCGGCGGGTGCGCTCGGGGTCTGGGCGCTCCTCGGCCGGAGGGCCGTCGGCAGAGGGGGCATGGGGAAGGAGGAGGCGACCGCACTCCTCCGTCAGGCGGAGGACCTCCGGACCCAGAATGCCCGCCTGGAGGAGCGAACCCGTCTGCTGGCCGGGGAACTCGGGACGGCGCGGGAGGAGGCCGCCTCGGGG
>JBAVEL010000147.1:0-3606 GCA_049587715.1 Bacteroidota bacterium
CCCTGAATCCCCGCGAGACGCTTCGTCGGGAGGCGGCCCGGCGGGGGTTTCCCCTCGCGGGCATTGCCCGGGCGGCCGCGCTGGAAGTGGAAGGGGCGCGCCTCCGGGAATGGCTGGAGCGGGGATACGATGCCGGCATGGGGTGGATGCGGAGGCGCATCGCCGAGCGGACCGATCCCAGGGCCCTCCTGCCGGGAGCCCGCTCCGTGGTGATGCTGGCCGTTAACTACTATACGCCGGTCGAGCGCTCCGGCAGGCCGGGGGATGCCAGGATCTCCCGGTATGCCTGGGGAGAGGACTATCATGCCGTGCTGGGGGCGCGCCTCGAAGGGCTGGCCGTGTGGATGCGGCAGGTCTTCGGCGGCGAGGTGGTGCGGGCCTGGGTGGATACGGGTCCTCTCATGGAGAAGGCGTGGGCCCAGCGCGGCGGCATCGGCTGGATCGGGAAACACGGCAACATCATCACGCGTGCGTTCGGGTCCTGGGTGTTCCTGGGGGGGATCCTGACGACGGCGGAGCTGGAACCCGACCCGCCGGCGCGGGGATTGTGCGGTTCCTGCACGCGCTGCATCGACGCCTGTCCGACAGGGGCCATCGTGGGACCCTCCGTCGTTGATTCGAACCGGTGCATCTCGTACCTTACCATCGAGCACCGGGGAGAGATTGCCCCCGCCCTGGCGGACCGGCTGGGGGGATGGATCTTCGGGTGCGACATCTGCCAGGATGTGTGTCCCTGGAACCGCAAATGTGCGCGGCCCTGCGGGGAACCCGCATTCGGCCCCCGCCCCCCTCATGTGAACCCCCCGGCCGCCGCATGGGCGAAGATGACCGCGCGGGAGTTCGCGGAGCGCTTCCGCCTGACGCCGATCCGGCGCGCCACGCATGCCGGCTTGCTCCGAAACCTCCGGCTGACGGGCGCCGGATCGGATGCCGCTCCCCGGGGAGAGGCGCTCCATCACCTGCGTCGAAGGAACAGCACATGACCCAGTCCAGTCATCACCGTTTGATCATCATCGGATCCGGTCCCGCGGGATGCACCGCGGCCTTGTACGCGGCGCGGGCCACACTGGAACCCCTCGTGTTCGAGGGAATGCAGCCCGGGGGACAGCTTACGATTACCGGGGATGTGGAGAACTTTCCGGGGTTCCCCGAGGGGGCGAGGGGACCCGAGCTCATGGAGCTGTTCCGCACCCAGGCGCAGCGTTTCGGGGCCCGATCCGTGTACGCCTCGGTGACGGAGGTGGATTTCCGGTCCAGGCCCTTCCGGATACGCGCCGAGGAGCAGGAGTATACGGCGGAGGCGGTGATCGTCGCCACGGGCGCCTCGGCCAGGTGGCTGGGTCTCCCGTCGGAGGAGGAGTACAAGGGATACGGCGTCTCGGCCTGCGCCACCTGCGACGGCTTCTTCTTCAAGGGGCTGCGGGTCATGGTGGTGGGCGGGGGAGACACGGCCCTGGAGGAGGCCACCTTTCTCACGAGGTTCGCCTCCGGGGTCACCGTGGTGCACAGGCGCGACACGCTCCGTGCATCCAGAATCATGCAGGAGAGGGCGCGCGCCAATCCCAAGATCTCCTTTGTCTGGAACTCGGTGGTGGAGGAGATCCTGGGAACCGCGGAGGGCGGGAAGAAGGCGGTCACGGGGGTGCGGCTCAGGAATCTCCGGACCGGGGCGGTGTCGGTCCTGAATCTGGAGGGGGTCTTCATGGGGATCGGCCACACGCCCAATACCGATCTGTTCGCGGGGCAACTCGAGATGGACCCGGTCGGCTACCTCCGGGTGGTCCCTGGAACAACCCGGACGAACATCGAGGGTGTCTTTGCCGCAGGGGACGTGGCGGACAGCTCCTACAGGCAGGCCGTGACCGCGGCGGGAACCGGCTGCATGGCGGCCATCGATGCGGAGCGCTGGCTCGCAGGGCTCGCGCACTGATTTCCCGGATTCTTCCCCCCTCTCCAGACGGCCGTCAGGAATCTGATCCCTTCCTCGGGAATTCCCCGTGCAGGGCGGGAGGGGCGAGTCCCGTCATTCAGACAGTCCCGGCGGCATAATCTTCAGGGTTTCTTCCTTTCTGTCAGCAGTTGCCTGAAATAACGGCACACCGCCTGACGATCAGGTTCCCATCTCTCTCTGCCTAACTCATTTCCTCGCAAGTGATTGTGGGCGTGCCTCCTCCTCTGGCACGTCCCTTGAGTTTCATCCCGTCGGAATCAGGAATCAGAAGAAATCCAACGAAACAGGAGGATACAGCCATGTTGATGCGTCTCTACACACGGCCTCTGTTTGCAACTCCCCTCAGGTCCCTTCTGGACCCGGAGCGGAGCGTGGACTCCCTGTGCGGGCCGGTGCCCCCCAGTGAAGGCCCGGTGGTCCACATCCCCCCCGTGGAGGTCTTTTCCGATGAGGAAGGGACCGTGATCACGGCCGAGCTTCCCGGCGTACAAAGGGAGAGTCTGAAGATCTCCCTTCTGGGCGATGTCCTGACCGTGAGCGGGGAGCACGTGCGGCCGGAACTGCCGGAAGGCGGCTCCTGGCTCCGGACCGAGGCGTGCTACGGAGCCTTCTCCCGGAGTCTGGAGTTGCCTCATCCCGTGAACGAAAAGGATGTGACCGCGGAACTCTCGGGAGGAGTCCTGCGGATTCAGCTTCCGAAGGCGGACGAGGCGCGGCCCCGCACCATCGAGGTGCGCGAGGCGAAAGGAGCCAGCGCATGACGGCCCGGACGGAGGTTGTGGAGCGCGACCGATGGAGTTCCGCCCGGTTCTGGCGGACCCCGGCAGCCGACCTGGCCGAAACCCCCGAAGCCTACCTGCTCCTCGTTCAGGTTCCGGGTGCGGATGGAAAACGGCTGCGGGTGGTTCTGGAACGGGAGCGTCTGACAGTGACGGCCCCCCCGGCCTCGGGGTCCTCAGGAGTCCCCGCCGCCCGGGATACGGGCCGGGGGAGGACATTCACCAGGGAGTTCCTTCTGGGCGGGGATATCCGGGCCGAAGGGATGGACGCCTCCCTGAGCGACGGAGTGCTGACGATCAAGCTCTACAAGAGCGAGAAGGCCCGCCCCAGGGAGATTGCGATTCAATAGATGACATGAACAACTCGGAAACATCAAAAGGACAAGCCATGACACTCGTACGATGGAGCACGCGCGAAGGGTTCCCCGCCGTGGGAGCCGACATTCTGGGCATGCAGCAGGACATCAAGGGGATGTTCGACACCTTCTTCCGGGAGGGACTGGAGCACGACACGGATGCCGCCGCATCCGCCTGGAACCCCCCGGTGGACGTGGCGGAGCAGGAAGACGGGTATGTCGTCATGATGGAACTCCCCGGCGTGCGGAGGGAGGATGTGAAGATCACCATGCGGGAGAATGTCCTGACCGTGACGGGGGAGAAGAAGCAGGAGAAGGAATCCCGGGCCTCGGGACGCAGCCGGGTGGAGCGCTCCTACGGGGCCTTCCAAAGGAGCTTCAGCCTTCCCGGAAGCGTCCGGCCGGACGGGGGGGAGGCCTCCTTCGCAGACGGGGTTCTCTCCATCCGGCTTCGGAAGCCGGAAGAGGCGAAGCCCCGGCAGATCGAGGTGAAGGTGCAGTAACGGCATCCACACCGGGG
>JBAVEL010000148.1:0-30722 GCA_049587715.1 Bacteroidota bacterium
GGGAGCGGCCGCGCGCGTCGTGTCCGCCACCGGGGGGGGAGGAACGGCGCGGGGCGCGGGGGCCTGCATCCACATCCACACCACCAGCACGATGCCGATGAGAACGAATCCAATGACCGTCTGCTTGTCCATGTGCATTCCTTCTTCGGGGAGCCCGACCTTCGTCAGGCGGGATCGTAACCGCCGGGATGGAGGGGGTGGCAGCGGAGGAGCCGCCGCACCGCCCGCCGGAGCCCCTTGCCGGCCCCGTATGTGGCGATCGCGTCCATGGCATAGCGGGAACAGGACGGCTCAAACCTGCAGATGCCGCGCGGCAAGAGCGGAGAGAGACAGGCCCGATAGGCCTTCAGGAGGAGAATCAGGATTTCTGCCATTGTTCAAGATGGGGGAGAAGCATCCGCAGCACGCCCCGTACATCCGCCCGGTAGGATTCGAAGGGGATCCGCCCGGTCTCCGGAAACCTGTTTCCCTTGAATGCCAGGATCAGGCTCACCGAGACGCCGGATGCGGCCAGGGCCCCGTCCAGGGCGGCCCGCTCCAGCCGAAAGGACTCCCGGAGCCGTCGCTTGATCCGGTTCCGCTCGGAGGCCGTGCGGCGCGGGCCCAGCACCGCCACACCCACCCGGAGCGGAGGCGGGGGCAATTCCTCACACATGAAGTAGCAACGGCAGAGGGAGCCGTCCAGGCGCCTTCCCTGCTTCAGGATCCTGCCGAACGAACCCCGTCCCCGGACTGTCTCCGACTTCTTCAATCACCCCGTCGCCCCGCGTGGAGGCCGCTTACCGTTCATCGCTCACGGTGAGCTTCCGCCTTCCCCGTGCGCGCCGGCGCGCGAGCACATTCCGGCCGCTCTTCGAAGCCATCCGGGCGCGGAACCCGTGGGTGTTCTTCCGTTTCCTGTTGTGAGGCTGAAATGTGCGCTTCATGGCCTGGCAGGCTCCTCCTTGTGCTGAGACGCAAACTTGAAGATAGCCAACACCGTGGAGAATTACAACCGGTTTCCGGCGGTTTCTCCTCTTGCAATCCGCGCCTCATTGTGTTATACTCCCACGTCGGCCTCCGGGCCGGCGGGCTGTTGACAATCTGTTCATAACCCGTCCGTTTCTCCGACGCTCTTCTCCGGGGTGGAAGCATCCCCGGGCTGGGGGGTAGGAACCGCCGCACAGAGTCGAAAAACCGGCCTGCATGCTTCGCCATGCAGGACTTCACTCTTTTGTCTCCGCTCCCCCCGCGCCGGCCCGGGGGGCAACAGAGGAGGCCCCGGCGGGACGGTGTGGACAGATATGTGCAGAACTCTGCGTTTGCCTGTGCATAACTCCACCTCGGGAGGCATCCGCCGTTGGAAACCACTGAAACGCACGTCGGCCTGGACCGAGCCCTGAACGAAGCCAGGGCCGCATGGATGACCTGTCTGGGCATCATCCGGGAAAGCGTCAACACCCAGAGCTTCAAGACCTGGTTTGAGCCGGTGGTGCCCCTGGCCCTGGACGGCCGGCGCCTGGTGGTTCAGGTTCCCAGCCAGTTCTTCTGCGACTGGCTGGAAGAGCACTACTACGGGCTCATCGGGACGACCCTGGCAAGGGTGGTGGGAAAGGGGGCACGCCTGGAGTACTCCATCAGGGCGGACGAGGGCGCCCCCGATCTGTTCCAGGAGGAACCCCCCGTGGCTCCCCGGGATCCGGGATCCGAATCCCCGGCCCCCCATCGGGGGGCGGGACCGGGCCCCGGGGGGCGGGCCCCCTTCCACAGTTTCCTGAATCCCCGCTATACCTTTGAGAACTTCATCAAGGGAGAGAGCAACCAGCTCGCGCGGGCGGCCGCCTACGCCGTAGCCAACAACCCCGGGGGCACGTCATTCAACCCCCTTGTCATCTACGGCGGCACCGGCCTCGGAAAGACCCACCTGGTCCAGGCAATCGGCAACCATGCCCTGGGGGGGGAGAAGGCCCACCGCGTGATGTACGTCTCCAGCGAGAAGTTCACCGTGGACTTTGTGGATGCCATTCAGGGGGACCGCATCAGCGAGTTTTCGGGCTTCTACCGGAGCATGGACATCCTGATCGTGGATGACATCCAGTTCTTCTCGGGAAAGGAGAAAACGCAGGACAACTTCTTCCACACCTTCAACGAGCTCCACCACCTGGGGAAGCAGATCGTCCTCACCTCCGACCGGCCCCCGAAGGAGCTGAAGGGTCTGGATGACCGCCTCCTCTCCCGGTTTCAGTGGGGGCTGACGGCCGATATCCAGCCCCCGGACCTGGAAACCCGCATCGCCATCCTCCGGAAGAAGAGCGAGGGGGACGAGATAGACCTTCCCCAGGATGTCATCGAGTGCCTTGCCGCAAGCGTCACCTCCAACATCCGGGAGCTGGAGGGCTGCCTCATCAGCCTTCTGGCAAAGGCCTCGCTGGAAGGCCGGGCGATCACGGTGGATCTGGCGCGGGAGGTTCTGCGCGTCGTGGTGGGGGATGTGCGCTCCCCCATCACCATCGAGGAGATTCAGCGGGTGGTCTGCGAGTACTTCGGCATTCCGGAAGACCTGGTGCGCGCAAAAACGCGCAAACAGGAGATCGTCAGCGCCCGCCAGATCGCCATGTACCTGGCCAAGGAACTCACCAACTGTTCTCTCAAGACAATCGGCCTCCACTTCGGCGGAAGGGACCACAGCACGGTGATTCACGCCTACCAGTCTGTCGAGGACCAGATGCGGCTGGACGGCAAGTACCAGGCGACCATTCAGCAGCTCCGGCGCCGCCTTCAGCACAGGGGGCGGGTGTGATGAACTCTCACAGGCCTTCTTCTCACACAGGGGCTGTTTCATCTCATGAGGCAACCCCTGTGTGTCCGGTGGAGCATGTGTGAACAAGAGAACCATCTCCGTGGAAATCCGCGTGGATCCGCTGTGCAGAAACCGCCCGGGGGAGGGAGGATTTTTTCCCCGTGGAGAGAATCGGCTGCCGGCCCTCCTCTTTTCCACACTCTGTCCGTTCAAGGACTGCGTAAACTCAACGGCCCAATGCGTTTCTTGAGTGTCTCCCGGCGACCTTACAGACATGTCCCGGGAGATGTCCACACCCTTACAAATACTCTTCTCTTAATGATATATCTGATTATCTCTTTAGAGCCGCAGAGAATTGTCCCCTGTGCGGAAAACCCGTGAGCCCTGGTTTTTTCCCGGTTTTTTCCCTATTTTGTAGGGGTTTACGCATTTGCGCCTTCCCCGCTCATCCATCACCCAAGGAGAGCACCAGATGAAATTCGCGGTTCATTCATCCGAACTGGGCCGGGCACTCGGCAAAGTGCACACGGTTATCCCGGCCAGGTCCACATCCCCGATCCTTGAGAACATACTCTTTGAGCTGGTAAACGACGTTCTCACCCTGACGGCCACGGATACGCAGGTGTTTCTCTCGGTCTCTCTGGGGGTGCAGGCCAAGGAGGACGGGCGCATTGCCGTCCCGGCCCGGCGGATTCTGGACACAGTCCGTTCTCTGAGTGATGAGGATGTGCGGTTTGACATTGATACGACGGCCAACCGGATTCTGCTGACGACACGGAATGGTGAATACTCCATCATGGGGGAAAACGCAAAGGAGTTTCCTTCTCCTCCTCCGTTCAAGGGAAGTGATCATCTGCAGATTGGAACACCGGAACTCAAAAAAATCATTCACCGGACTCTGTTTGCGGTCAGTGCGGATGAACTCCGCCCCGCCATGATGGGGGTTCTTCTGCAGACACGGAATGAAACACTGCGCGCCGTTGCCACCGACGGCCACCGTCTGGTACGGGTGGTCCACCGGCCCTCCAGGCCCTCCGGGCTGAAACGCGACATCGTGATCCCGGCCAAGGCTCTGCTTCTCCTGATGCGCACGATGGAGACGGGAGAAAACACGATTTCCCTGAGCGAGACCGACGTCCGGATCGGCTTTGACCGTACCGTCCTCACGGCGCGGTTGATAGAGGAAGCGTATCCCAACTACGAGAGCGTCATTCCGCAGGACAACGACAAGGACATGGTGCTGCAGCGGGACGCTCTTATTGCGTCCCTGCGGCGGGTTGCCCTGTATGCCAGCGCCGCAACCCATCAGGTGCGGTTCGACGTAACGGAAAGCTCTCTCCGGGTCAGCGCACAGGACGCGGATCTGGGGGGAGAAGCCAGGGAATCTCTTCCCTGCACATACACGGGCACGCCGCTGGAAATCGGGTTCAACTCCACATACCTCCTCGACATGCTGACGCATCTGGACGACGAGAAGGTGTGTTTCCGTTTCAGCGCCCCGAACCGGGCCGGAATCATCTCGCCGGCGGCCCCGGGCGACGGTGCGGATGACATCATCATGCTGGTGATGCCGGTCCGCCTGACCGCGTGAGGGAATACGCCTCCGGCCGGATGTCAGCCCCGCCCCGCGCGGGGCTGCGCATGTCTGCGGGGAACGGACCATGAGGGTCCGGCGGCTGTTTCTCCGGGACTTCCGGAACCACGAGCGCTCGGAAGCGGAGTTTGGAGGGGGGATCAACGCCCTGGTCGGCGACAACGGGCAGGGCAAGACCAACGTGCTGGAAGCGATCTCCTACCTGTGCCTCACCAAAAGCTTCTATGCGGGGGCGGACGGGACGGTGTTGCGGCTGGGGGCCGAGGCCTTCCGGGTGGAGGGCTCCCTGGTCTCCGATGCGGGTGCCGAGACCCTGGTGGCGGTTTCCTACGCGAGCCAGGAGCGCCGCAAGGAGATCATGCTCAACGGGATTCCGGCCGAGAGCATGGTGGGCGTGGTGGGGCGCTTCCCCGTGGTGATTCTCTCGCCGGAGCACGCATCCGTCACGGGGGGCTCACCCGCGGAGCGGAGACGCTTCGTGGACATGCTGCTTTCCCAGGTGAGCCGCGCCTACCTGGCGGAGGCCCTGGAGTATCGCAGGGTCCTGCGGCAGAGAAACCGGCTCCTCCGTCAGTTGCGGGGCCGGGTGGAGGGGGCCGCCGCCACCCTGGAGCCGTGGGACGACGGGCTGGCGCGGCACGGGGCCCGGCTGGCCGCCCGGAGAGCCGCGTTCGTTCGGGAGTTTTCTCCGTTCCTTCTGGAGGCTTACCGGACCTTCGTGCGGGAGGGGGAGACCCCATCCATCGCATACCATCCTGTTCCGCAGGGGGCCGCGGAGGGCGGCGTGGAGGAGTTCTCGTCGTGCCTTGCGGCCGTGCGCGGGGAGGAAGTGCGGCGCGGGCTCAGCCTGGTGGGGCCGCACCGGGATGAGTTCCGCATGGAGCTGAGCGGCTTGAATGTGCAGGCGTATGCATCCCAGGGGCAGCACAAGACGTTTCTGGTGGCCCTGAAGGTGGCGGAGTTCTTCTACATGAAGGAGAAGACCCGGGAGACCCCGCTGATGCTGTTGGATGACGTGTTCAGCGAGCTGGATGAGGGGCGGACCCGCCGCATTCTGGAGATGTTCGCGGGGCTGGGGCAGACCGTCCTGACCGCCACCGGCGAGGAGGTGTTCCGGGGGGCGGTTCCCTGGAGCGGGGAGAACCGGAGACACCGGGTGGCGCATGGCACGATCCGTCCGGCGTGAGGCCCGGGGCCGGCTCCAGAGTCTGGGGGATGCCATCCGGGAGGCGGCGGCGGGGCTCGGCATCGCCCGCAGGCTGGAGGACCACATGGTGGTGGCCATGTGGGAGCGGTGTGTGGGGGAGCAGATTGCACGGGTGGCCGTTGCCCGGAAGATGGAGAACGGGGTGTTGACGGTGCATGTGCGGACGGCGCCATGGCGCGCGGAGCTGACGCTGCGCCGGCGCGCAATTGCGGCAAGGATCAACAGCGAGCTGGGACGGGATCTGGTGAAGGATATCCGGTTCCGGTAGACGACGATGGCGGAGAAGAAATCCATGGGAAAGGGCTCCGGGAGGGACGCTCGGGCTTCGCAGGGCAACGGGGGGGCCTACACCGCCGAGGACATCACCGTCCTCAAAGGGTTGGAGGCGGTGCGGAGGCGTCCGGCCATGTACATCGGCGACGTGAGCGCGCGCGGGCTCCATCATCTGGTGTACGAGGTGGTGGACAACTCCATCGACGAGGCCCTGGTCGGCTTTGCCGCCAACATCGAGGTTCTGCTCAACAAGGACGGGTCGGTCACCGTCACCGACGACGGGCGGGGCATCCCCACGGACATGCACAGGACCGAGAAACGATCGGCCCTGGAAGTGGTGATGACCGTTCTGCATGCGGGGGGGAAGTTCGACAAAAACAGCTACAAGGTCTCGGGGGGCCTGCACGGTGTGGGCGTGTCCGTGGTGAACGCCCTCAGCGAATGGCTGAAAGTGGATGTCTTTCGCGGCGGCCGGGTCTGGCATCAGGAATACCGGCGGGGGGAGCCGCGTGCCCCGGTGGCTGCGACCGGGCGGATCGACCCGGAGAAGACGGGCACGCGCACCACCTTCATGCCCGACGGGCAGATCTTCAAGAACCGTTCCTTCCGCTTCGAAACGCTTGCCGAACGGCTGCGCGAGCTTGCCTTCCTGAATCCTTCCGTTACCCTCCGCATTGCCGACCTCCGCCCGCAGAGCGAGCAGGAGGAGACCTTCCGCTTCCAGGGGGGGCTGGTGGAGTTTGTGCGCTACATTGATGCCACGCGGCCGGCCATCACGCGGAAACCCTTCACCGTGAAGGGAAGCGGCAGCGACGACAACGGCCGGGCGGTGGAGGTGGAGGTGGCCTTCCAGTACAACGACCAGTACAGCGAGAACATCTTCACGTACGTCAACAACATCAACACCCACGAGGGCGGAAGCCATCTGGTGGGGTTCCGGACGGCCCTCACCCGCACACTCAATGCGTATGCGTACAAGAGCGGGCTGGTGAAGGAGGGGAAGATCCAGCTCAGCGGGGACGACTTCCGGGAGGGCTTCACGGGCGTGATCAGCGTGAAGGTGCCGGAGCCCCAGTTCGAAGGGCAGACCAAGACCAAGCTGGGCAACAGCGAGGTGAAGAGCATCGTGGAGAGCGTTGTGGGTCCCGCGCTCGCCACGTGGCTGGAGGAGAACCCGTCGGATGCGCGCAGGATCATCGAGAAATCCCTCCGTGCCGCGGAGGCCCGGGAAGCGGCGCGCAAGGCGCGCGACATCACGCGCCGGAAAAACGCCCTGAGCGGCGGGGGGCTGCCCGGCAAGCTGGCCGACTGCTCCATTAACGATCCGGCCCATTGCGAGCTGTACCTGGTGGAGGGCGATTCCGCGGGGGGGAGCGCCAAGCAGGGGAGGGACCGGCGCTTCCAGGCCATCCTCCCTCTGAAGGGGAAGATCCTGAACGTGGAGAAGGCCCGCCTCCACAAGATCCTGGAAAACGAGGAAATCCGGAACATCTTCACGGCCGTGGGGGCGGGCGTGGGGGAGGAGTTCTCCCCGGAGAATGTCCGATACGGCAAGATCATCCTGATGTGCGATGCGGACGTGGACGGCTCCCATATTCGCACGCTTCTGTTGACGCTCCTGTTCCGGTACATGAAGCAGCTCATCGAGCTGGGGCACATCTACATCGCCCAGCCCCCCCTCTTCAAGCTGAAGAAGGGAAAGCAGGAGCTCTATGCCTACGATGAGGAGGAGCGGGACGAGGTGATGAAGCGCCTGGGGGCGGAGCGGGTGCGCAAGGGGGAGAAGGATGAGGAGGAGCCCGTTTCCGGGGAGGGATCCGGGGGGGGAGGGATCGCGGTGTCCCGGTTCAAGGGTCTGGGAGAGATGAACCCGGAGCAGCTCTGGGCCACGACCATGAACCCCGAAACGCGGACCCTCCTGCAGGTCAACATCGAAAATGCGGCCGACGCCGACCGCACGTTCTCCATCCTGATGGGGGACGAGGTGGAGCCGAGACGCGAGTTCATAGAGAAAAACGCAAAATACGTGCGGAATCTGGACGTGTAGCCGCCCGTGCGGCGCACGCACCGGGGCCCGGAAGGCATGATGGCCACAGTCAGCGAGAAAATCGTACCGGTCGACATTGAAGACGAGATGCGCGGCTCCTACATCGATTACTCGATGTCGGTGATCGTATCGCGCGCCCTGCCCGATGTGCGGGACGGGTTGAAGCCGGTTCACCGCCGCGTTCTGTTTGGCATGCAGGATCTGGGCCTGCAGCCCGGCCGCCCCTACAAGAAATCCGCCCGCATCGTCGGGGAGGTCCTGGGCAAGTACCATCCGCACGGCGACACGGCCGTGTACGACACGATGGTCCGCCTGGCCCAGGATTTCTCCATGCGGTATCCCCTTGTGGACGGGCAGGGGAACTTCGGGTCCGTGGACGGGGATGCCCCCGCCGCCATGCGGTACACCGAGGCGCGCCTGTCCAGGGTCGCCGAGGAGATACTGCGGGACCTGGAGAAGGACACCGTGGAGTTCCTTCCCAATTTTGACGACACCCTCCGCGAACCCTCCGTGCTGCCCTCGCGCGTGCCGAACCTTCTGGTGAACGGCGCCAGCGGGATTGCCGTGGGCATGACCACCAACATTCCGCCGCACAACCTGGCGGAGGTGGTGGACGGGTGCATTGCCCTGATCAAGGACGAGACGCTGTCCGACGAGAAGCTGATGAAGTACGTGAAGGCCCCGGACTTCCCCACGGGGGGCATCATCTACGGCTACGACGGCGTGCGGGAGGCCTACACCACGGGGCGCGGGCGCATCACGCTCCGGGCCCGGGCCACCATCGAGACGGGGAAGGCCGACCGGCAGAGCATCGTCATTACCGAGATCCCGTACCAGGTGAACAAGGCGGTCCTCATCGAGCGCATCGCGGACCTGGTCAACGAGCGGAAGCTGGAAGACATTGCCGACATCCGGGACGAGTCCGACCGGGACGGGCTGCGGGTGGTGGTGGATCTCCGGAAGGACGCCAATGCCCAGGTGATCCTGAACAACCTGTACCGCCACACCCAGATGGAGACCACCTTCGGGATCATCATGCTGGCCCTGGTGCAGGGCAGGCCCCAGGTGCTTACGCTGGTCTCCATGATGCGGCTGTTCCTGGAGCACCGGAACCAGGTGGTGGTCCGGCGGTCCCGCTTCGAGCTGGCGGAGGCCGAGAAGCGGGCGCACCTGCTGGAGGGCTATATCATTGCCCTCGACAACATCGACGCCGTCATCAAACTCATCAAGGCCTCCCGCGACGTGGACACGGCCCGCGCCGGACTGATGAAGCGCTTCAAGCTGTCGGAGATCCAGGCGAGGGCGATCCTGGATATGCGCCTGCAGCGCCTCACCGGCCTGGAGCGACGCAAGATCGAGGAGGAGTACCGCGAGACCATACGGCTCATCGAGCGGCTGAAGGCGATCCTGAAGAGCAAGCAGCTCCAGATGGAGATCATCCGGGAGGAGTTGCTGGAGGTTCGGAAGAAGTTCGGAGACGAGCGGCGCACCGAGATCGTGTACAAGGCCTCGGAGTTCAGCATCGAGGACATGATCGCGGAGGAGGACGTCGTGATCACGGTCAGCCATGGCGGGTTCATCAAGCGCTTCCCGGTCAGCGGGTACCGCCGCCAGTCGCGCGGCGGCCGGGGTTCGACGGGCGCCACCACAAAGGAGGACGACTTCATCGAGCACATGTTCGTCGCCTCCACGCATAACTACCTGCTCCTGTTTACGGACCGGGGGCGGGTCTACTGGCTGAAGGTGCATGAGATCCCCGAGGCCGGGCGCATGGCGCGCGGCAAGTCCATCGCCAACCTCATTGCGAAGGAACAGGAAGAGTCCATCGCCTCGTACCTCTCCGTCAAGGGGTTCGCGGATCCTCTGTTCGTGGTGATGGTTACCGAGCGGGGGATGATCAAGAAGACCTCCCTGGAGGAGTTCGGGAACCCGCGCCGCACCGGGATTGTGGCCGTCTCGCTGGACGCGGGGGACCGGGTCATGGACGTAAGGCTCACCGACGGCGGGCAGGACATCGTGATCGGCACACGGGACGGGTTGGCCATCCGCTTCCACGAGCGCGAGGTCCGTCCGATGGGCCGGACGGCGGGAGGGGTGCGCGCCATCCGTCTGGAGAAGAAGGACCGCGTGGTGGGCGCCGTGGTGCTGCGCCGGAAGGGGACCACCATTCTGGTGGCCACCGGGCGGGGATACGGGAAACGGAGCGAGACGGGGGAGTACCGGGTGAGCCACCGCGCCGGCAAGGGCATCATCACGGTGAAGACCACGGACAAGACCGGTCCGATGGTGGCGATCAAGGAGGTGACGGAAACGGACGATGTGGTGATCGTGACCGAGAAGGGAATCATCATCCGCCAGCACGCCTCTGCAATCCGCGTGGCGGGGAGGAACACCCAGGGAGTGCGGTTGATCCGACTGGAGGAGAAGGATACTGTCTCCGACGTGGCGGCGGCGGTGGCGGAAGAGGAGACCCCGAACGGGAAGCCCCCTTCCGGCGGGGAATCCTGAGCACCCCGGGTGCCGGAGGCGCCCGGCAGAGGGAACCCCGGCATCTGCCGGGGACCATCACGAACGACGGGGAGGCAAGCGCATGCAGATCTACATTGGCAATCTGCCCGACACGTTCACGGACGAGGAGCTGCGTGCCCTGTTCCAGCCCTTCGGCTCCGTGCGTGCCGCCACCGTGGGGCGCGACCGCAAAACGAAAGCGTCCCAGGGATACGGCTTCGTGGACATGGAGCACAAGGGCGAGGCGCGCAAGGCCGTGGAGGAGCTTCGCGGGAAGCCCCTGGGAGGGAAGCCCCTCCTGGTGCGCGTCCTGAAGCCCGGCGATGACTTTCACGAGCACGCCCTGGCTCTGCATGGGGGGGGAGCCGCCGGAACGAAACTGGGCGGCGGAAGGCCTCGCGGGGCGCCCGCACCGCGTGCCGGCGGCGCGGTCCGCCGGAGCGGAAAGCGCGGCACATAGTTCCGCCGCTCCGCTGATCCGGCCCGGGAGGCACATCTCGGTACGCACCCGTCCAGGAGGACCATCCCATGACCCGTCCGTCCAGAACGCTCGGCCCCGCCCTCTGCCTTCTTCTGGTTGTAATCCCGCCGGGGGCCGCCTCCGACAGTCTCTCCGCACGCCTCCGTTCCTTCCACCGGGAGGTCCCCCGCGACGCCTACGCCCAGCCGGCGCAGCCCGCGCGGTTCTCTCCCGGCATCCGTGTCGCCGCCCCGGGCTTCTTCTCCGTTCAGGTGAACGTGGCCGACTCCGGGCGGAACATCCTGGGCGATGCCGCCAACGAGCCCACCATCGCGGTGGATCCCCGGAACCCCCAGCGCATGTCCATCGGCTGGAGGCAGTTCAACACGGTTGCCAGCAACTTCCGGCAGGCGGGGTACGGGTACACCACCGACGGGGGGCAGACCTGGCGATTCCCCGGCGTCATTCAGCCGGGGGTGTTCCGGTCGGATCCCGTGCTGGATGCGGACGGGGAGGGACGGTTCTACTACAATAGTCTCACCAGCTCGGGGGGCGATTACCGCTGCGACGTCTTCACGTCGGTGACGGGGGGGGCCGGGTGGGGGCCGGGGGTGGCCGCCCGGGGAGGGGACAAGCAGTGGATGGCGGTGGACCGCACCGGAGGACCCGGGGACGGGCACATCTACTCCTTCTGGACCGACACCTGGAGCATCTGTCCCCCCGGCTTCTTCACCCGTTCGGTGAACGGGGGGGCGAGTTATGAGGCCTGCACCATCATCCCCGGGGATCCCTTCTGGGGCACTCTGGCGGTGGGGCCGGCGGGGGAACTGTACGCCTTCGGGGCGGGGGGCTCCGCCTTCACGCTGGCCCGCTCCTCCACGGCGCGCGACTCCGCCTCCGGGGTGAGCTGGGAGATGTCGGTTCCCGTGAACCTGGACGGCCAGGTCGTGGCCTTTGCCGGATCGACGAGCCCCAACCCCGGCGGGCTCCACGGGCAGGCCTGGGTGGCCGTGGACGGGTCCGACGGCCCGTCCGCCGGATCCGTCTATGTGCTCTGCTCCGTGGAGCGGACATCGGTTCCGGATCCTCTGGATGTGATGTTCGCCCGGAGCACCGACAGGGGCCTCACCTGGAGCCCGCCCGTGCGGGTGAACGACGATGCCGGCACCTCCGCCTGGCAGTGGTTCGGCACGATGTCGGTCGCCCCCGGCGGCCGGCTGGACGTGGTCTGGCTGGACACGCGGGACGATCCCGGCACGGTTCTCTCCTCGCTCTACTACGCCTACTCATACAACGGGGGCCGGACCTGGTCCCCCAATATCCGTCTCTCCCAGGCGTTTGACCCCCACCTGGGCTGGCCCCAGCAGGACAAGATGGGCGACTACTTCCACATGGTCTCGGATGAGGCGGGGGCGCATCTGGCCTGGGCGGCCACCTTCGGCGGGGAGCAGAACGTCTTCTACGGTCGCATCACGCATCCCTTCGTGGGGGTCGTCCCCGACGGCGCCGGGGCCCCCCCGGCGGAGCCGTTCCTCGGGAGCTACCCCAACCCCTTCAACGGAATCTCCACCATCCAGTACCGGCTCGCGGAGCCGGGCAGGGTGCGGATTGCCGTCTACGACATGCTGGGGCGGGAGGTGTCGCTGCTGGCGGACGCCGGAGAGGACGCCTCCCTGCATGCGGTGCGGTGGGATGCCGGCGCCAGGGCCGCCGGCGTCTATTTCTGCCGCCTTCTCACGGAGAAGGGCGCCCGGACCCTGCGGCTTCTTCTCCTTCCCTGACGGGTTTCGGCCCTATTCCCCCTGCACGCTGCCGGCGTGTTCCCCCGCGGCGGGAAACCGCTCGGGGAGCGGCTCGGGGATTGCCCCGGCCACGAGACGGCGCACCTGCTCCAGGGCCGACGGCGCCGGCGCCCTCTCCGCAAGCCGGTAGTACGCCAGCCACCCGCACAGATGCCTGAGCCGGGGGCAGTCTGCGTGATGCGCCATGCGGGCGATGGCGTAGTCCCCCCGTTCCGTGCGCAGATCGTGGAGAGCCAGGGCGGCGACGAGCCGCACGGGTGTCTCCGTTTCCTCCCGCTTCAGGAGCGCCAGAAGGGGGATCACCGTGGAGGTGAAGGAGCGTCCCGGGAAAAGCTCTTTCAGTTGCCGCAGGGTCTGGGCGGCGGTGAGCTGAAGGCCGGGGGAAGGGGAACCGAGCCCGTATGCGAGACTCGCCTCGGACTGCTGGATGGTGGCGCGGATGAAGACCGGCCCCCCCGGGGGCGGCTCCTCCGACCGGAGAGGAAGAACGACCAGGAACACCATCCCCGCACACAGGACGGAAGAACGAACCATGAGATCCTCCTGCTGCTGTTGGATGGGTGCCAGCGCGTTGTACGCAGCCGGGCATCCGGGGTTGCACCCGGGCGGGGGAACGCGGGCCCATCGGCGGGTGTTCTCCTGGGGCGGGCATGCGTCCGCACATCCGACACGGGAAGGAGCATCACATGCAGAAACCGAAAATCGGGATCCTCGGCTCGGGAGCCGTGGCGCAGGCCCTGGGGACCGGCTTTGCCCGGCACGGTCACCAGGTCATGCTGGGCACGCGGGACGGCGGGAAGCTCGCCCGGTGGCTGGCGGCAACGGGGGAGGGCGCCCGCGTGGGGAGTTTTGCCGAGGCCGCGGCCTTCGGGGAGATCCTCGTGCTGGCAGTCAAGGGAACGGCCGCGGAAGACGTTCTGCACGCGGCGGGCCCGGCCCGTCTGGAGGGAAAGACCGTCCTGGACGCCACCAACCCCATTGCCGAGGCGCCCCCCGTCGGCGGGGTGCTGACGTACTTCACCGGTCCCAATGAATCCCTGATGGAACGTCTGCAGCACCGGGTCCCCGGGGCGCGCTTCGTGAAGTGCTTCAGCTCCGTCGGAAGCGCCCTGATGGTGGAGCCGCGCTTCCAGGGGGGCGCGCCCACCATGTTCATCTGCGGGGATCATCCGGATGCCAAATCGGCCGCCCGCATGATCCTGGACGCATTCGGATGGGATGTGGCGGATATGGGGGGAGTCGAGGCCGCGCGGGCCATCGAGCCGCTGGCGATGCTGTGGTGCATTCCCGGCTTCCGGGAAAACAGCTGGATGCACGCCTTCCGGCTGCTGCGGAGCTGACGGCCCCTATCGGGCCCGGTCCCCACGGGGGGGCAGCAGGCTTCCGATCGTCCGGTGGAGGTCGAGAGCCGCCTCGCGGGCCGCCTCGGCAAAATCCCTTCCGGCCGACGCGTACAGCACCGAGCGGCCGGCGTTCAGCACCGCCATTCTTCCCTCGGCGTCACAGCCCGAGCGGACGGCCCCGGGGAGGTCTCCTCCCTGGGCCCCGATGCCGGGGATCAGCAGGGGAGCCCCGGGGGCGAGGGCGCAGGCCCGCGCCAGCGCGGCGGGCTGCGTCGCCCCCACGACAAAGCCGATGTTTCCCCGCGTGTTCCACTGCACGGCGCGCCGTATGACCTCCTCATACAGGGGGCGTCCGCGAACCCGGAGGTTCTGGAAGTCTCCTGCTCCCGGATTGGAGGTGGCGGCCAGAAGAAACGCCCCGCGCCGTTCATCCGCCGTGAAGGGCTCCACGGAATCCCTCCCCATGTACGGGTTGACCGTGCAGGCATCGAAACCCAGGTCTTTGAACAGGGCGCGGGCATACAGTTCGGATGAGTTCCCGATGTCCCCCCGCTTTCCGTCCCCGATGGTGATCACACGGGAGGGGATGGCCGCCAGCGTCTCTTCCAGGGCCCGCCGGCCCCCCGCTCCCATGGCCTCATAGAACGCCAGGTTGAGCTTGTAGGCGCAGACCAGGTCTTCCGTGGCCTCCACAATGAGGCGGTTGAAGGCCGCCGCCGGATTGCGGCGCCCCCGGAGCCCGGGGGGAAGGAGCCGCTCATCCGGATCCAGCCCGATGCACAGGAGGCTCCCGCTCCGGTCCTGCGCGTTCCGGAGCCGTTGGGAGAAGTTCATGGGTGTTCCTCCCCCGCCGCGGGATGTCCCCGTCGCCGCGCGCAGACTATCAGGCGGCCGGCCGCCAGACAACCGATGGCGGCAAAGATGAGCCGGATGCGGTTGGCGTTCTCGCAGGCGTGCGAGGCCTCTGCCCCCGTGAGGAGCGCCGGGTCGGGGCAAAAGAACGAATGCGGGTGGCTGAACCCCGGGGCGTCTGCCGGAGCCCCCGCAAAGGGGGGAAGCAGGTAGAGGCCGGCGGCGAAGACGCCGGCGATCCAGGCCGCCTCGATATCGCTGAATCCCACTGCGTCGGTCGGGTACAACGTCACGGCGATGAACATGCCGTAGAAGGCGGCCATCTCGAAGAGCTCCGCCGCGTTGGCACTCCGGAATGCGCGCGGAAAACGCCAGGCGCCCGACACCGCTGTGCTCCCTTCAGAACTGGCTGATGTCCCGGCCGAAGATCCGGGTCTTGATCCAGTCCAGCAGGACCGAGACTTTGTTCTTCATGCTGACGATCCGGGTGAGGTAGGCCGACCGCCAGAGGATCCACGTCATCCACCCCGATCCCCTGAACTGCTCCAGGTCCGCCAGGGCCCGATGTCCTCCCACATAGGCCAGCATCCCGAACGGGCGGTAGACGAACGGCCGCGCCCTGCGCCCGTCGAAACGGGCACAGAGCTCCCGCGCCAGGTAGCGTCCCTGTTGCTGGGCTGCCTGGGCGGTGGCGGGAACAACCGCGCCCATCACCGCGCTGCAGTCCCCGAGGGCGTAGATCTCGCCGCCTCCGTGCACACGCAGGAAGGGATCGGTCAGGATCCTCCCTCCCCCATCCAGCAGGAGGTCCGTTCCGGCGACGAAGCCGGTGGGGCCGTTGCCCGTGGACCAGAGCAGAAGGCCGTAGGGGAGCGCGGAGCCGTCCTTCAGGTGCACGGTCCGCTCCTCCACCCGCACCACGGGTGACTCCGTCAGGAGGGTGATGCGCTGGCGGCGGAAGAGCTCCGTGGCGTAGCGGCGCAACTTCTCATCGAACCCCCCCAGGATCTCCTTGGCCGCCTCCACGAGGGTGATCTGCGCCTCGGGCACCAGACGCCTGTAGGAACGGGAGAGGTCCTCCACCAGGAAGTCGTTCAGCTCGGCTGCGAACTCCACCCCCGTGGGTCCTCCCCCGCAGACCACGAAGTGGAGCAGCCGGCGCCGCTGTGCCGCCTCGGTGCCGGGCAGGTTGGCTGTTTCAAAACACCCGATGATGCGGCTCCGCAGTGCGCGGGCGTCCTGCAGCTCCTTCAGGAAACAGGCGTGCTCGGCCACCCCCGGGACGCCGAAGGTATTGCTGAGGGCGCCCACGGCGATCACCAGGATGTCGTACGGGACGGAAAAAGTCGTTCCCCCCGCCGCGCTCCGGCAGCGGACCAGACGGCGGCCGCGGTCCAGCCCCTCGGCCCACGCGTGGTAGAACTCCAGATCCTGCCGGGCGTGGCGGATCGGCTCGATGATGCTGCGGAACTCGATGGTGCCGACGGTGGTGCCGGGCAGGAGGGGGGTGAAGAGAAAATGGTTCCGGGGGCTGACCACCGTGACGGCGAAGCCCTCCGGGAGGCTCTTGATGAGGGTGAAGGCGCCGAAGCCGGTCCCCAGGACCGCGAGGCGCGGGGCTCTTCCCGCCTCGGGAGCCGTGGAGACCGTCATGCGGGCTCAACCGCCCAGGAGCTGGGCGAATTCCCCGAGGGTGCTGAGGCCGGGGAACTCCCGCTCGAAGGTCTTCTTCTTGGCGGGGTCGATCTGGAAGGCGATGCGCAGGGCCTCCACGGCCTCGTCGGGCCGGCTGAGCACCAGCAGCGCCTTGGCGCGGCAGTACTGTGCATCGGCGCAGGAGGGATGGAGCTCCAGGGACTTGTCGAATGCCTTCAGGGACTGGCGTGCCTGGCCCAGCTCGAGGAGCGTCTCCCCCAGGTCAATCCAGGCCTCGTGGTTGTGGGGATCCAGCCGGGTCACCATCCGGTAGGCCGCCAGGGATTCCCGCACGCGACCCAGGTTGTACAGCAGGTCCGCCTTGGCGTACCAGAGGTCGGGGTAGTCCCGGCAGAGAGAGAGGGCCTTGTTGAAGTCCGCCAGGGCCCGGCGGGGCTGTCCCAGCGAGTCGAAGCAGCTCCCGCGGCCGAAGTACGACTCGTAGTGCTGCGGGTCGATCCGGAGGGCGTGCGTGAAGCACTGCGCCGCCTCCTCGTACTCCCGCAGCTCCTCGTATGCATTGCCCAGATTGTGCCAGGCGGGCACGTCGCGGGGGTCCAGGCGGAGGGTCTCCCGGTAGCAGGCCACCGCGTCGTGAAGGCGGCCCATGTTGGCATACGCGTTCCCCTTGTTGTACCATGCCGCGGGGAAGGACTCCTGGATGGCCAGCGCGGTGTCGTAACTCTCCAGCGCGCGCGCGTACCGGGCCATCTTGTTGAGCACGATGCCCCTGTTGTACCAGGCATTGTGATTGTAGGGGTCGATCCGGAGGTGTTCGTCGTAGCAGCGGAGCGATTCTTCCGGCCTGTCCAGCACGTCCTGGCAGTATCCCAGCTCGTACCAGGCGTCCCGGTGGCCGGGATTCCCCTCCAGAATGTAGCGGAAGATGCCTGCCGCCTCCTCGTGGCGCCCCGTCTTCTCCAGGCAGATGGCCTTGTTGAACAGCGCGTCCTCGCTGGAGGGGTCTATCTGGAGGGCCCGCTCAAAGCTCTCCAGGGCCTCCTCGTTCCTGCCCGTGTCGTCCAGGGCGATCCCGCGGTTGATGAGGGTTTCCGCGTCCACGGGGTTGAAGCCGAGGGCCTGATCGTAGCAATCCAGGGCCTCCGGCTGGCGGGAGAGGTTGCTCAGGATGAGGCCCTTGCGGAGCCAGGCGTCCGCGCTGTAGGGTGCAAGCACGAGGAGCTGGTTTACGAAGTGGAGGGCCTCCTCGTAGCGCTCATGCTCGAAGTAGTAGGCCACGATCTCCTCGAGGGCCTCGGCATTTGCGATGCCGGAGGAGCCGTCCTTCATCTGCTCCTTCAGCTTCCGGAGCTCCTCGTCCAGGCGCGCCTGCCGGCTCTGCTCGTCCTCGGGCTCTTCGTCGTAGCTGTTGTTGTCCAGAATGCTCATCCGGGCACGCCCTCCACCCTTTCCCGGGGAAAGTAAACCAAATTGGCAGGGGAAGTCAAGCAAACCGGAAACCGCGGCGCTGTGCGGGCTTCGGGGTCGGATTGATTTTCAACGCCTCCACCCGTATATTGAAGCCTTGGCTTCTTTGCTATGATCGCCGAAACAGTTGCGCGCATACACGAGCGGATTGCCGAGGCCTGCGCGCGTGCGCATCGGCGGCCGGAAGAGGTGACGCTGGTCGGAGTGGGGAAGACGGTGGCTGCCTCCAGGATTGCCGAAGCCGCCCTCGCCGGCGTGCTGGACATCGGCGAGAACTACGTCCAGGAAATGCGGGAGAAGAGGGCCCTGGCGGCCGACCCGCGTATCCGATGGCACTTCATCGGCCACCTGCAGAGGAACAAGGTGAAGGTCATCGCCCCCTGGGTGCATTTGGTTCACGCTGTGGATAGCCCGGAGCTGGCCCTCGAGATCGACCGGCGCGCGCGGGCCTCCGGCCGGGTGGTGGATGTGCTGGTGGAGGTGAACACCTCGGAGGAGGAAACCAGGTTCGGCGTCCGGCCCGCGCGGGCGCCTGAGGTGATGGCCCGCCTGGCCCCCCTGGAGAACATACGGGTGCTGGGCCTCATGACCATGGGGCCCTTCCTGCCCGATCCCGAGGCTTCCCGGCCTGCGTTCCGGCGGCTCCGCCTGCTGGCCCGGGAGCTGGAGTCCTCCTCCGGGGGCACGATCCTCATGCGACACCTCTCCATGGGGATGACGGGGGATTTTGAGGTGGCTGTGGAAGAGGGGGCGACCCTCGTGCGGATCGGCACCGCCCTGTTCGGGGCCCGGCCGCAGGGGGGGACGACTCCCGCCTGACGAGGAGGATCCCATGAAGCTGACGCCCCTGGATATCCGCAAGCAGGAGTTCCGGAAAGCCCTGCGGGGATACGATCCGGTGGAGGTGGACACCTTCATGGAGATGGTGGCGAATGAATACGAGGCCCTCCTCAAGGAGGCGAAGGGGTCCACCGAGAAGGTGATCGAGCTGGAGACCCAGCTCGCCGACTACCGGCAGATCGAGAAGTCCCTCCAGCAGACCCTTCTGCAGGCGCAGGAGGCCACGGGGAAGACCTACGAGGCGGCGCGCAGGGAATCGGACGTGATCCTGCGCGAAGCGGAGCTGCGCGCCGCGCAGATAACGGAACAGGCCAACGCGGAGCTGGCCCGTCTCCGGAACGAAATCGTGCGGCTGCGCGGACGCCAGGGCTCGATGCTGGCCCGCCTGCGCGTCCTGCTCAGCTCCGAGCTGGACCTGCTCCGGATGCTGGAGCTGGAACAGCGTCCGGTCGTCTCCCCCGGGGCGGAGGAGGAAGAGGCCGCGCGCGACATCCTGACCGGGCTGGACAATGACGGAACTGCGTAAGCGCATCGAGGAAACAGCGGGCTTTCTGCGCGCCCGGACGCACCTCGCGCCCGGCATCGGCATCATCCTGGGGACGGGCCTGGGGGGACTGGCGCGCGAGATCCGGGTTTCCTCCACCATCCCGTATGCCGAGATCCCCCATTTCCCCCTCTCCACCGTGGAGTCGCATCACGGGCGGCTGCTGTTCGGGACGCTGGGAGGCAGGGATGTGGTGGCCATGCAGGGACGGTTCCACTCCTACGAGGGATACACCCTCCAGCAGGTGACGTTTCCGGTGCGCGTGATGAAGACCCTGGGTGTGCACACCCTCCTTATCTCCAACGCGGCGGGGGGCATGAGCTTGCGGCTCCGGAAGGGGAGCATCATGGTCATCACCGACCATATCAACCTGCTGGGCGACAACCCGCTGATCGGGCCCAACGACGAAACGCTGGGGCCCCGGTTCCCCGACATGTCCGAACCGTACTCCCGCGCGCTGATCGCCCTGGCGGAGGAGGTGGCGCTCGCACTCGGCATCAGGACCGAGCAGGGAGTGTTCGTGGCGGTGCCGGGACCGAATCTGGAGACCAGGGCCGAGTACCGGTTTCTGCGCCTGATCGGCGCGGATGCCGTGGGTATGTCCACCGTCCCCGAGAACATCGTGGCGAATCACATGGGTATGCGGGTGCTGGGTTTCTCCATCATCACCGATGAGTGTTTTCCCGACTCGCTCCAGCCGGCGGATGTACGGGAGATCATCGCCGTGGCGGCGGCCACCGAGCCGAAACTCACGGCGGTCATGAAGGGAGTGGTGGAGCGGCTCTGATGGTCCTCCCTCCCTCCCGTCGCCCCGCCGGGCCGGCATCCGCTGCACCCGGCCGGACACCCCAACGTTCCATGTAGGACACGCATGCCGTTCAAGGAACTCACGGAGAAGATCTCCTACCCGGACCTGGAATCCGAGATCCTGCGGTTCTGGAAGGAACACGGCGTCTTCGAGCGGAGTATCTCGCTGCGCGAAGGGTGCCCGGGGTTCACCTTCTACGAGGGACCTCCCACCGCCAACGGGCGTCCCGGCATCCATCACGTCATGAGCAGGACCCTGAAAGACCTGGTCTGCCGGTACAAGACAATGCGCGGATTCCAGGTGCACCGGAAGGCGGGCTGGGACACCCACGGGCTTCCGGTGGAGATCGAGGTGGAAAAGGAGCTCGGGTTCCGCACCAAGGACGACGTGCTCAGGTTCGGCGTGGCGGAGTTCAACCGGCAGTGCCGGGCCTCGGTCTGGAAGTACAAGCAGGAATGGGAGAGCATGACCGAGCGGATGGGATACTGGGTGGATCTCTCCCGTCCCTACGTCACGTTCGAGAATGACTACATCGAGTCGGTCTGGTGGGCGTTGAAGCGGTTCTACGAGGAGGGTCTCATCTACCGGGGGCACAAGATACAGCCCTACTGTCCCCGGTGCGAAACACCCCTTTCCTCCCACGAGGTCTCCCTGGGGTACGAGGACGTGAAGGATCCGAGCATCTACGTCAGGATGCGGCTCCTCGACCGCCCCGGCGTATCGTTCCTGGTCTGGACCACCACCCCCTGGACGCTTGTTTCCAATGTGGCCCTGGCGGTCCACCCGGACGTGGACTACGTGACGGTTCTGCACCGGGGGGAGCGACTGATCCTTGCCCGGGACCGCCTGGCCGCCCTGGACGGCGAGTACACGGTGGAGGCCTGCGTGAAGGGGGGGGCGCTGGCGGGCGCAGCGTATGAGCGCCTCTTCGACTACCATCCCGTCGGGGAGAACGCCTTCCGCGTCATCACCGCCGGCTTTGTCACCACGGAGGACGGGTCGGGCATCGTGCACCTGGCCCCCGCCTACGGCGAGGATGATTATCAGGCGGCCCGGGCCGAAGGGCTCCCCACCATCCACCCCGTGGACCGGAGCGGGAAGTTCGGTCCGGAGGTGACCGACTTCGCCGGCCGCTTCGTGAAGGATGCGGATCCCCTGATCATCCAGAACCTGAAGGCCCGGGGACTGCTCTACCGGAAGGAGACCGTCACCCACAGCTATCCCCATTGCTGGCGCTGCAAGACCCCGCTTCTCTATTATGCCCGTGCCTCCTGGTACATTGCCACCACCCGGTACGCCAGGAGGATGATCGACCTGAACAGGCGGATCAACTGGGTGCCGCCGGAGGTGGGGGAGGGCCGCTTCGGGAACTGGCTGGAAGAGAACAAGGACTGGGCGCTCTCGCGCGATCGCTTCTGGGGAACGCCTCTTCCCCTCTGGATCTGCGATGCCTGCGGGGCTGTCCGCTGCGTGGGAAGTATCCGGGAGCTGCGGGAGGGGAGCGGCGTGCCCGATCCTCTGGACCTGCACAAGCCCTCTGTGGATGCGGTCACCTTTGCCTGCTCCTGCGGGGGGGTGCAGCGGAGGGTTCCGGAGCTTATCGATGTCTGGTTTGACTCGGGGGCGATGCCGTTTGCCCAGTGGCACTACCCCTTCGAGAACAGGCACCTGGTGGACGGAGGCGCCCGGCATCCGGCCGACTTTATCTGCGAGGGAATCGACCAGACCCGGGGGTGGTTCTACTCCCTGCACGCCATCAGCACGTTCCTGTTCGACAGGCCGGCCTTCCGGAACATTCTGGTCAACGAGCTGGTTCTGGACCGGGATGGGCAGAAGATGTCGAAGTCGCGCGGCAACACCGTGCATCCTTCCGACATCCTGGCCCGGTACGGGGCGGATGCCGTGCGCTGGTACCTGGTGACCGCCAGCCCCCCCTGGCGGCCCACGATGTTCGATGCGGAGGGGCCGGGGGAGGTGCAGAGGAGGTTCTTCGGCACGCTCGTCAACACCTACGCCTTTTTCGCCCTTTATGCCAATATCGACGGTTTTGCGTACCGGGAGCCGCGCATCCCGGTGGCGGAGCGTCCGGAAATCGACCGCTGGATCATCTCGGAGCTCAACTCGCTTCTGGAGCGGTACACCTCCGCCATGGATGCCTACGACGTCACGCGGGCGGCCCGCGGGGTGTCTGAGTTCACCGTGGACCTGCTCTCCAACTGGTATGTCCGGAGGAACAGGCGCCGTTTCTGGAAGAGCAGTCCGGGAAGGGACAAGACGGCGGCCTATCAGACCCTGTACGAGTGCCTGGCGGCGGTGGCCAAACTGGCGGCCCCCTTTGCCCCCTTCCTGGCCGAGGAGCTGTACGGGTGCCTGAATCGGGGCACCGGCCTGGAGGAGTCCGCTTCGGTGCACTGGAGCCTTCTGCCCGGGCCGGAAAGCTCGGCGGTGGACCGTGATCTGGAGCGGCGCATGGAGCGGGCCCGCCGGATCGTGACGCTGGTCCGCTCGATGCGCATGCAGGCCGGCCTGAAGGTGCGCCAGCCCCTGGGGCGCATCATCCTTCCGGCCGCCTCCCTCGGGGAACAGGAGGCCCTCCGGCGGATGGAAGACGTCATCATGGAGGAGGTCAACGTCAAGGCGGTGCAGTGGGTGGAGGACGATGCGGGCCTTGTGCGTAAGAGCGCCCGGCCGCGGTTCAAGTCCGTGGGCCCGCGTTTCGGACCGAAGGCCAAGATGGTGGCCGAGCGGATCCGGGGCCTGGAGGGCCCCCAGATCGGAACCCTGGAGCGCACGGGATTCCTGGAGGTCTCCCTGGGAGAGGAACGGGTGACGCTGACCTCCGAGGATGTGGAGATCCTGCGGGAAGACATGCCGGGCTGGCTGGTGGAGTCGGACGGGGACCTGACGGTGGCCCTGGACACCGCCCTGGATGAGGCCCTTCGGGCCGAGGGCGCGGCGCGCGAGTTTGTGAACCGGATCCAGAATCTGCGGAAGGAGGCCGGGTTCCGGGTTACCGACCGGATTGCAATCCGCTATGCGGCGCCGGAGCGCCTCGGCGCCGCCCTGCGGGCCATGGCCTCCTACATTGCGTCCGAGACGCTGGCACTGACACTCACCGAAGGGCTGCCCGCAGCCGGCGGGGCGGTGGCTCTGGAGGTGAACGGGGAGACGGTGGAAGTGGCGATCGAGCGGCTTGCGTGCGAGGAGAACAATCGATGACCAAAGGAGACGCCCACATGGCGAAACGGGGATCGAAGGCGATTGTGAAGTCTACGGTCGAGATCATGAAGGGGAAGGCGGCTGCCCGCGCGAAACAGATCAAGAAGGCGAAGGCGAACCTCAAGAAGGCGGTGGCTGCGCGCACCTCCCGCGCCGCCGCTCTCGGGCCGAAGGCTTTCTCACAGAAGGAGCTGGCGCGCTTCCGGGAGATGATCCGGGAGAAGAAGCGGGAGACGCTGGAGGAGCTGGACACCCTGAAGGAAAGCATGATGGATGTGACCACGGGGGAGTACGTGAGCGAAAGCTCCACCTATTCCCTCCACATGGAGCAGGGGACCGACGCCATGGAGCGGGAGAAGACATTCCTGTTTGCCTCCCGCGGCAGCAAGTTCGTGAGCCAGCTGGACGACGCCCTTGCCCGGATCGAGGACGGCACCTATGGAGTCTGCCGGGTCTGCGGCCTTCTGGTCCCGAAGGAGCGCCTGGAGGCCGTGCCCACCGCGCAGACCTGCGCGGAATACAAGAACACGAATGCCCCCTGCGAACGGGGCCGCCTGGCGCTGGCGCGCGCCCGCCGGCGGGAACCCTGAGGAGCGGCTTCGTGCGGGTCCTCTACCTCTCCCTCTGCATCATCCTTGCGGATCAGTGCACCAAGCTGCTGGTCAAGGAGGGCTGGACCATCCCCCTGCTGGGCCTGCAGGTGGGTGGGTTCCAGCTCAAATCCAGCCGCCCGCTCCTGGGGGACTGGCTGCGCCTGACGTACATTGAGAATCCCGGCATGGCCTTCGGCATCGATCTCGGCGGGAAGCTCTTCTTCTCCCTCCTCTCGCTGGCCGCCGTGGCGGTGGTGCTCTGGTACCTCTACCGGATGCGCACCGAGCCGCTGGGAGTGCGTTGTGCCCTGGCCGCCATCCTGGGGGGAGCCGCCGGCAACCTCGTGGACCGGGTCTTCTACGGGGTTGCGTTCGGGGAGGGTCCCCTCTTCCACGGCAGGGTGGTGGACTTCCTGGACATGGAGTTCCCCGACATCTCCCTCGGCTTCATTCAGATGGAGCGCTGGCCGGTGTTCAACATTGCCGATGCCTCCGTCACCGTCGGCGTGATCCTGCTCTTGTTCCTCTACCGCTCCCCGCGTCCGGAGGAGCTCTCCGCGTCCGGCCCCGCCGCCTGAAGGGGTCTCCGTGCCCCCCCCGTTTGTTCTGATCGTGCCGCAGGGGAAGAAGAGGGAGCGCCTGGACCTCTTTCTGACGCACCACGTGGAGAACGCCACGCGCACACGGATCCAGCAGGCGGTCCGGGCCGGCCTTGTGCTGGTGGACGGGTGCCGGGTGCGTGCCAGCCACCGGGTGAGTCCGGGGGAGCGGATCGAGCTCACGCTCCCCTCCCCGCCCCCGACGGACATTCTGCCCGAGCCCATCCCCCTGGACATCCTCTATGAGGACGCGGATCTGCTGGTGGTCAACAAGCCCGCCGGGATGGTCACCCACCCTGCCCACGGGAATCGCACGGGGACCCTGGTGAACGCGCTGCTCTCCCACACCCGCTCCCTGTCGGCGGGCGGGGACCCCGTGCGCCCCGGCATCGTGCACCGGCTCGACAAGGACACCTCGGGCCTCCTGGTGGTGGCACGGAACGAACGAGCCCACGCCGCACTGGCGCGGCAGTTCGCCCTCCGGACGGTCCGGCGGGAGTACCAGGCCGTGGTGTGGGGAAGGTTCTCTTCCGGCGAGGGCGTCGTCCAGGCGTGCCTGGGCCGGAGCCGCTCGGACCGGAAGAAGATGGCGGTGGTGGAGGGGGGCAAGGAGGCCAGGACGGAGTACCGGGTTCTGGAGCAGTTTGCCTATTGCGCCCTCCTCCGCCTCCGGCTCCGGACGGGAAGAACGCATCAGATCCGCGTCCACCTGGCCCACATCGGGCATCCCGTCTTTGGAGACCCGTCGTATCACGGCCGGCGGATCGTGTGCGGCACGGGCTCCCGCTCCCAGAAAGACGAGGTGGAATGCCTCCTCCGTCTCATGCCCCGCCAGGCCCTGCACGCCCGCACCCTCGGTTTTCTTCATCCGGGCGGGGGGCGGGAGATGTTCTTTGCGTCCCCCCTTCCTCCGGATATGGAATCGGTGCTCCTCCTGCTCCGCTCATCGGGGACCCCGCCGCGGCCCCCCAACCCACCTTCTTGCACCTGAGATCCGCCCTGCGTATATTGGCGCTCTGAACGTGGCGCCGTTCTCTTCCATATCATCGACCCACTCACTCACCAGAGGAGGACCCATGCGTCTCTCTCTACGAGTTTTCCGTCGTGTCGCGGTCTGCGTGCTCGCGGCGGCGGTTCTTCTGCCGTCCTCGCCGGGCGCCGCCCAGACCGACATGGAGAACATCATCAAACAGCTCGGATCCGAGGCGGTCAAGGGCTACATCCAGCCGATGGCGGACCTCTTCGGGGCGAACATGAACGCGGGGCTCTTCCACAGCGCCGCCATACCCCGGGACGGGTTCTTCATGGAGCTCAGCTTTGTGGGCATGGGCGCCTCCGTGGGTGACGACCAGAAACTCTATACCCTGAACCTCCCCCCCGGCTTCGGCGGCCTCACCACGCGCCAGCCGACCATCTTCGGACCGAAGGCAACCCTGGTGACCGACCCGGCCACCGGCCTGCAGTTCAAGGGATCCGACGGCATTATTGACGCCTCCCTGTTTCCCCTGGTGGTGCCCCAGCTCACGGTGGGGAATTTCTACGGCACGCAGGCCTCCCTGCGCTATGTGCCGATCCCGGCGATCGGGGACGACAAGTTTCCCAAGGTCACTCTCTTCGGCATCGGGGCCCGCCACAGCATCAGCCAGTATCTGGAGGAGCCCCCCCTGGATGCCGCCGTGGGCCTGTTCTACAGCAGCTTCACGGTGGGGGACCTCATCGACTTCAGCGGCATCTCCATCGGAGCGCAGGCGGGGAAGACCTTCTCGGTGGTGGATGTGTACGGGGGCCTCGCCTGGGAGAGCTCCTCGATGAACCTCCAGTACACGCAGTCCGGCGGGGGCTCGCCCGTTGTGGATATCGACCTGGACGGCGCGAACAGTTTCCGCTTCACCCTGGGGGCGGGACTGAAGCTTGCCTTCCTCCGGCTGTTTGCGGACGCCAATTTCGGGTCCGTTACCAATTTCTCGGGCGGCATCGGCTTCGGCAACTAACCCACTCGCGCACAGTTCCTCTGAGGAGATCCGGTATGAAATCCAGAATCATTGTTGCCGTGCTGGCCCTCATGCTGGTCGGCACCTCCTGCGAGATCGTGGACCCCTTCCTGATCGCGCTCAATCTTCCCCTGACGGTCTGCGACACCATCAGCGCGGGCAGCACATGGAGCGAAGACGACACGTATGACATCCGGGAGGAGATCCGCAACATCAGCGCATCCTACGTGGAGGATGTGAGGGCCACCCGGGTGAACGACATCAGCGTTTTCATGCCCAATCCCCCCGCTGCGGGAACGGCGAGCGGGACCGTGGACGTGGCGCTGGACAACCAGGCGCTCCAGCGCCTGCTCACCTTCAGTAATGTCCCCTTCAGCCTTCTGGCGGGGGACGGCATCTCCCTCCGGGACGAGATCACGGGCGGGGGAAGCGTCACGATCGACTTCAACAACGCCGTGGTGGCCTCCCTGCTGGCCGCGCTGCAGGACTCCACGGGCCTTCCCTCCATCAGCACCGTCCGGATACAGACGGCCGGATCCACGAGCGTTGCGGTGCCCCAGGGCACCAGGATCTGTGCGAAGATCAGCTATCAGGCCGACGTGCAGATAGGGGGCGACTGAGCGGGCTCCTCGGGGAGTCCCGGGCCCCCGCAGGCCACCGCCTGCGGGGGCTTTCTGTAACTGCCCTTCTTGATTGGCGTTGCGCTCTTTTGTAGATTGCACAATGAACCCACACCCCGTTCCTCTGGTGGGGCTGAGCGGGGAGGAGCTTGTCTCCTTCGCCGGATCCCTCGGGGAATCGCCCTACCGCGGCCGCCAGCTCTACCGGTGGATCTACCGCCGCGGAGCCCGTTCGTTTGCCGAGATGACCGACCTTGCGCGGGACTTCCGCAACCGCCTGGAGCGGGAGGCGTCCCTGGAGGGGATCCGGCCCGCCGGCCTGGATCGGTCCGCGGACGGGACCCTCAAGTTTCTCTTCGAGCTCCCGGACGGAGCGCGGGTGGAGAGCGTGCTGATTCCTGCCTCCGCCGCCTTTCCGGGTTCCGCCCCCCGGGGCGCGGAAGAGCGGACGCGGCGTACGGCCTGCGTGTCCACCCAGGCGGGCTGTCCGCTGGACTGCGCCTTCTGTGCCACGGCGCGGATCGGATTCCGGCGGAACCTCACCGCGGGGGAAATCGTGGATCAGGTGCGCCACCTGAGCCACGCCGGAACTGTGAGCAACGTGGTGTTCATGGGGATGGGGGAGCCGCTCATGAACTACGGGCCCTCCCTCCAGGCCGCCGACATCCTGGCTTCGGGCGTCGGCATTGCCTCCCGGCGCATCACGATCTCCACCGCCGGATGGGCCGACGGCATCCGCCGGCTGGCGGACGAGCGGCGTCCGGTGAACCTGGCGGTCTCTCTCCACAGCGTGGACCAGGCCACACGCGAGCGCCTCATGCCCGTTGCCCGGAGATTTCCCCTGTCCGAGCTCCTGGCCTCCGTGGCATACTACTACCGGGTGCTCCGGCGGCGCATCACCTACGAGATGATCTTCTTCGAGGGACTCAACGACGGGGATCGCGACGCGGAGCAGCTCGTGCGGTTCGCCCGGAGGGTGCCGTGCAAGATCAACGTGATCAGCTTCCATCCCGTCGGCTTCGCGGGGCCCTCCCCCCGGGGAGCGGATCTCCGGCCATCCCCCCGCATGGAGGAGATCGTGGACCATCTCCGCACGCGGGGCCTGACGGTCTTCGTCCGGGGCAGCGCGGGCCGGGACATCCGGGCTGCATGCGGCCAGCTCGCCCTGGCGGGGACCCCGCCGTCCGGCGGCGCAAAGGACCCGCACGCCCCCTTCCTCCCACCACAGGAAACTCGCGTATGCGGCTGATTCTGTTCGGACCTCCGGGAGGGGGAAAGGGTACCCAGGCCAGGCTCCTCTCCGAAGAGCTGCGCATTCCCCACATCTCCACCGGCGACATGCTGCGCGCCGCCGTGGCCGGCGGAACGGAGCTGGGGCGGCGGGCGAAGACTCTCATGGAGGCGGGGCATCTCGTCCCCGATGATGTCATGATTGGGATTGTACGGGAAGTGCTCTCCTCCCCCGCCGTCCGCAGGGGATTCATCCTGGACGGCTTCCCCCGCACCCTGCAGCAGGCGGAGGCCCTGACGGCCATCTTCCGGGATCTGGGGATCCGGGACTGCAGGGTCATCAACTTCGACCTGGAGGACGAGGAGATCATCCGGCGCCTGGCGCACCGTCTGGTCTGTGGGGCGGACGGGAAGATCTTCAGCGCCGAGGCCGAGGGTCTCTCCCCCGGGAGCCCCTGCCCCGACTGCGGCGGCCCCCTTGTCCAGCGCCGCGACGACGACCCGGAGACGGTGCGCCTGCGCCTCCGGGTCTACCACTCCACCACGGCTCCGCTTCTCCGCTACTACCAGGAGACCGGGGAGGTGTGCACCGTGGACGGATCGGGGTCCATCGACATCGTGCACCGCGAGATTTGCATGCTGCTGGAACGCTAGGAGGCGCGCATGCTGAGCATAGCCCATTCCGCACCACCCCTTGTGATCGCCCACCGGGGCTCCTCCGGCCTGGCCCCCGAGAACACCCTGGCCTCCTTCCGCCGTGCGGTGGAGGAAGGGGCGCATATGGTGGAGCTGGATGTGCGGATGACACGGGACTTCTTCCTCGTGGTGTATCACGACCCCGACATCCGGCGGACCACCAACGGGGAGGGGACCATCTGGGAGTATTCCCTGCAGGAGCTGCGCGCCTTCGATGCGGGGGCCTGGTTCGACCTCCGCTTCAAGGGGGAGCGGATACCGACCCTCCGGCAGGTTATGGAGCTGCTGCCTCCGGGGGTGGATCTGAACATCGAGGTCAAGACCGACGGGGACCCCCGCACGAAGCTGGCATTCGAGGAGGCCTGCATCCTGGCCGTTATGGAGAAACGGCTGGAGGCCCGGACCCTGGTTTCCTCCTTCGACCACGCCTACCTGAAGCGCTTCCACCATCTGTTCCCCTCGATCGCCACGGCCGCCCTTGTCCTCCCGGATGTGGGGGCGGGACATCTTCCCTCCAGGCTGGCCGCTTCCCTGGGGGTCCGCGCGTTCATCTCTCCTCTCTCCGGTCTGACTCCGCATCTGGTGGAGGACGCCCATACCCACGGTCTCCCCGTGGCCTGCTACACGGTGAACACCCCGAAGGACCTGGGCCGGGCGCGCTCTCTGGGGGTGGATGCGGTGATTACGGATTTCCCGGGACGGATGGCGGAGCTCGTGGCGGCTCCGTAGCGGGCCCCTGCGGTCCCGTGAGACCGTGCACACAACGGGCCTGACCCAGCTCCCTGGTCTGCCGGAAGCGCTCCCGGCTGGAGGCGGAGCCGGCCGTGCGGGGGTGATGAAGGTGATACTGGATGGCAAGGTTCCGGAGAGACTTCCCCGTGACACCCGCCAGGGAGAGGCGGCACTGAAGGTCCGAGTCCTCGCCGCAGCCGGGTCCGTCGTAGAGCTCGTCAAAACCGTTGACCGCCTCCAGGTCCCGCCGGGCAAGGGAGAAGTTGCTGCCCAGGATGCCGCGGACCTCCCGGAGGAGGATTCTCCGGAGCAGGCGGCTTCCGATGCGGATGCCGTCCTCCAGACGGAGCGCCCTTCCCAGCAGACCGTCCACCCACATTCCCCGGTCGTAGCGCTCGAATGCCCCGCTCTCCATCATCCCGGGCGTCAGCGCGCGGGACCATCGTTCGCTTGTCTCCACCCGCCGCCCGAGCAGGATTCTGCCGGGCTCGCGTTCCTGCCAGTGGTCTTCCAGGAAACGCCGCGCGGGGAGGCAGTCCCCGTCGGTGAACACCAGGTAGTCCGCACGGGCCGCCCGCACGGCTGCATTGAGGGCGGCGTTCTTCCTCCAGCCCGCGTCCTCCTGCCGTATGTGCAGGATGGGGAAGGGGCGCGTGCGCGCGGCTTCCTCCAGTATCCGCCCCACCTCGGGGCCTGATCCGTCGTCGGCCGCCACCAGCTCGAAGGAGCGGAAAGACTGGCGGGCGCAGGCGGTCAGGAGGAAGCGGAGCGCCTCGGGCCGGTTGTAGACGGCGACGATGAGGGAGATGGAGATGGGCGGGGTGTCGGCGCGCGCCGTCATGTCCACACGCCGGGGATGAGC
>JBAVEL010000149.1:0-3366 GCA_049587715.1 Bacteroidota bacterium
TCGTTCTTCTCATTATGTGACTTTTTGGAAACGAATGCCGGCAGAAAACGGAGAACACGGTCCTCGTTTTCCCTCTTCCGCACCCGCTCCCTCCGCCCAATCCGCTCCCGAGAGGATCCTCCGCCACGCGCGCGGGAGATTCCTCAAAGAGGGGTTCTCCCGGATACCGGTGGAAGAGCTGGCATCCGACCTCCGCATCAGCAAGAGAACCTTCTACCGGTTCTACGCGGGGAAGGAGGACCTCCTGGAGAGGATTCTGGAGAACCTCCTGGAGGAGGTGCGCACCGGGCTGGACCTCATCCGGGAAGGGGACGCCCCCTTTGCCGCCAAGTTGAGCGAGACAATGGCCTTCGTCGGCCGCCTGATGGGAGAGCTGGGCAGGCCCTTTCTCAGGGATATCCAGGTTCATGCGCCGCGCCTCTGGGAGAGGATACGCGAGTTCAGGAAGCGGCGGATTCAGGGACACTTCGGTGCCCTGATCCGGGGCGGGATGCAGGAGGGGTGGATCCGGGGGGATGTGAATGCCGAGATTCTCCTCACCGCGTACCTTGCGGCCGTGGATGCGGTGGTCAATCCCGAGTTCCTTTCCCAGACACCCGTCACGAGCCGCGAGGCCCTTGAGGACGTGATTACGATCGTGTTCCACGGGGTGCTGACCCCCGAAGCCCGGGCCCGGTCCGCGCGTCCGGGGGAATCATGAAATCCCTCCAAGATCCGAGGTGTCCCATGTCCCCGCATCCGCTTCGTGTTCCTCTTGTGTGCTTCCTCCTGTGTGCCCTCGGCGGCTGCGGCGGGGGTGATCCGGACGCGATTATGGCCTCGGGGACGATTGAGGGGACAGCGGTGCAGGTGGGCTCCGAAGTGGCCGGGAGGGTGAAGACGGTCCGGGCGGGGGAGGGGGACCGCGTGGAGGCCGGGGACACCCTGCTTGTCGTGGATGAGACGGACTATCTGCTCCAGCTCCGGCAGGCGGAAGCGGGCCGGGACGCCGCCCGGGCCCAGTACGGCCTCTCCCGGGAAGGCTTCAGGGCCGAGGACATCGTCCAGGCCGAAGCGGCATTCGAGAACGCCAGAGACGACCTGGAGCGGATGACCGACCTGCTTGCGTCGCAGACGGTTACGCAGAAGCAGTTTGACGATGTCCGTACGCGCTTCGTGGCGGCCGAACAGACCTACCGGAAGCTCTCCTCCGGCCTGCGGCGGCAGGAGGTGGCCGCCGCACATGCCCGCCTCCGGCAGGCAGAGGCGTCATGCGACCTGCTGGCCAAGAAGGTGCGAGACTGTGTGATCCTTTCGCCGGCGCGAGGGATCGTGACCCTGAGGGGAGTGGAACCGGGGGAGATTCTCATGCCGGGCGGGGGGGCAATGCAGATTACCTCCCTGGAGAGGGTGAAGCTCACGATCTACCTGAACGAGACGGACATCGGGAGAATCCGCCTCGGCCAGCGGGCCCGCGTCAACATCGACGGGGCGCCCGGGAAGGATTTCCCGGGGACGGTGGTGTACATCTCCCCCCACGCCGAATTCACTCCCAAGAATGTGCAGACGCGGGAGGAGCGCACCAAGCTTGTCTTTGCCGTCAGGATCGAGGTGGAGAACGGCAGCGGGGATCTGAAGCCGGGGCTTCCCGCGGACGCGCGCCTCACGCCTGGAGGAGGCTGAGAAACGTCCATGAGCCGGGCCATCACCACGGAAGGGCTCCGGAAGAACTTCGGCGGTGTGGAGGCGGTGCGGGGCCTCAGCCTGAGTGTGGAGGAGGGTGAGATGTTCGGACTGGTGGGTCCGGACGGGGGGGGAAAGACCACCACGCTCCGGATGCTGTGCGGGATCCTGACCCCCGACGGGGGCACTGCGAGGGTCCTGGATCATGACCTGGGGAGGGAGGCGGGGGAGATCAAGCGGCTCATCGGATACCTTCCCCAGCGGTTCTCGCTCTACGGGGATCTGACAGTGGATGAGAACATGGAGTTCTTCGCCGAGATCAACGGCGTGAGGAGTTTCCGCCCCCGGCGCGAAGAGCTCCTCTTCTTCACGCGGCTGGCTCCATTCCGGGACAGGCTTGCCGAGCGGTTGTCCGGGGGGATGAAGCAGAAGCTGGCCCTCGCCTGCACGCTCATCCACCGCCCGCGCCTTCTGTTCCTTGACGAACCCACGACGGGCGTGGATCCCGTGTCCCGGCGGGACCTGTGGCGCATCCTGCAGAGCCTGCTTGCCGAACGGATCACGATCGTGATGACCACACCCTATCTGGATGAGGCGGAGCGCTGTGTGCGCGTGGGCCTCCTGAACGAAGGAGCCCTGATGGCGGCGGATACGCCCGAGCGGATCCGCGCAGGAATGGAAGGCCGCTTGCTGGAAATCGTGTGCCGGCCGGTGCGCGCGGCCATCCGGATCCTCCGGTCGGAGGACCCGGAGGCCGAGGTCCAGGCCTTCGGGGACCGCCTTCACCTCTTTGTGGGCCCCCGGGGGGGTGAGAAAACGGCCCTGATGGAACGCCTCTCGGCGGGGGGGGTGGAGGTGCGCGCGTGGCGGTGGGTTCCCCCGACCCTCGAGAACGCGTTCATACGGCTGCTGAGCGGGGGAAGAAGAATCCGGGAGGGGGCATGAAAGCCGCTGCGGCGATTCTCATCCTTGCGGCATCCGTCCTGCGCGCGCAGGAACTCAGGGTACTGAGTCTGGAAGAGGCGGTCCGGGAGGGGCGGGAGCGCAACAGCTCCCTGCGGGCCTCCCGTGCGAGGGCCGACGCAGCCCTGGAGAAATCCCAGGAAGCCCGGACGCTGCTTCTCCCCTCCGTCGCGGCGGAGGTTTCCTACCGCCGCGTGAGCCGGGTGGATCCCTTCCGGGTGACCGTTCCCTTCCTTCCGGATCCCGTGGTGATCTCCCCGTGGATCCCCGACAACTACGGCCTCCGGATCGGGATCCTGCACCCGGTGTTTTCGGGATTCCGCCTGGAGGCGGGCGCCCGGGCGGCGGAAGCCCTGGCAGAGGCCTCTGTGCGCGAATCCGTGAGTGACGAGGGCGAGGCGGCCGTGGCGACGGTGACGGCCTACTGGTCCGTCTACCGCCTCCGGGAGGCGGACACCGTGCTGGCGGGGAATGTCGCCCGGCTGGAGTCGTACCTGAAGGACGCCGAGAACCTGGTGGCTGCCGGGTTGGCCACCCGGAGCGACCTGCTGCGCATCCGCCTCCAGCTCACGAATGCCCGGACGGCGCTCCTGGACCTGCGGCGGGAGGAGCACCTCGCCGTGATGTCCCTGAACACCCTCGTGGGACTCCACCCGGAGACACGGCTGGTCCTCGCCTCGCATCCCGCCCGGGGGGACCTGCCCGGCGGGGGATCCCCGGCGGAGCTGTGCAGCCTGGCGC
>JBAVEL010000150.1:0-5803 GCA_049587715.1 Bacteroidota bacterium
TTCGCCCGGAAGAACTCGATCCGCCTGTTCTGCTGGCGGCCTTCCTTTGTGGTATTGGGAGCCACGGGGTTCTCGGGTCCGAAGCCCCTGACGCCTATCCGTCCCGCGGCGATCCCCCGCGCCACCAGCCAGGTCTTCACCGCCTCGGCCCTTGCTTCCGAAAGCCGCTGGTTGGTTGCCTTCCGCCCGGTGTTGTCCGTGTATCCGTGGATCTCCACCTCGATTTCGGGATTCTGGAAGAGGGTGTTGTAGGCCTTCTCCAGAAGCGCCTCCGACTCGGGCGTGATGACCGCCTTCCCCGTCTCGAACACGATCCCATCCAGCACGATGGCCTTCCCCACCTCCACCTTGATCTCCTCCTTCACGTCGTCCGCCGGATCCAGGGGATTCGTCCCCCGTCCGATCTCCACCGCATCCGCCACCGTGCCCCCGTCCGTGTCGGGCTTCAGGGGGTCGGTCCTGTGGGTGTTCACTTCCTCGGCGTCGGAGAGGGTGTCCCCGTCGGTGTCGGCCTTCAGGGGATCCGTCTTGTGCAGGTTCAGCTCCGCTCCGTCCGCAAGGCCGTCCCCGTCCGTATCATGCCGTGTGGGGTCTGTCTTGTGGGTGTTCACCTCCGCCCCGTCACCCAGCGTGTCGCCGTCGGTGTCGGTTGCGTTGGGGTCGGTCCGGTGTGTCTTCACCTCGGCCCCGTCCGCCAGGCCGTCCCCGTCACTGTCCGGCTTGAGGGGATTCGTGGAGTATTGTTTCACCTCCTCGCCGTCCGAAAGGCCGTCCGCGTCCGAATCGGCGGACTTCCTGTCGGTCCCCAGCTCCTTCTCCTCCCGGTTGGTCAGACCGTCCCCGTCGGGGTCCGCCGAGGGGCTCTCCCCCACCACCGTGAGGCCTCCCGTGAAGGTGACATACTGGTCCTTGGGGCCTGCCACCACGGCGTTCAGGTTGTCCTTCAGGGTGTAGTTGTATCCCCCCGTGAACTCCAGCGCCACGTTATCCATGGTGAGGATCTGGATCCCCACCCCTCCCGGGAAGAAGGGAGCCCAGCCCGAGGTCTTCTCACCCGGGGTGGGGTTGGGGGGGGGCAGCTCCGCGTCGAATCTCAGGATGCCGGCTCCCGCGTACAGGTAGGGGCTGAACCAGGACTCGGGCAGGGGGTTCCAGACCAGGCGGTAGTCGATCGGAAAGATCTGCGTCCGGTATGTCAATCCCTTGATGTATCCCGCACCCACGCCCAGCTCCCCCGCCACGTTGTCCAGGATGCCGTAGCGCATGAAGGCCCTGGCAAAGTGGTCCGGCTTCCGGTCCCTCAGCTCGGTGTTGGCGAATGTCCCCCCGAAACTCCCTCCGAATCCCAGCCCCTGATCCTTGAACTGGGCAGGCGAAGAGCCCGCCGCAGCGAGCGCAAGGAGGCCCGCGAAGAAGATGGTCGTGCTTCGTTTCATACCGTGTCCCTGGTGGTTATGGTGGTTTGCTGAGCGCGTGGCATACGGGCCGGTAAGATACTGCTTTTGGGGCAATTCTCAAAGCTCCCACGGGAGGGGCGAAAAAAAGCCCGTCCCGGCCTGCGCGGCCGGGACGGGCCTGGAGAAAGCGCAGAAACGGCTACTTCAACAGCATCAGCTTCCGGGTCTCCACGTACTGCCCGGCGCTCAGTCGGTAGAGATACACCCCCGAGGCCAGCCCCCCGGCGTTCCACCGCACCGTATAGGTGCCCGCATCCAGCTCCGCATCCACCACGGCTGTCACTTCCTGTCCCAGAAGATTGTACACCTTCAGGGAGACGGCATTCCGTTCGGGCAGCGAGAACCGGAACGTCGTGGCGGGGTTGAACGGATTCGGGTAGTTCTGCTCCAGGGCGAACGACGACGGAATTTCCGCAACCGGCTCCGGCACGTCGTTCGGGAGTCCGGCTCCGCATCCGATCACGTCGAACACGGACTGGGCCACTCCCGTCCCCCCGGCCGTGGCGTTCCCGTAGCCGCCCGGCACATAGAGACGGATCGTGTCACCCACGCACTTCAGGGTCACGGCGTTGAAGATGTTGCTCATCTTGATCGGCTTGTTGTTGATGAGCGTCACCCAGGCGTTCGTGTTGATGTTGTACACGTGGGTGGTATCGTAGTACCCGCCGGCCCCTGCCCGCTCGCCGCCCACCAGGAAGAAGAGGGCGCCGTAGGCCGCCCCGCCCGGCCTGCTCAGACCCGCGTAGACGGTCGGAACGGCCGGGGCCGCGGTCCAGGTGATGGCATCGAACGCCGTCACGGTGCCCACATACACGGACTTGAGGAATGCCGTGTTGTAGCCGGCCGCCATCACGATCTTGTCCCCGCTGATACCCAGGCCGAATGTCCTCCGGCCCTGTCCCGAGGGGAGCGAGTTTGTGATGGTGCCCCAGGCGTCCCCGTTGGGATCATAATAGTGGACGGCCAGGTTCGTGCCGGATCCCGTGTAGGGGCCTCCGATCACGAAGATGATGCTGTCTCTCCAGCAGACCGCCCCGTGGCCCGCAAGGGCTGCGGGCATGGAGGCCTTGGCGGCCCAGCCCGCACCCGGCGTGTACGCATACACGTCGGTGGAGCCCGTGGTGATGGCGCTGGATCCCCCGCCGATGTAGTAGAGCCGGTTCTTCCAGCGGGTGAGTGTTCCCCCCACCTTGGGGGAGGGAAGGGGATCGCCCGTAGTCCAGCCGGCGCCCGGCGTGTATCTCACGATGCTGGTTCCCGCCGCTCCGCCCGAGGGGGCGTGCACAAAGAGGGTGTCTCCCAGCCACGCCGAGGCCTGGAAATAGGTCGGCCCGGGAAGGTCGGGATAGGCCCCCGGCGCGCACCAGGCCGAGGAATAGGCCGAGCACCCGCCGCCCCCTCCCGTGGAGGTGGTGAATGTGCGGTCGTCGCCCAGGGTGGTGCCCAGCGAGTTCTGTGCCTTCAGGCGGAAATGATAGAGCGTCCCTGGATCCAGTCCCGAAATCGGCTCGGGCACGGTCACGGGCGAGGTTCCCGATCCCACCGAAGTGGGACCCACCGTGGAGCCGTACGAGGTGGTGAGCCCGTACTCGTAGGTGTAGGTTGTGGCAAGCCCGTTGGGATTCACCGATCCGTTCAGGATGGCGCCCGTTGTGCTGATGCCGTAGGCGGGGCTGGTCACCACCGTGGGGGCGGAAGTACCTCCGCCGCCCACCGTCACCCGCACCATGTCCAGGGAGACGGCAGCGCCGTCATTGATGTTGTCCGCCACCTTCTCCCGGAAGCCGATGTAGATGTTGGATCCCGTGGCCACAAAGTCCGAGAGCCGGTACCCGTAGGCGCGCCATGTGGTGTCTCCCGAGGGAGCCACAAACGCCAGCGTGGCCACCAGGGTGGTAAAGCCCGGCACGGTGGGCGTGGTGGTGGAAATCCTCACCTCCACCGTGTCATCGAACGAATTGGGCCAGATGCGGAGATAGAACTTGAGGGAGTCGTTGGCCAGCACGTTGGTGAGCTGGGGTGTCACCAGCCACTGGTCGTTCCGGCTGGATCCCCCCGTGTTCCATGTGGCGAAGGCCGTCGCGCTCCCGCCCCCCGGGGGAACGGTGATGGTGCCCCCGGTCCAGCCGGGAATGGGGGTGGTGCCGTTCACCTGCCGGTTCCAGCCGGGTCCCCCGTCGGGGCTCAGCTTCACCCATCCGGCGGGAGGAAACGTGGTGCCTTCGAAAGACTCATCCAGCGCGCTCAGGGTTCCCTCCAGCGGGGGCCCGTAGGTTACCGCCGGATAGACGGAGCGGGAGACGGGTCGTTCCGTCTTCTGCACTCCCGCTGCGAAGGCGATGCTCGTCACGAGCCCCGCGAGCGCCAGGACCGCGCACACAGCCAGTAAGTGTTTTTTCATCCAATCCTCCAGGGTTTGTGGTGGTGATGAGGGTGTCGCCGATTCCCGTCGCCACGGCCCTCTCCCCTTCCCGGGGAAAAGGACTTACGGGCCGCACCTTCAACAGTGAACGAAGGAACGCACGCCAAGTTACAAAACGGAAAACTGAGAATCCAATCCCCCCCCCGTGCGGGAGGGTTCCGGGGGGGCTTCCCTTGTCAATCCCCGCTCAAATGGCTACCTTGTAAGACCCTTTCCCCAATGGAGTTCCGTCCATGAAAAGAACGATCACGCTTGTCTTCCTCCTGGCCGCCGCGCTCCCCCTCAGGGGGCAGACATTCCAGGCCTTCCTGAACCGCGTGCAGTCGGCCCCCGACTCCCAGAGAACTGCCATCGTGGACAGCTTCATGGCCGCCGTCCCCCGTTTCCCGCTGACGGAGGGAGACACCGCCTGCCACTTCCTCTATCGCGGGGGCGCATCCTCGGTGACCGTTCCGGGAGATGCCAACGGGTGGACCCCCTCTTCGTTCCCCATGACCCGCATCCAGGGAACGGATCTGTGGTACTTCAGCCGCGACTTCGAGCCCGACGCCCGTCTGGACTACAAGTTCGTCCTGAACGGGAGCACCTGGATTCTGGATCCGCGGAACCCCTACACGGTGAGCGGAGGGTTCGGCCCCAACTCGGAGCTCCGGATGCCGCAGTATGTCCCGGCTCCCGAGATTCTCCCCAACCCGTCCATACCCCACGGCCAGATCCGCGACACCGTCTACGCGAGCGCAGCCCTCGGGAACTCCCGCACGGTGCGCATCTACACGCCGCCCGGGTACGGATCCCCCCTGGACAGCTTCCCCCTTATTCTCTTCCATGACGGCCTGGAGTACATCACCCTGGCCCAGGCCAACAACGTTCTGGACAACCTCATCGCCGCCCAACTCATCCAGCCGGTCATCGCCATCTTCGTGCCGCCCGTGAACCGGACGGCCGAGTATGCGGGAAGCCAGATGGGCGCCTTCACCACGTTCATCGCCGACGAGCTCATGCCCTCCATCGACAGCCGGTACCGCACACGTCGGGCCCCCTCCGCCCGGGCGGTGCTCGGAGCATCCAACGGAGGGAACATCTCCCTGCACCTGGGCTACAACCGGCCCGAGGTGTTCGGAGCGGTGGCGGCCCAGTCCAGCAACATCGTCTCCTCCGTCTTCACCTCCTACCAGAACGGCCCCCTGCGGGACCTCCGGCTCTATCTGGATCTGGGCACCTATGACATTGCACAGCTCATTCCCCTGGTGCGGAGCTTCATCCCGGTGCTCTCCTCCCGCGGGTATCCGCACCAGTACGTGGAGTACCACGAGGGTCACTCCTGGGGCAACTGGCGGGCGCACATAGACAATGCCCTCCGGATGTTCTTCCCGGGGGGGGCCGTCTTTGCCGGGGAAAAAACCCTGCCGGGGGGTGAGCGTCTTCTGGGAGAATGCTATCCCAACCCCTTCAACCCCCGCACCACCATTCCCCTCCGCATGGAGCAGAGCGGGGATGCATCCCTCACCGTGGTGAACCTTCTGGGCCAGACCGTGGCGGTGCTCCATGAAGGGCCCCTGGCGGCCGGCTCCCATGCCTTTGTGTGGGATGCCCTGCGCACCCCCGCGGGGGTCTACTTCGTGCGCCTCAAGACACCCGGGGGCACGGACGCAAAGAGACTCCTGCTCCTCAGGTAGAAGCAGGACCCCCGCGGAGGGCCCCCCGCGCCGACGCCAGCTCCGCCCGGCGCTCCTTCCCCGCGGCGGGCCAGGCAAGGGGAAGCGCTTCCAGACGCTTCCGGAGTATCTCGCCGGCCAGCCCGCGTGCAAACCACTTGTGGTCCGCGGGTATCACGTGCCACGGGGCTTCCCTGGTGCTCGTGTGGAGGAGCATCTCCTGATAGGCGCGCATGGAGCGGGGCCAGAGGGCCCGCTCGGCCACATCC
>JBAVEL010000151.1:0-38522 GCA_049587715.1 Bacteroidota bacterium
GCACACCGGGGGTTCCGCTCAGGAGCAGTCCCTTTCCCCCGTGATGGTTCTGCATGAGGGTGGCGGCAACCTGGGGGGTCATGCGCCCGGCGATCTGGCTGAGGGGAGTCAGCACGGGGAGGGAGCCGTCTTCCTGCTGGATCGTCTCGTAGGCGATGGCGGTCACCTTCCGCCCGAGAAGCGCCTCCACACGCTCCCGCGGCGAGACGGCGAGATGGAGGAAGCCCATAAGGATGGATTCCTCCCTGAGCATCTCCACCTCTGCGTCCGTGGGACGCGCCACCTTCAGCACCAGGTCCGCACGGCCGAATGCCTCCTGGGCGGAGTACACGATGCGCCCGCCCGCCTTCTCGTAATCCGTGTCATGGAACCCCGCCCCCAGCCCCGCGTCGTGCTCCACGTGGCAGGTGTGCCCCCCCGCCGTCAGCAGCTCCACGCCGGCGGGGGTGAGTCCCACGCGGTACTCTTCTTCGCGGCGTTCACGGGGAATTCCGATGTTCATGGGGCCTCCTGGTTTGATGCTCTGCGGCACTGCACGGTCTTGGCGGCAGCGGAAGAAAGAACGGGGAACACGGCGGTTGAACACGCGGACAGCGGTGAGGCTGAGGCAACGTACGGTTTTTGGGGGAGAGTATCAAACCGGGGATGCGGGGGCCTTCCGGCAGCAACCCCCGATCCCCGGGCGCGGGAGGGGAAGCGGTCCCGGGAGAACGGGCTCGCGAGGAGGAGCCCTCTGCGGAATGCTCAGCCCGGGAGGGAACCCGCCTGCCGGAGGGCGCGCCGGGTCTCCTCCCCGACCAGATCAAACCTGCCCGCCGAGAGGAGTTCCGGGCGCACCATCCAGCTTCCCCCGCAGGCCAGGACCTGGCGGAGTTCCAGATAGGAGAGGAGGTTTTCCTCCGTGATCCCCCCGGTGGGAACGAATCGCATGCGGGGAAAAGGCGCGGCCACGGCCTTCAGGTAGCCCACCCCCCCCGCCGCTTCCACGGGAAAGAGCTTCACCGCCTCAAGCCCCATGGCCGCCGCCTCAGCTATCTCCGTGGGGGTCAACACGCCGGGAAGGACGGGAACACCCGCATTCAGACACCACTCCACAACGGGCGCCTGAAGCCCGGGAGACACCACGAAGCGCGCACCCGCACCGGTGGCCTGTTTCGCCTGCTCCACTGTGAGCACGGTCCCCGCCCCGAGCAGCATTTCCGGCTGAGCCAGAGCCGCCCGCTCCAGCACACGTGCGGCGGCGGCCGTCCGGAATGTCACCTCCATGATGGGAAGACCCGCCTCCATGAGAGCCGAGGCAAGCGGCTCTGCCCCGGCGGGGTCCTCCATGACAACAACCGGAATCAGCTTCAGGCGCCCGATCCGGGCAATGAGTTCGTGCATTCAGACTCCTCCCCGGGGGCAGGCGAGACCCCCCGGACCCTTTCGTTGTTCAGGCGGTGTATGCCGTGGAGGCGGTTTCTCCCCCCCGCCCCGTCCAGTTCGTGTGGAAGAACTCACCCCTCGGCCTGTCCACCCTCTCGTACTGGTGCGCGCCGAAGTAGTCCCTCTGCGCCTGGAGCAGGTTGGCGGGGAGCCGAGCAGCGCGGTACCCGTCATAATAGCTGAGGGCCGTTGCAAAGGCGGGTATCCAGATACCGTTCGTCACCGCGGCCGCCACAACCCGCCGCCACGCTCCCTGGGCCCTCTCCACGTTCTCCCGGAAGAAGGAATCCAGAAGCAGGTTGGGGAGGTCGGCCTTGCGGTCAAAGGCCTCCTTGATCTTCCCCAGGAACACGGACCGGATGATGCACCCCCCCCGCCAGAGGAGCGCGATCCCCCCGTAGTTGAGATTCCACCGGTGCTCCGCCGCAGCTGCGCGCAGCAGGGTGAATCCCTGCGCATAGGAGACGATCTTGGAGGCATAGAGAGCCAGCTCCAGATCTCTCACAAACTCGTTGCGGTCACCCTGAAACCGCGGCGTGGGACCCGCAAGAACGCCGGAGGCCGCCACCCGTTCCTCCTTCAGGGCCGAGAGGCACCGCGCGGAGACCGCCTCACTGATGAGCGTGAGAGGAATCCCCAGGTCCAGGGCAGCCACGCTCGTCCACTTGCCGGTCCCTTTCTGGCCCGCCGTGTCCAGGATGCGCTCCACCAGGGGCGTCCCGTCCGGCTCCCGGTAGCCCAGGATATCCCGCGTGATTTCTATGAGGTAGCTGTTCAGCATCCCCTCGTTCCAGCGGGCGAAGACCTGCTGCATCATGCCGGCATCCAGCCCCGCATAGTCGCGCAGGAGCTGGTAGGCCTCGCAGATGAGCTGCATGTCCCCATACTCGATGCCGTTGTGCACCATCTTCACGAAGTGCCCTGCCCCGTCCGCCCCCACCCAGTCGCAGCAGGGGGTGCCGCCCTCCACGCGCGCGGCGATGGCCTGGAACACGGGCTTCACATGCTGCCACGCGGCCTCGGACCCCCCCGGCATGATGGATGGCCCCCGGAGCGCCCCTTCCTCCCCCCCCGACACGCCGGTCCCGATGTAGAGTAGCCCCTGGGCTTCCACATGCCGTGTCCGGCGGATCGTGTCTCCGAAATGGGAGTTCCCGCCGTCGATGATGATGTCCCCCTTCTCCAGGTGGGGAAGGAGCAGCTCGATAAACTCATCCACCGGGCGGCCGGCTTTCACCATCAGCATCACCGTGCGCGGTCTCTTCAGACACCCGGTCAGCTCCGCAAGGGAGCGGGTGCCCAGGATGCGCTTCCCCGCGGCCCTTCCCTTCAGGAACCGGTCGGTCTTGTCCGTGGTCCGGTTGTACACGGCCACGGTGTACCCGCGGCTCTCCATGTTGAGCACCAGGTTCTCCCCCATCACCGCCAGTCCCACCAGCCCGATATCCGCGCCTGCAGCCATTGCGTTCCGTTTCCTTCCTCGGTTTGTTGTTGTCTTGTCCATGGAGAGCGGGCCCCCGGTGGAAACCCTCCTACCTCCGGATGCGCGCGCTCCCTCCCCGCATCACGTGGCGGACTTCTTCCATCGTGACCATGCTCGTATCCCCGCGTGTGGTCTGGAGCAGGGCCCCGTGCGCCGCTCCCAGCTCCACGCACTCCTGGAGTTCCATCCCGTGCAGGAATCCGTAGATGAGCCCGCTGCAGAACCCGTCCCCCCCGCCCACGCGATCCTCGATCTCCAGATTGGCGTACTTCCTGGACTCAAAGGTGCATCCCCCCGCGTGCAGAATGGCGGACCAGTTATTGACAAGCCCGCTCGTCACCTCCCGGAGGGTGGTTCCCACCGCGTGGAGGCCGGGCCAGGAGCGGAGCACCTCCTCCGCCATGCGCCGGTAGGACTCCACGGGCAGTTCCCGCAGGGAGGGATCGGTCCCCGGAATGCGGCAGCCGAGGGATTTCTGGAAATCCTCCTCGTTCCCCACCAGCACATCCACGAAGGGGAGGATCCGCCGGGACACCTCCACGGCCCTCTCCATGGGCCAGAGAGCGCTCCGGTAGTTCAGGTCGTAGCTCACCACCGTACCGGCCGCCCGGGCGCTCTGCACGGCTTCCAGGGCCACGGCGGCGCAGGACTCGCTCAGGGCTGCAAAGATGCCGCCCGTATGGAACCACCGCACCCCCCGGCCCTCGAAGATCCTCTTCCAGTCCACATCCCCCGGCTGCATCCGGGACACGGCCGTGTGTCCGCGGTCGTACATGCTCACGCTCGGCCTCACCCCGATTCCCACCTCGGTGAAGTTGAGACCGACCCGGTCCGTCCGCCCCGCCCCGTCGTAGGGAACCCAGAGCACCTCGCTCGTGTCCATTCCGCTTCCGCGGGCGTGGTTCCGGATGAAGGCGCCCAGAGGGTTCTCCGCCAGGCGGGAGACCCAGCCCGTGCGGAGCCCGTACCGGGCCAGCGCGTAGGAGACGTTGTATTCTCCTCCCCCGGCATACGCCTCGAAATGGGGGGTGAGCTCGATGCGCTGGCGGCCCGGGGGACTCAGGCGGACCATGCACTCTCCCAGACTCAGAAGGTCCAGCGCGCAGTCCGATGCCGCCCGTATCCGGAGTGCCATATCAGGTGCCTCCTTCCGTTACCGTTGTATCCGCGCCGAACCGCCCCCCGCGAACGCGCGCACCTGCTCCAGGGTGGCCATGGTGGTGTCCCCCGGAAAGGTGGTCAGGAGAGCCCCGTGTGCCCATCCCATCCGCACCGATTCCTCTGCGGACAGACCCGTCAGGAAGCCGTAGAAGAAACCGCTTGCAAACCCGTCTCCCCCGCCCACGCGGTCGTACACTTCCAGTTCGCAGACGGGGGCATGGTGGATCTTCCCCCCCGCCCATGCCACGGCGCTCCAGCCGTGCCGGTTGGTGGACCGCACCTCCCGGAGGGTGGTGGCCACCACCCTCACCTGCGGATGTCGCGCGTGCACGCTCTCCATCATGCCCACGAACGCCCCGGGATCCAGATCACTGCGGGACTCCACCTCGGGCCCGGGGATCCCCAGCCCTTTCTGCAGGTCCTCCTCGTTCCCCACCAGCACGTCCGCCTGTTCCACGATGCGCCCGATGACCTCGGCCGCTTTCTTCTCCCCGCCCCAGATGTTCCAGAGCTTGGCCCGGTAGTTCAGGTCGAAACTCACCACCGCGCCCGCCTCCCGCGCCGCCTTCATCCCCTCCACGATGAGCTCCCCCGTGGTGGGGGAGAGGGCGGCGAAGATGCCGCCGCTGTGGAACCACCGGACCCCCCCGGAGAAGATGTGCCCCCAGTCGAAATCCCCCGGCTGCAGCCGCGCCGCCGCCTCGTCGGAGCGGTTGTAGAACACCACCGGCGGGCGGACGCCGAAGCCCCTGTCGCTGTACACCGCCGCCATGTTGGGCCCGTTCACCCCGTTGTGCGGGAACCGCCGGTACCAGGGATGCACCCCCATGGCGCGCACCCGTTCGGCGATCAGATCCCCGATGGGGTAGTCCACCATCGCCGAAACGACGCCCGTGCGGAGGCGGAAGCAGTCGGCCAGGTTGGCCGCCACGTTGAACTCGCCCCCGCTCACGTGAATCGCGCAGCCCGCGGCCTTCCGGAAGGGAATCGCGCCGGGATCCAGCCGGTGCACCAGGGCCCCCAGCGAAATGAAATCAAACGCCCCCTGCGGGCGGATCGCCAGAAGTGTCTGCATGCTCAGCTCCTGTCTGTGTCTGTTGCGCCCGTGCCTGCCGGGTCCCGCTCTCCCTCCAGCCGGTACAGGTTCTGTCCCGCGTTCTCCACAACGAGGACTCCCTCCTCCCCCCCGGCCCGCAGCACGGCAATCTCCGCCGAGCGGGGGTCCAGGTAGCCCAGGTTCACGCTCCGGCAGACCTCTTCGGGAATGGACGTGGCCAGCGTCACCCGTATCCGCGGTCTCTCCCTTCCCTCCTCGTACGCGCCGATCCCGCGCACATTGCTGGAGTGGGCCATGATCAGACGGGACTCCCGCCGGAACCTTTCCCGCTGCCCGGTGAAAAAGCCGATGACGTGATAGCCGATCCGCCGGATCGCCTCCTCGTGCACGAAGGAGAGCACGCGGATCTGGGGACCGTACACGATCACCTCTCCCCCATCCGCCACCACGGGCTCCAGCTTGTACACGGCCTTTCCCCCCACCCAGAGGTCCTCGTACAGGTGCGGGGTGAGCGCAAGCACCCTTCGGTGCGGCTTCGGGAGATATCTGATATGCAGGCGGGCGGAGTAGTCCGCCGCGGCCGACCAGGCGGTTTCGGGATCGCCCGCAAAGAGACACATCGGCTCGTCCCGTTCGTTGACCGCGTAGGCCAGGCAGGTGCGGGGGGTGGGAAGGAACCGCGCCGCCCGGTCGATCAGCCGCCGCGTGGGTGTGTGCTTGATGCCGTTGATGCGGGGATTGGTGAGAAGGGCGGCCAGCCAGTGGAATGTCTCCACCAGCTCCAGCCCCGCGATGCCCGGGAAGAAGTACTTGTTCCCGCCCGCAAATCCCATTGCCTCGTGGGGCACCACCGGCGTCACGAGCACCAGATGGTCGTACTCCAGGGCCATCCGGTTGATGGTGATGTTCACCGGATCCGCCAGCGCCCCTTCGGTCAGGACCCGCACTTCCTCTCCCGGGATGGTGCCGATGGGGCGGAGGGAAGAGGCGTCCCTGTGGTCGTGGTTGAAAAAGCGCACCCCCCGGAAGGCCCCCGCGTGCTCCGCGGCGGTGATGCCCACATGCCGGTAGATCCGCTCCTTCTCCATCGGCGCGTGGGTCCCCGTGGCGATCAGGAAGTCCAGAACCCGCACCCTCCCCGCGAGGGCCCTGCAGACCGACCGGAAGAAGAGCTCCGTGCAGGCGTGCCGTGTGTCGTCCGGAATGAGCACCAGCACGCTCCTGCCGGCCAGGGCGAGCCCGCCCAGCGCCTCAACGCAGAGCGACTCCACCTCCTCCCCCGTAAGGGGCCGCTCGAAGGACCCCCTTCCCGACGGCCGTGTCATCCTCCCCTCCCCGAAATCCTGAATCCCAGACCCGCAAGAATCCCGCCCGCCGTTTCCCCTCCCCCTTCCAGATCCACCACACGCGCCGGGAATTCCCGGCGGACCCGGTACCCCGATCGGAGCTTCACAAACGACGCCCTTCGCCCCTCGCGCTCAAGCTCCAGAGTGCCCTTCAGCATGCCGTCATCCAGCTCTATGCTGTAGGCGCTCCCGACAACGTGCGCCAGAATCGCCTCCTCCTCCCGCATCCCGGGGGGAATCCGGATGGCGGGAAGCTCCCCCCCTTGCTCCTCTTCGGGGGGGATCCAGGAGGCCGGAACCCCCAGGAACCTGCATACCTCTCCATACACCATCCTGAGGGCGTTCAGCTTTCCGTCCAGGGAGTACCCCGCGATATGAGGGGTGCCCAGGAATGACTTCTCCAGGAGGCGGGCGTCGATGTCCGGCTCCCCCTCCCAGACATCCAGGATGGCCGCCCCGGGCCTTCCCGAGGCAAGCGCCTCCAGCAGATCTGGGGTGGGGATCACCCCTCCGCGGGAGGTATTGACAAGAAGGGAGCCGGGTTTCATCTTCCCCAGCCGGTCCCTCCCGAAGAAGTGGTGGGTGGCGTCGGGACCCGTGCGTGTGAGAGGGACATGGAGCGTGATGACATCCGCCTCCAGGAGCTCCTCCAGGGGACGATAGACGGGATCCCCCGTGGCCCTGGCCAGGGGGGGATCGTTCAGAAGGACCCGCATCCCCAGCACGCGCGCCGCCTGCGCCACCCTCCTCCCCACGTTTCCCACGCCCACGATCCCGATGGCGGTCCCCCCGAGGGGACGGCCCGTGCGCCGCGCCCGGATGAGCAGCCCGGCGGTCACATACTCGCAGACGGAGGCGGCGTTGCTCCCCGGTGCGGCGGCAAAGACGATGCCCCGCTCCCTGAGATACCCCTTATCCACGTGGTCCGTTCCGATGGTGAGGGTTCCCACAAACCGCACCCTGCTTCCCTCCAGCAGCTGCGCATCCACCCGGGTCTCCGATCGCACCACCAGGATGTCCGCCTCCCGCACGGCATCGCGCGTGATGGCCGCCGTCTCGAGAGCCGTCACCTCTCCCAGCCGGGAGAAGACCTGCACGGCTCCCGGGGAGTGCCTGTTGACCAGAATGCGGGGCCTGTGGCGGGTCATACGCCCGAGTACGCCGAAAAGCCGCCGTCCACGGGAACCACGATGCCGGTGACGAACCGGGAGGCGGGGGAAATCAGCCAGAGGAGGGCTCCCACCAGGTCCTCGGGCGAGCCGAACCTCCCCATGGGAGTATGTTCCATGATCTTCTTCCCGCGTGCGCTCAGGGCCCCCGTCTCCCTGTCCGTCAGAAGGAACCGGTTCTGCTCCGTCAGGAAGAACCCGGGGGCGATGGCGTTGACCCGGATGGACGGGGAATACTCCTGCGCCATGTGCACTGCCAGCCACTGGGTGAAGTTGCTCACCGCCGCCTTGGCGGCCGAATAGGCGGGAATGCGCGTGAGGGGCCGGAAGGCGTTCATGGAGGAGATGTTCACGATGATGCCCTCTTTCCGTTCCGCCATCCCCTTCCCGAAGACCTGCGAGGGAAGGATGGCCCCGAGGAGGTTCAGCTCCGTCACCAGCCGGATGCCTTCCTCGGGGATCTGAAAGAAGCTCTGCTGGGGGTTCGTGGTGGCGCGGGGGCTGTTCCCGCCCGCCCCGTTGATCAGGATGTGTGCCGGCCCGAACCTCTCCGCCACCGCCCCGGCCGCCGCCTCGAGCGACCGTCTGTCCAGGACATCCGCCTGGAAGGCGGCGCAATCCCCCCCCTTCCCCCGCTCCATCTGCTCCAGGACCGCCGCCCGGGACGTGTCCCGCGTGAGAAGAGCCACCCTCGCCCCTCCGGCAAGGAGCGCCCCCGTCATGGTCCTTCCCAGAACACCCGTCCCTCCCGTCACCACGATACACCGTCCGGCGATGTCAAAGAGATTCATGGCTTGCTCCACGACGGTCTTCCTCCAGTGTGGGTGATTGAGGTTCACTCCCGGATCCGCTTCAGGTTCTCATCCAGCGGCGTCATCTTCGGCATGAGAAGATGCGCCACGCCCAGCAGGATGAGATACGCCGATCCCGCCACCAGAAACGCGAAGAAATACCCCGCCGGACCGCTGGATGTGAGCACGCGCCCTAAGCTGTAGTCCGCCAGCAGCCCCGCCACCGCCCCCACCATGCCCCCGATCCCCGTGACCGATGCCGTGGCCTTCTTGGGAAACACATCCGAGACCAGCGTGAAGAGATTGGCCGACCAGGCCTGGTGCCCGGCGGCGGCCAGGGCAATCAGCAGCACCGAGATCCAGTAGAGGGAATCGGTCCGGGCTGAAGCCATGAGGGCCGACTCCATGGCCTTCGCCCCTTCGGGGGTAAGGACCTCGGCCGCCGCGGAGCCGAACTCCCGGGCCGAGGCGTAGCTTTGCCCCTCAAGCGATCGCAGGGCCGCGCGGGCCTCCTCCGGAACCTTCTGCTCCGCCCGCACCGAGCGCGTCTGGCCCGCCTCGCGCAGTGTCACCTCCGCCGTGTAGGTGGCCGTCTCCAGCCGGGTGAAGAACGCCCCGTCCACCGCGAAGCGGGTCCCGACCTGGGTTGCAAACATGACCGGGAGGATGCAGAGGGCGCAGATGAGAAGGGTGGTCTTGCGGGCCCGGTTGACGGCCCAGCCCTTCTTGATGAACGCCGAGGAGAGCCATCCCCCGCCGATGCTCCCGATGTCGGCCACCACGTAGATCACGATGAGCGGAAGCCCGATGCTCTTGATGTCCAGCCCGTAGCGGTCGAAGAGGAACTTTCCCCCCCAGAAGAGGTAGAACCACCAGACCGCATCGGTCATCTTGGCCGCGGCGAACGCCCAGGTCTCCCGGACGGGCAGCACCCTTCTCCATGGGAGTTTCTCGGCCGCCGTCTCGGCCGTGGAATCGCTGTTGATGTAGGCCAGCTCCCCCGCCGAGAGCCGCGGATGCGTCTCCGGTGTCCGGTAGATCCGCAGCCAGAGCACAACCCAGAGGGCGCTGAACAGGCCCGTTGTGAGGAACGCGAACTGCCAGTTGGTTCCGTCGGGCCAGACCACCAGGGGTATCACCAGGGGAGCCAGCACGGCCCCCACGTTGGATCCGGCGTTGAAGATGCCGGTGGCGAATGCCCTCTCCTTCTTGGGAAACCACTCCGCCACCGTCTTGATGGCGGCCGGGAAGTTCCCCGATTCCCCGAGCCCCAGGCCGAAGCGGGCGATCACGAACCCGATCAGGTTGAAGGCGGGACGCACGGCGGCATGCAGCATTCCGAAGACGCTCCAGATCACGATGGAGAGGGTGTAGCCGATCCGGGTCCCCAGGCGGTCGATGATGGCCCCCATGGTGAGCATTCCCACGGCATACGCCGCCTTGAACGCGATGTTGATAAGGGCGTAGTCCTGGTCCGACCAGGCGAAGACCTTGTACTGCAGGGTGGGCGCCAGCACCCCTAAGATGCTCCTGTCCATGTAGTTGATGGTGGTGGCGGCAAACAGGAGGGCGCAGATCCTCCAGCGGTATCTCCCGATGCGGGGGCCGTCCCCCTGCGGATGTGTCTGCATGCGATATCCCCTGCGTGGATGAAAGGTGCCGGCCTACGGCGTGCGCCCCAGGAAGAGCGGCCGGATGTGCCGGTCGTAGAGATTCATGGTGACGTTTTCTTCGATGGACCGGCGGGAACGTTCCAGCAGGCCCCGGTAGCGGTCTCCCATCTCGGCGGCCACGCGGAACGCCACGTGGATGATCTGCCGGAAGTGCAGGTTGTAGTCCCCGCAGGCCTGGTCGTGCCGGAGGGCCCTCACGAACTGCTGCGGATTCCAGGAAGCCACCGCCCGCGGATCGGGAAGCTGCGCCCTGTCAATCCGGACCACCGCTGCATAGGGCTTGCAGAGCTCGTCGAACCGCCGGATTGCCTCGGCATAGATGTCCCGGGCGCACGCAAGCCCCTCTCCTCCCGATTCCGCCAGCCCGATCACCTCCTCCAGCCACGTGGTGCCGGCGGTCTTCAGGTGCAGTCCCGCACCCCGCGCCGCAACCGCGCGGTGCATGATCCCGTAGAGGGAGAACTTGTCGCTCCCCGAGTGGACGCTCAGCTTCAGATTGCGCGGCAGATCGAAAACCCCGACGGCGTGTGCGATCACGGCCAGATCGTCCTCGAATTCCCGGGTGAACCGCCCGATGTCCCCCACGTAGTCGATCCCCTTCAGGAACGACCCCGTGAACTTGGGGGCGATGGTCTGCAGGCGGACCCCTTCTGCGGCCAGGGCCGCCAGGATGAAGAAGAGCTCCGCGGGCGTCTGCGGCGATTCCGCCTCGTCCACGGAGACCTCGGGGATGAAGTTCCCCTCCCCCTTCTTCCCGGCGATGTACCGGTAGACCTTCCCCGCCTCCCGGACCGCCAGCAGGTACTTCCGGGCGATGCCCTCCAGAATGGCCCCGTTCACCTCCACCTCCCGCTCCATTCCCGGTATCCGGAGCCGCCCCTCGAAGCGGCCCATTGCCTTCCGGAAGGTCTCCGTCGATCCCGCCGGCGGTTCCTTTCCGATGAAATCGGCCACGTCAATGGTGTAGAAGTCGCAGCTCTCCAGGAACCTGTCCACGGTTCCCAATCCGATGTGGTCTGCGTCCACATGGTAGGCCCCCTTCCAGCCGCAGGCCCGGACGGCCGCATCCGCCGCCTTCCGTGTGTCCGGCGGAACCGTGCCGATGATGGTGTGTTCCCGGTTGGACTTGTTCCACACCGGAACGATCCTCACGCCCTCCTTCTCCGCCTTCTGGATGGCGCGGAGTTGCGCCGTCCCTTCCATCCCGAACCGGTCGCCGACTCCCAGGGAATACGTGTCGAGTTCCATGGCACTCCTTTTTCTCTGTGTGTGGCTGGTTGTTCCGGGCCCCTCAGAAGAGCTCCGCGGTGGCGACGGCATCCATGTCCGCAAACTCCTGGTTTTCCCCTCCCATGGCCCAGACGAAGGAATAGCTCGCTGTGCCCGCCCCGCAGTGGATGGACCAGGGGGGCGAGATCACCGCCTGCCGGTTCCGCAGGATGAGACTCCGGGTCGCGCCCGGCTCCCCCATCAGGTGCACCACCAGGCCGTCCGGGGGAAGGCCGAAATACAGATACACCTCCATCCGCCGGGTGTGCGTGTGGGGGGGCATGGTGTTCCAGACGGACCCCGGCTCCAGGTCGGTAAGGCCCATCACGAGCTGGCAGCTCCGGACCCCGCCCGGGTGGATATACCGCCGGATGGTCCTTCTGCTGGCCCCCTCCCCGCTTCCGATGGAGGCGCACTCGGCACGGGCGAGGGGAGCGGCCGTGCAGGGATGCGAGGCATGCGCCGGAAACGACACCATGTAGAAGAGGGCGGGATCCGTCCCCCGGACGCTCCCCACCTCCACATCCTTTGTCCCCCTTCCCAGATAGACCATGTCCCGCAGGCCGAGCTTCCACTCCGCCCCGCCGGCCCGGACGATCCCTTCCCCCCCTACGTTCACGATCCCCGCCTCCCGCCGTTCCAGGAAGTACTCCGCCGCCGTTTCCTTCGGCGACGGCGTGAGCGCAAGGGGGGCCTCCAGAGGCGCCACCCCTCCGATGATGGCGCGGTCGGCGTGGCAGTACACCATGCGGACCTCCCCGGGGCGGAACAGGTCTTCGCACACGAATGCCTCCCGCATCTCGCGTGTCCCCAGGAGGGCGGTCCCCCGGGGGTGCGGCAGAAACCTGACGTCCATGCGTTGCTCCTTCCGTTCGTGTCCCGGTGGGGCGGCTGTCATCTCCCCATCCATCCTCCGTCCACCACCAGCACGTGGCCGTGGACGTAGTCCGAGGCCCGGGAGGCCAGAAACACCACGGTCCCCTGCAGGTCCTCGGGAGCCCCCCACCGGCCGGCGGGAATCCGGTCCAGGATCGCTCTGGAACGGACCGGGTCCTCACGGAGCGCGCGCGTGTTGTTCGTAGCCATATAGCCCGGGGCGATGGCGTTCACGTTGATGCCGTGCTGCGCCCACTCGTTGGCCATCGCCTTTGTCATCTGCGCCACGGCGCCCTTGCTGGCCGCGTAGGAGGGAACCAGGATCCCCCCCTGAAACGCCAGGAGAGAGGAGATATTGATGATCTTCCCGCGCCCGCCTCGCATCATGATGCGGGCCGCGGCCTGGCTCAGAAAGAAGACGGCCCGGGCGTTCAGGACCATGACCTCATCCCAGTCCTTCTCCGTGAATTCCAGCGCGGGAGTGCGGCGGATGATGCCGGCATTGTTCACCAGGATGTCGAGGCCCCCGCAGGCGGCCAGCGCTTCCTCCGCCACCTGTGCCGGCGCATCCGACCGGCTCAGATCCATCACCAGAGAACGGGCCTTCCGCCCCAGGGCCTTCGCCTCCTGTGCCGTCCCGTCGCTCGGCACGTGGTCCACGAGAAGAAGGTCCGCTCCTGCGCCCGCAAGACCCAGCGCCATCGCCCTCCCCAGCCCGGTGGAGGCGCCGGTCACGACCGCAGCCAGCCCCGTCAGATCAAAAAGCTCCTTCATGCGGCGGTTTCCTTCTTCCGGAGGGGGGGAAAGTCCAGGAACCGCTTCGCGTTGAAATAGCAGATGTCCCGCACCATTCCCCCCAGCAGGTCCCGCTCGGGCGGAATCAGACCCCGCTCCACATCCCGCCCCAGAATGCTGCAGAGATGCCGCCGGAAGTACTCGTGCCGGGGGTAGGAGAGGAAGCTCCGCGAGTCGGTCACCATCCCCACGAACTGGCTCAGCAGGCCCATCGTGGAAAGGGCTTCCAACTGCCGCGTCATCCCGTCCAGTTGATCCAGGAACCACCACGCGGATCCGTACTGCAGCTTCCCGGCGATCGAGCCGTCCTGGAAGTTCCCGATCATGGTGGCAAACAGCTCGTTGTCCCGGGGGTTCAGGTTGTAGAGAATCGTCTTGGCCAGCCTGTCGTCCGTGTCCAGTCGGTTCAGGAACCGGGCCAGGGGGCGGGCCAGCTCGAAATCCCCGATGGAATCATACCCCGTATCGGGTCCCAGGGCGCGGAGCATCCGCGTGTTGTTGTTCCGGAGGGCCCCCAGGTGGAACTGCTGCACCCATCCGGAGGCGGCATCCAGCCGGGCCAGCTCGTAGAGCATTGCAGACTTGAACTTGAGCGCCTGGTCCGGGTTGAGCGGCTCCCTGCGCATCAGCACCTCGAATGCCTGGGAGAGGTCCGCCTCCGTGTAGTCGGCCGCATAGATCGTCTCCAGGCCGTGGTCCGAAAGCCGGCAGCCCATCCGGTGGAAGAACGCATGCCGCTTCGCCAGGGCCTCCAGGAAGCGGGGAAAAGCCCCGATCTCCATGTCGGCGGCGGCGGCCAGCTTCTCCACGTACTGCGCAAACGCTGCCGGGTCCTCCACGGCCATCGCCCGATCGGGCCGGAAGGCGGGATAGACCGCCACCGGGAATGAGGCGTCCGCCGCCAGGAGCTTGTGGTACTCCAGGGAGTCCACGGGATCGTCCGTGGTGCAGACCGTTTCCACCTTCATCTGCACCTGGATGCCCCGCACCGAGAACTCCGGGGTGGCCAGCTTGGCATTGCACTCCGCCCAGATGCCCCGGGCGGTGGAGGGATCCAGCAGGCGATCGGTGATCCCGAACGGACGCCGCAGCTCCATGTGCGTCCAGTGGTAGAGGGGATTCCGGAGCGTGCGCGGCACGGTCTCCGCCCACTTCTGGAACTTCTCCCAGTCCGAGGCCCCGCCCGTGATGAACCGCTCTTCCACCCCGCACGTGCGCATGGCGCGCCACTTGTAGTGGTCCCCGTTGAGCCAGATCTGCGTGAGGTTCGGGAAGCGGCGGTTCTCGGCGATCTCGGCCGGGGGTACATGGCAGTGGTAGTCGAAGATGGGAAGGTCCCGCGCGAAGCCGTGGAACAGGTCCTTCGCCCAGGCGGTGTCCAGCAGGAAATCTTCATGGATGAACGGCGTCTTCATAATGCCTCCGATGAATCAAACGGTTTCCTCATTTCTCCACCCGTACGCGCAGGGGCTCCTGCATCCGGCGGACCATCCGTTCCGTCATCTGCGCGGCGGCCCGTCCGGTCTCCGCATCCGGCCGCTCCCCCGCCCACAGCGCGCCCAGAAGAAAGCGCACGGTTTCCCCCCCTTCCACCCGCCGGAGGATCACCAGCTCGTTGTGCGCATCCCGCGACCGCCCTGCCACGTCTCCGGGATGGAATGCCAGAGCCAGCACCAGGCTGTCTCCTGCGCGGGACTGACGGCCCGATGTGGTGAGGAGGCCCCGCGCCGGATCCCACACCGCTCTCCCCGAATCGTGCCGCACCATTCCCGCAACCAGCGCGCACCCACCCGATCCCCTCCCCCCGAGAATCCGGTGCTCCGACACCCGGTCTCCGGCATGGATCGCAAAGACGGATGCGATATCCGCCCTCCTTCCACTCCCCGCCTCCCACCCCGCATAGTCCACCCGCACAACGGCGCGCACCGGACCCCGCGCGATAATCCGGCATCTCTGCCTTTCCAGAACGAGGGGTTTCAGCACGCTGTCTCCCTCCCACATCCCGATGCCCCCCAGGCCCAGGGCGGAGCCCACGTGCAGCACGTCCATTCCCCAGGGGGCATCCTCCTGGTAGTCCGTCTCCGTCGCCCCGATCCACTTCCAGTAGAGGCCCGGCTGCCGCTTCCCCTGCACATCCACCGCATTCCGCCCGTCCAGATACAGCCGGTACCCGATGAGGGAGGACTCCCATCCCACCCCGTCGAAGCGGTACGCCCTCCTGTCCCGGGCGCTTCCCGTCTGGTCGTCGTCATCCACGGATGCAGGCACGCCGCGCACCCGCTTCCAGTTCTGGGCGTCCGTGGCCCGTTCCTGTATGCCCGGGAGCCCTCCCCCCGGCATCAGGCGGAAAATGCGCGTCTCGCCCGCCTCGAAGTCCGCCGTGAGCGCCACCTCGTCCGCCGTCCCGTCCAGGTCCAGATCATCCGCCTGATAGAGGAGCGTCTCGGCCCCGCAGACGGCCCGTCCCCACCCGACGGGAAGCTGCACCCCGGCCGGAAGGACATCCCTCCCCGCCGTGACGGGCTCCGACGGGCGGCTCACGTCCGAAGGGTTCATGACGGAGATCTGCATCTCCCCCGCCGTCGTCCCGGCGGAAAGACCCCAGGCAAGGGCGCAGAGCCGGACATGCCACGCTCTCATCGCGCCCACGCCTGTGCCTCCTTTTCGGGATCCCAGCGCCCGTCGAAGGTCCACCGGGGGGTGATGTCCGCGCCCCGCGGTGACCCTTCCGCCTCTTCCAGATTGTCCCCGAACCATGCGTAGTCTCCTCCCTCCCTGTGGCAGTCGTGAAAGTAGTGCCGGGCTCCCCACTGCCACGGCCGCGGGCTGGAAGGAGGGCGGTAGAAGGGACGGTCGGCCATGTTGGCCGAGAACCGGCACCGCACAAGGTAGATCTGCCCGTCCAGATGGTTCCGCCCCAGGGGAAAACCCGCCACTCCGTCAAAGAAGGAATCGGTGATCACGAACTTCTGCCTGGGATCTCCGCTCCCGTCGTGCCAGATGCTGGCGCTGGGCAGATTGTGCCCGAAGAACGAGGAGCGGGTGATGTAGCACCAGCCGCGGGGGCAGACGTAGTCCACCCATCCCTCGAAGGAGCAGTCCGCATGATAGTACATCCCGTCATCCCTGTTCCAGAGACTGAGGGCATCCCCTCCGTCCGACCGGATGGTACAGTCCAGAATCATGATCCGCGTCCCCGCCCCCCGGACGGCGAACTGGTGCTTCTTGTGCGTTCCGTAGAGCGTCCCGTGGTTGTTCACAACCGTCAGGTGCGCCAGCACGATGTCGCGTGTGAGGGTGTCGATGTTCACCACGCCCGCGCCCCGGTCGGATCCCCCGTGCGCGGCGTTCCACTCCTCCCGGAGCACCGGATACACGATGCGGGTCCGGTCCCGGTCCTCCCCCACCAGGGTCACACGGCTCCGCCGGATGAACACCTGCTCCCGGTAGAGACCCGCCCCGATGCGCACCACAAGAGGCCCCTTCCCCTGCGCCGCAGGCGCATCCAGCGCCTCCTGGATGGAGCGGAAGTCGCCCCTCCCCTCCGCATCCACGCTGAGTTCGTGTGCGGGATCCGGTGCGGAGATAACGCCCCCGACCGGGAGCAGGAGCAGCACCGGAAGAAGGCGCAGGATCATTTCAGAAGCATCATCTTTCGCGTCCGCACGGTGCCTCCCGCCCGCAGGCGGGAGAAATACGTGCCGCTCGACAGACCCGATCCGTCGAAACGGAGGCGGTGGAGGCCCGGCTCCAGCACCGCGTCGGTCAGGCGCGCCACTTCCCGTCCGAGCACGTCAAACACGCTCAGCCGCACATGGTCCCTTTCGGCCAGCCGGAATTCCAGAAGGGAGACCCCGTTGAAAGGGTTGGGGTAGTTCTGGTTCAGACCGTACTCACGGGGCGGAAGGTCTTCCGGGGCCTCTGGCATCCCCGTCACGGGCGGAGGATCGGGCGGCACCCAGTCCCCCGGGAACGGAGGGCTTACGGCGTTCCTCCCGAAGATGTCCTCCGGCGTGTGGAGGGCGGCCGCGGAGTCTCCTAACTGCACCGACCACGGGACGCGCTGCGCGGGCCTGTAGCCCGGTCCCGTGCAGGCATGCTCCCCGTACAGCGCAGGGGCGACATTCCAGGCCAGCCACCCCGCCGGATGCAGGACCGCCGGCTCACGGCAGCGGAGAAACACCGTGCGGGGGGCGGCCTGCCACGGCCTTCCCAGGTAGAAGGAGGTGATGGGGTTGCCGTCGAAGCCGATGGAATCGGCCTCCAGAACGCAGTCCCGGAACACCAGCCCGTAGCGCGCTCCCGGCTCGGTGCTTGCAGCCGTAAGGGTCCCCCCGTTTCTGTTCACATGCACCGTGCAGCTGTCGAACAGCACGATGTTTCTTCCGAAGATAAAGTCCACGGAGCCCCTGATGCGGCAGTTCCTGTTGTAGATGCGCCCCGTCCCGCTCCCCCCCCAGGCGTAGTACGTGTCCTGGTATCCCAGGATGTTGCAGTCGTAGTACGCCTGCCGGTCCCCGTTGGTCCGGAGCGCCACGGCCTGAGCCGTGGTGGCCGTGTTCCGGATGGTCAGGTTGCGGGCCGTGAAGTCGCTTGCGTCAATGGCCACGCTGTAGGAAGTGGAGGTGCCGATCACGATGCTGTCCCTCACCCTTCCCGAGTAGTCGTCGTAGGTGAGGATCGTGCTGTCCCGGTGCTCTCCCAGGAGCACCACGTTCACCCGGTTCGCTCCCAGCAGCAGCTTCTCGTAGTACACTCCGCGCCTGACGAGTATGGTATAGGTGCCCGTGTAGTTCGGCGGCACGTCGTTGAAGGCGGCCTGCACCGTCGTGTAGTCCCCGCTGGAGTCCTGTGCAACCACCCTGGTCACGGAAGGCGCCTGGATCTGCGTGGTGAAGGAAGTCTCGTTCCCGTACCCGGTCCCGATGCTGTTGACGGCATATGCCCGCACATGGTAGGGCGTCCCGGGAAGGAGGCCCGAGAGCATTGCGGTGAAGGACCCCGTCCCGCCCCCGCTCGCGATCTTCCGGTCCCCCGTCGTGGGGCCCCCCGTGGTGTTCCAGCACAAACCCCGCTCGGTCACCGTGTCTCCTCCCCAGGCGGTGACCGCTCCGGTCCCCTGGGCGGTGGTGGCCATGATGCCCGTGACGGACCCCGTCACCACCGTCGGGGGGACGAGGGCGGCGAGTGTGGCAAACAGGCGATCCTCCCCGTATGCGGTTCCCGCTGCGTTCGTGGCATAGGCCCGGACATGGTAAAGGGTGCCGGGATTGAGAGGAGAGAGCACGCTCGCAAACGGACCTGTCCCCGTTCCGTCGCTCGTCCGGGGATCCTGGACGGTGGGAACCCCGGCGTCGCTCCAGCACACGCCCCGCTCCGTCACGGCCGAGCCGCCGTCGGAAGACACATTCCCCCCTCCCGAGGCAGAAGTTGTGGAGATATCCCCCGGCTGCACCGTCGTCACCCCGGGCCTCACCACGGCGCTTCCCGTCGTGGTCCCCGCCACCGTGACCTGGGCGGCGCAGAAAAAGCTCCCCGGTCCGGCGGGCACGGTGCCGTGGGGGAGAACGCGCAGATAGAAGCCGCTCCCCGGGGAAATCGTGTCGGTGAGAGCAAAGCTCCTCAACGCCAGCTCCGCCGTATCCAGCGGCGCATCGGCCGTGAGGAGGGACGACACACCGAATGCGGAGTCCCTGGAGGCCCGGATTTCGGCCCGGAGTCCCGCGGCATTCCGGGCCCCGAGCAGACAGGAGACCGAGGAGACCGCAAGCGTCACCCCCCCGGGGGTTCGCACGCCGTACTGGACATACCGGGCGGGATTCGGCAGGGGTTCGGCCGGCCAGGTCCCGTCGGGAGGGGTGATCCGGTCGCAGTTGGGAGGCCCCCCTCCCGCACCATGATACCCGTAGGAATCATGCGTCAGGCCCATGAGCACCTGATCCCCCGCCTCCAGGAGCCCCGTCACGAGCGCGCTCTGGCTGGATGTCAGGGGCCAGGTGGCGGACGCAGCCGCGGGGATGGGGAAGGCCGCCCCGGCAATGACAACCTCCTGCACACAGACGTACTTTCCGGTCAGCCCTGTGCTCTGGTTGTGAAGCCAGGGATACACCCGGACGAGAAGCCGTTCCCCCTCCCCGAGGGTCACCCCGGGAGCCGCCCCCACGGGGGTATGGGGCGACGTCTGGGGGTTCAGGCAGTTCTCGGGATTGCCGGTGACATAGGGAACCGCCACGGGGGATGCGAAGCCCGAATCGGTGCTGTAGGCGATGTGCGCCTTCATGTGCGTGGTACTGTGCGCCCCGATCCTCAGGGAGAGGGAGTCCACCCGCAGGGTGAACCCCGACGGCGCCCGCACGGAGAACTCTATGTGGACGGAGTCGATGGGAGCGGTCTGGAGGGGAGGCCAGGTGTTGTTCGTCCCCGCCATCCGCACGCGCTGGCTCGCGTTGTAGCCGGTGTACTGGTTGATCTCGGTGGTCCGGAGAAGCTCCGGGGATGCGGCGATGCGCCCCTCCGTGAGGACGGCTCCTCCGGTGCCTCCCGCCGCCGGGTCGGTGAGCGGCCAGCGTGCCCTCGCCGGATCCTGGGCCCGCCCCCAGGCGGTAACGAGGAGAACCGGGGCAAGGAGAACGCAGATCCTGCGGGGGGTCACGGCTCCCTCTCCACAATGCGGACCGCGCCGGGAGGCACCTCCTCCGTCCGCGCAATCCGCTCCCCCGCGCGAACCCGCTTCGCGGCCTCCACCTCCACCCCCGCTGTCTTCCTCCCTCCGAGGGCCACCACCGGATCGGTCCCCTGTGGGAACTCCAGCCCCGAGAGGCGCACCTCCCGCGCATCGTGCAGATCCACCAGGGGACCCTGCCCGGAGGAGATCCGCACGTTCCGGAGGGTCAGCGTATCCACGTCCAGGCAGAGGGCGCCGCGCAGGGCCGTGATGGAAGCATCCCGTATGGTGATGTCCCTGAGGGGCATCTCGGGAAGACCGTTCAGCAGGATGGCCCGCGCCGCCCCCGCACAGACGATGTCCGACAGGTGGATGTCCCGGAAACGGGGGGTCCGCTCCGTCACGGTCTGTGCACCCCCGTCCGCCCGGTTTCGCGCGGCCTCCTCCTCGGGACTCTCCCCCCCGTAATACATCTCCATGAGAATCGCCTCGTTCCGGATGCCCCGCATCCGTATCCCTTCCAGGAACACCCGCTCCACCAGTCCTCCCCTCTCCCGCGACGACTTGAAGCGGATCCCCACATCGGTGCCCGCAAAGACGCAGTTGGAGACGAAGATGTTCTCGGCCCCGCCATGGGACTCGCTCCCGATCACGAACCCCCCGTGTCCGTGGTACACGGCGCAATCCGCCACCACAATGTTCCGGCACGACGGGCCGGGCTGCTGCCAGGCCGCGAGGGAGGAGGGCTTCACGCAGATGGCGTCGTCCCCCACGTCCAGGGAGGAGTTGTAGATGAGCACGTTCCGGCACGAGCTCAGATCCAGCCCGTCCCCGTTCTGGGCATGCCAGGGGGCCTGGATGGTCACGTTCCGGACGATGATGTTCTCCGACTCCACCAGGTGGACGTGGAACTTGGGGGAGTTCCGGAATGTGGGCCCGTCCAGGAGGACTCCTTCGCACCCGGCGAGGCGCACCATGTCGGGGCGCAGATACTCGCGTGTCGCCCCGAAGTCCTCCGCCGTGAGGGTCTTCCCCGAAGACTCCAGCCGCGCGAGATACTCCTCCCCCTCCATCGCCTCCCGGGAGGGCCACCATTGGGACCCGTCGGGTGTGAGCACGCCTCCCGAGGATGTGAGTTCCTTCCACTCCCGCGCCGTCTGCTTCTCCCTCTTCACATAGCGCCACCGCTCCCCCGCCCCGTCCATGATCCCCTCCCCCGTGATGGCGATGTTCTTTGCCCGCACGGCGTAGACGGGGGGTGTCATGACGTATCTTCTGGACTTCCGGTCGAACCTCTCGATCACGGGGAAGTCCTCAAGACGCCCGCTGAACTGCACCAGAGATCCCCGCTCCAGGCGGAGATGGATGTTGCTTTCCAGCCGTATCGGGCCCGTGAGCCAGCACCCCGGGGGAACCACGACCGTGCCCCCCCCCGCCGCGGCGCAGGCCCCGATGGCCCGCCGGAAGGCCTCTGTGTTGAGCGTGCGCCCGTCTCCCACGGCCCCGTGTTCCGTAATGAGCACCCGCCGGGAGGGAAAGGCGGGCACGGGTATGGGATCCATGGGAAAGGGGGCGCGTGCGGTGTGGCTCCGCACCTCCGCGGCCAGCCGTGGGTCCTCCGCGGATGCCGCCGGGGGAGGATTCCCGGGTCCGTCGGATTTCAGGAGGGCGGCAAGGGGATGTCCCAGCCGGCGGAGCTCACCCGCCGCCAGGGCGGCCATCCGCCGGGCCCCCTCCTCCGAGAAGTGCGTGTTGTCCTGTTTCCCTTCCGGATACTGCGCGTATGCCCCCGGCTCCATCCAGAGGTAAAGCCGCTTGGAGGCCCCGCTTCCCAGCTCCTCCAGGAGGGATCGGCTCAGCCGGTGCATGTCCAGGAGGGGAACCCCCGCCGCAGCCGCAAGGTCCCGCACGATCCCCGGGTAGCTCCCGTGCGACTCCTCGAACCTCCCCTCTGCATCGAACCTCCGCCGCACAATGGGAGTGCAGAGAAGCGGCGAGGCGCCCTTCGCCCGGGCCTCCTCCACGAACCGGAGCAGGTTTGCCCGGAAGTCCTCGGGAGGGGTATAGCGGTCCGTCTTCTCGCAGCTCTGGTCGTTGTGGCCGAACTGGATGATCACGTAGTCCCCCTGCTTCAGGGCATCCAGCACCGCCTGCCACCCCCCCTCGGCGATGAACGAGCGGGTGCTCCTCCCGTTCCGGGCATGGTTGGCGATGGTCACGCCGCCGTCGAAGAACAGGGGGAACATCTGGCCCCACCCCCGTTCGGGGTTGTTCTCCACGGGTTTGTCCGCCATCGTGGAATCCCCGATCATGTGGAGTGTGGGAGAGGGGGTTTCGAAGCCCCCGAGGAAGATCAGAAGAACCGCCGTCGCCCGCACCGCGTGGTTGCGCATCGCCGTCTCCTACGGAATGAGTTCCCTGCCGTTCACGGTGGTGCGTACGAGACGGAGTCCTTCCACATGGCGTATGGCCCAGCTCCCGGTCACTTCCCGGAAGTCGCAATCCGTGAGCCGGATGTCCCGCAGGGGGGCCTCCTCGTATCCCACCAGGTTCAGGGCGGTCTTGCATCTCCGCACGGTCATTCCCTCGATGCTGATGTTCCGGATGACGGGGAGATGATTCCCGTTCTTCCCTTCTTCGTAGAAGAGATCGATGTCCACCACGGCCCGGTCCACCAGGCCCACGGAGATCCGGCGCAGGTGCACGTTCTCCACCGTGCCGCCCCGCACGGCGTTCGACTTGATCCGGAGAGCGCTGTACAGTACGGGGCTCTCCATGGAGCAGTCCTCCGCAAACACGTTGCGCGTTCCCCCCGAGACCTCGCTTCCGATTGTCACGCCTCCGTGACCGTCCCGGAATGTGCACCTCTGAATCACGATGTTCTCGCTGGGGATCCCCAGGCGGCGCCCGTCGTTGTTCCGCCCCGACTTGATGGCAATGCAGTCATCCCCCGTGTCGAAGAAGCAATCCCGGATGAGCACATCCCGGCTGGATTCGGGGTTGCAGCCGTCGTTGTTGGGGCCGTGGGTCCGGATGTGCACGTTGCGGACAGTCACGTTCTCGCAGAGCACGGGATGGATCTCCCACATCGGGGAGTTCACAATCCGCACCCCCTCGATCAGGATGTTCCGGCATCTGTAGGGCTGAAGGAAGCTGGGGCGCAGATAGGCCCCCTCCCCCATGATCCTCCCGGCCACGGGGATTCCCTCTTCTCCCATGCGGAAGAGCCGGGCCCGTCCCTCCTTCTGGGTGGGCATCCCCTCCCGCCACCCCCCCTCCCTGCTCCCCTTCCAGGGCCACCAGTGGAGCGTGTCCGCCTGACCGTCCAGGGTCCCGCTGCCCGTCACCGCAATGTTCTCCTGCTCGAAGGCATAGAGAAGAGGGGAGTAGTTCATGCACTCCACCCCCTCCCAGCGGGTAAACACGGGGGGAAGGTACCGTGCGGGATCCGTATGGAACTTCATGACCGCGCCGCTGTCCAGGTGGAGGTTCACGTTCCCGAGAAGCCGCACGGGTCCCGTGAGAAACACTCCTCGGGGAACGCTCACCCGCCCTCCCCCTCCCGCCGCGCACGCTTCGATCGCTTTCCGGAAGGCATCCGTACAGTCGGTGGATCCGTCTCCCCGGGCTCCGTATTCCGTCACCGGAAATTCCGCGGCGGGAAACTCGGGGGGCGAAATCCGCGCGAGGATGCGTTCCATCTCCTCCCACGGATCGGCGGATGCTCCGGCGGAGGCCCCGGAGGGGGCGCATCCTGTCACAAGGACCAGGATCAGACCCAGGCCCCCTGCGCGTATGCCCATCATCGTTCGCTCCTTTCGTCATCGCGGTGTCGCCTGCTTTCCTTCTCTCCGGGATGGGTCCGCGCCCCCGGTCCCGCCGGGAGCGCCTGAAGGAACACGCGTCCCGAACCTCCCGCCTTCACCCAGTACCCCGCGGCCGGACGGAGCGTATCCGCCGCCGCATACCCCGCTCCATCATACAGATAGAAGGGGGTGAGCAGAATTCCGGGAGGATCCTCCCCCACGGCAGAAACCGCCACGGGCTCCGAAATCCCCCCCACACAGTTCCAGTCGGAGGAGAGATCCACGGTATCCGCCCTCCGAACCCCGCCTGTGATGGAGACCTCCTGTGCCGACGGGAACTTGAGCCAGTACCCCCTCCCGCTCCGCAGGGTCTCCGCCTCCGCATACCCCCCCTGAGGGTCGAACAGGAAGGCTCCGCCTGCCGCCCCCGGGAAGACCGACCCGGGCCTGGGGTCCTCCACATCCAGCGGGAGGGAGAGGAGGTTCCAGAACTCCCGCACCCCGTAGAGGCCGGTCGTGACCCAGGGAAGTCCCGTCCCCGAAAGGGGCACCGTATCGGGCGATGTGTAGGCATTGCTGAAGAAGAGGGTGGTTCCCTGCCGGGCGCCCGTATCTGCGGGGGTGAAGGAGACGGCAAAGGCCTGCGACGATCCCGGCCCGATGGTGCATGGTCCCCCGGGGGTTATGTGGAACTCCGCCCCCCGTACGAGCGCCGAGTCCAGCACCAGCAGTTCCGGACCCGTATTGGCAACCCGCACGGTGTCGGTTCTGGTGAGCCCCGTGTAGGTGGGGCCGAAGGAGAGGATGGAGGGGGTGAAGGAGGCGAGGGGCCCTTCGTATTCGAATGCCCCGAGATCCGGCGCCGCTCCGCTGTAGGGATATCCCAGGTCCGTCCCCCCGTCGATCAGGTCGCTTCCCCCCGCCAGCCGGAGGAAGGCCAGGACGGGCAGGCTTCCGTCGGGCCCCCGCGGGCCGCGGAGCCCCGCCGTGTCCAGACCCGAGAAATCATCCGGCGTCACCGCAAAAGGGGGCATCCAGGAGTTGGTCTGCTGCACGGCAAACGCCCCGATGGTGCCCGCAGCCCCCAGCACGGCGCAGTTCTTCAAGGTGAGCGTCTTCCCCGTGTTCAGGGCCTGCGGAAAGCTGTAGTTGGTGCCGTTCCGGTACCCCGTCGAGTGGTACAGCGTCATGGACCCCTTGTTGTTGTTCTGGTCGAAGCCCTTCACCCTGTTGTCGAAGGCCAGGCAGTTCCGGAGAACCACGTTGTGCATCAGGGTCCGGTCGTCGCTTCCCCCCAGCTTGAATCCGTTCCCGTTTCCCGTGCTGGGAGTCCCGTTCTTGAGGTATCCGTTCATGAACACCCAGCAGTTCTCCAGCACGGTGCTCACATCGTCCGCCCCCCGGAGATACCCGTCATAGCCGTCGTCCGAGTTCTGCCATGCCCGGCACCCCGAGAGCCGGTTCCCCGATCCCACCGTGAGCTTGGGTGCGAACCCGTCGGCGTTCCCCTGCCCGGGATCGGCGTTGTAGTACGAGTCGCAGTTGATCACCTGGTTGTTGGAGGCGCCGTTGTCAAGCTGGAGGCCCGAGTCGCTGTTCTCGATGAACGCACAGAACTCCACCACGTTGTGGGAGCCGGTGATCCGCATGCCGTTGTCTCCCGCCCTGCGGACATCCAGCCCCTTCAGGTGCCAGTAGCTCCCCCCTAAGTTGATCCCCCTGTTGCTGCTCCCCACGGGCATGGCGGAGAAATCCAGCACGGGTCGCTCTCCCGGGAATGCCAGCAGGAATCGCCGGAGAGAGGCCGTCCCGCTCACGGAGAGGCTGATGGTGGTGCTCAGGTTGTACACGCCCCCCCGCACGAGGATGGTATCCCCCGGGACGGATGCGGACACCGCCCTCGGGATCGTGGCAAAGGGAAGCTCGAAGGAGCCGGGGTTGGCATCGCTCCCGTCCGTGGCCACATACCATGCCGCCTCCCCCGGAGAGAGACAGAGCGCGAGCAGCACCGCAGTCGAAAGGCCGCGGAGCGCGTGTGTGGTTCCCGTACGGATTGCCATCAGGCCGCCTACTTCACCAGGACCATCCTGAGGACCTGCACGGCCGCCCGCCCGCCCTCCGGCGGGACGGCCGCAAGGCGAGCGGTGTAGACGCCCGCCGCCATCCCCGCGGCGCTCCACACCACGCGGTGAACCCCCGAGGCCTGCTCGCCGGCTGAGATGACCGCCACCGTCCGGCCCAGGATGTCCACAACGGCCAGCTCCACGCGGCTCCGTCGGGAGAGCTCATAAACAATGGCGGTCGCGGGGTTGAAGGGATTGGGGTAGTTCCCGAGAAGTCCAAACCCTGCGGGCGCGTTCCCACGGCCCGCCACCCCGTCGGGCCCGTCATACTCGTACGCCCCGATGTCGGGCGCGGGGCCCCTGAACGGGAATCCCACCTCCACCCCCGCGTCGATGAGGGAGCTTCCGGGCGCCAGCCGGAGGAGCCCGATGCGGGGTATGCTCCCGTCGGGATCCCTCGGGATGCGCGCCGCGGATGTATCCAGGGCTTCGAAATCGGCCGCCGTCACGGTGAAACCCTGCCAGCTGTTGGTCTGCTGGAGGGAGCCCGCATGGATCTGCACCGCGGCCCCGTAGGAGAGGTTGTTCTTCAGGACGTGCTGCCCCGTGGCGGGGGCGGCGGCCAGCACGAAGTTCCTTCCGTTCCGCCAGCCGGTGCAGTTGTAGAGCGTCTGGCCTGCGGTGTTGTTGTTCTGGTCGAATCCCTTGTCCCGGTTGTCAAAGGCGAGGCAGTGCAGAACGAGGTGCGGTGCCGCAACGAAGTTCCCGCCCAGCTTGAATCCGTTCCCGTCTCCCTGAAACGAAGGGTCCCCCCAGATGTTGAACCCGTTCCGGAAGGCCCAGCAGCTGTCCATCACCACCTGCTGGTTGCTTTCGAACATGTCCCATCCGTCGTCCGCGTTGTCGTAGGCGCGGCACCCCCGGAACACGTTCCCGGGACCGATCTCCAGCTTCGGGGCGAACCCGTCTGCGTTTTCCCCGTGGGAGGCGGAATCGTAGTTCCCCCGGGAGTCGCAGTTCAGCACCAGGTTGTAGCTTCCCCCGCCGCTGATCTGAAGCCCCGTGTCCTCGTTCTCGAACAGCACGCACTGCTCCACCGTGTTGTAGCTGCCGCTGATGTAGATGCCGTTGTCGCCGGCATGCCCCACGTGCAGTCCCTTCAGATGCCAGAAGTTCTTGCCGAGCGACACGCCCCGCATGCTGGACGAGGGGGGCTGCGGCGAGAAGTCCAGCACGGGGGTTTCCCCCGGATAGGCCCAGAGCCGGATGGGCTGATCCACCAGCCCGCTCCGGGGGAATGTGATGGTGAGGGAGTTGACGTATGTCCCTCCCCGGAGGTACACCGTCATGCCCGGCTGCGCGGCGCTGAGCCCCTTCTGGATGGTCCGGTAGGGGCTTGTGATGCTTCCGTCACCCGAGTCGCTCCCCGCGGGGGAGACATGGATCTGCGCCCCCGCGGGCGCGCTCGGGACGGCACCGGTGAGGGTGCCGCCGATCAGCAGGGCGGTCAGGACGCCCTTCATTCCCCCCTCCCCTTGGCCGGCATCCGGCCGTGCAGGGCCCGGCCCGCGCCCTCCTTCCGGGAGGGTGAGAGGATCAGGGTTCCGGGAGCCGATGTCTTCACCCAGTACGCCCGGCCCGGCTCCAGAAGGGATACCGCCTGATAGGTGCCGTCGAATCCGTAGAAGGCCCCCGTCCGGATGCCGGGAGGAACCGACGCCACATCCCCCGTATCCACCCCCGCCGAAACCGATCCGATGAGATTCCATCCCGCAGCCACCCCTGTGGAATCCATCCCGATGTACGTTCCGGTGAGACTTGCCGCGGTGTCCGAAGGGAACTTCCCCCAGTATCCCGTGCCGTTTTCCATCACGAACTCCCGCTCATACCCCGAGAGGGGATGGAACGAGAACGCGTATACGGGGTTCGCCATGGGGAAGAGCTGCGCCACGGAGTCGGACGCCGTCAGGACGGGATTCGAGATCATCTGCCAGCCCGCCTCCAGCGGGACGGGAAGCGTCACGGTGGAGCTTCCCCCCGTGCCCGTCAGGATCACCGTATCGGGGCTTCCGGCGGCGTTCGTGAAGATGATCAAGGCGCCGCTGTATGCGCCGGTTCCCGGAGGGCTGAAGGTCACCCGCACCGACAGGGAATCCCCCGTGGGGAGGGAGTCGGGAACCGCGGCCTGGGCCGAGAACCCGGATCCCGCCGCCCGGATGGAGTCCACCTGCAGGGTCAGGAGCCCCACGCTCACAAGATGCACGGAGTCGGTGCGGGAGCCCCCCGCCCCCACCGCTCCGAAATCCAGCGCCGGCGGAGTCACAAAGAGGACCGCCGCGGGCGGGCCCTCTCCTGCCGTCCACCGCGAGAGCTCGTCCACCCCCGTGAGCGTCAGGCGGTTGGCGCCCGGATCCGGACTTCCCCCTCTCTGCTCCCAGGAGCTCCCCCCGTCGGTGGAGCGGAAGAGAGCAAGGGCTCCTTCGGGAATGCCGTTCAGCTCCGACTCGTCATAGGAGAAGACGAGGGTTGCATCCAGACCGGTGTTGTTGGCGGGCGCCAGATCGAAGAACCTGCTCACGCTTCCCCCTCCGGCGCCGGGATGCACCGCGTGTCCCCGGCTGATCACGGTGATGCCGGGGTTCCCCGCCGATCCGATCCGGATCCCAAGGCCGGCGATGTCGGTTCCCGCCGAAGGAGCCGTGAGGGTCCGCGTGGCGGTGATGACCCCGCTCGAACCGGTGACGGTATTCCCGGCGGTCTCATTCAGAAGCCCCGCCGGGCCCAGGGTCACCGTGTTCCCGTTCAGGTCCAGGTCCCCCGTGAACAGGGTCAGGGTCCCGTTCACCGTCACGGGGGAGGTCAGCGTCACTCCCTGGGGGTTTGCCACCAGCATGTCCGCCGCCTCGGGCGGCAGACCGTCTCCGGTCGCCTGCGGCACGGAGCCGGTGTACCCGTAGCGGGCTTCCGTGCTGTACGACCGGGTTCCGCCCACCCGGATGTTCCCCGATGCGCCGGAGGCGGTGACCCCCGCGGGAGCGCCCACCTTCAGCATGGCACCCGGTGCCAGCAGGAAGGAGCCGGGCCCCGTGAGGGCGGAGGAGTCCTTCAGCTCTAAGGACCCTTCCACCACGAAGGCGCTCAGCGCGCCGCCCGTGGATCCCCAGGTGAAGGGGCCGTTCTCAAAGACCGCCGATGAGCCCGCGCGCACCGTATCGTACATGTTTGTGGCCATGGAGAAGTTCATTCCCAGAGCCACGGTCTGGAGCGTCGTCCCCGCAAAGTTGAAGGCGAAGGGTCCCGCGGATCCGTTGTCGGTGATGCTGCTTCCCGGTGCCACGGAGAGGTTCCCGCCCAGGTTCACGATCCCGGTTCCCGATGTGCTGTTGTTGGAGGCGTACGCAAGCCGGCCCCCCGCGATGGTGAGGCTTCCCCCGATGTTGAATACCCCGCTGGAGCCCGGCGCACCCCCGGTTGTGAAGCAGCTCAGCCGGGAGTTGGTGGTCCCCGTCACCAGCACGTCCCCCTCGATGTTCCACACCCCCGAGGCCCCTCCGCCCCCGTTGTCCATCGAGGAGAGGGTCCCTCCGTTGATCGTCACGTTCCCCCGCACGGTGTTGACCCGGCTGGTGGAGGAGGATGTCCCCCGGAAGACCTTGGTTCCCGAGCTGTTGTTGAGCGTGAGATTCCCTTCCACGGTGAGGGGCGCATCGGGCGTCAGGTTCCCGTCCCGCGCAATGATCAGGTTCCCGTAGCTCCCCCCCGTGATGGTGCCCGAGCTGGTGCTGGCGGTGTTGAACACCACCGTGCTGGCCGGGTGCAGGGTTGCGGTGCCGCCGGGCAGGGTCAGCGAGGGCGAGGAGCTGTAATAGAAGAAGGCCCCGGCATCCAGGTCAAAAGCCCCCGCCACGCTCAGGGCCGCGGCGGCGGCAAGCCGTCCCCCGGGGGTGACGTTCAGGGTGCTGCATGATGCGGCGGATGAAACGTACACCGAATCGCTCCCCTGAATCACGGCGCTGTGGCCCGGCCCCGGCACCACACCCCCCAGCCAGGTGGAGGAACTGTTCCAGAGACCGCCTCCCGTCCCGTTGCTCTGCACGATGGAGCCGACGCTTGTGAAGGCGGCTGTGACCGACTTGTTCCCGTTCATGAGCAGCGCGAGGGGATTGGCGTTCCCCGAGGCGTCCCCGCTCCAGCCCGTGAAGAGATACCCCCCGTCCGGCACCGCCGTGAGCTGGACGCTGGTGCCGTGGTCGTACAGGGGCTGATCCGGATCCCGCGTGACGGTCCCGTGGAGGGCCTGGACCGTGAGCGTGTACTGGTTCACGGCGAAGGTGGCCGTGACGGTCTTGTGGGAGTTCATGATGAGCGTCACCGGGTTGGCTGTTCCGCTCGTATCCCCGCTCCAGCCGGTGAAGTGGTACCCCGTGTCGGGCACGGCCGTGAGCTGCACCACGGCCCCGCTGTCGAAGAGGGCCTGGTTCGGACTCCGCACGACGGAGCCGTGCACCGCGTTCGTCGTCAGGGTGAACACGGCGTTGGAGAAGTGCGCCGTCAGGGACTTGTCGGTGTCCATGAGGAGCGTGAGGGGGTTGTCCGCCTCGTGGCCCGCGCCCACATCCCCCGTCCAGCGGACGAAGAAGTACCCCGGCGAGGGGTTCGGGGTGAGCAGAACCTGCGTCCCCTCGGGATACGAGGAGAGGTCCGGATTCTTCGTCACGGTCCCGTTGGAGGCGGTCACCGAGAGGGTGTGGAGCACGTTCGTGAAGAGGGCGGTCACCGTCTTGTGCCCGTCCATGGTGATGGTGACGGGGTTCGTGAAGGCCTGGCTCGGCGGAACGTCCCCCGTCCAGCGCACGAAATGGTATCCCGGGGATGGATGGGCCGTGAGCTGCACGGCGGTGCCGAACGGATAGGAGGGCTCATCGGGGATTCTGGTCACGGTGCCGTTCACCGCGTTCACCGTCAGGGTGTAGGTCGCGGCGCTCCCCCCATGGGAGAAGTCATGCCGGCCGCTCCCGCTGTAGGCCGTCACCTTCGCGGGGATCGTTCCGGCGGAATCCAGGGTATAGGAATAATAGGCGGAGGGGTCGAAGGCCGTCCCCCGGGTTCCCGGAGTCCCGCAGTTGACGAAGATGTTATTCCGCTCCACCAGGTCTCCGGGAGGACTCCCGTCCCGGGAGGTCTCCGTGGGAATCGCCACGTCCGTGAAATAGCACCCCTCCACCAGCACATCCGCCTCTAAGTTGGAGGACACCCCGTAGAGGGCGTTCCGGCGGTAGTAGTTGTTGTAGACATGGGTCTTGGCGAAGCGGACCCGGGGGTTCCGCTGGGCCGTGCTGTCGTAGTAATTGTGGTGGTAGCTGATCTTCATGGCCGCATCCGAGGTCTGGGAGTCGGAGTGGCCCAGGAGACAGGTCTTGTCGTGCTTCGTGAAGAGACACCAGGAGACGGTCACATAGGAGGCCGTGTGGGTGATGTCCAGCGCCCCGTCGGGGGTGGAGCCCGCGGGATATCCCGGGGGGGGCGTGTCGGTGAACGTGCAGTGGTCGATCCAGATGTGGTGGCCCGTGGCCTCCGTGTCGTCCGCCTGCACCGCAATCCCGTCGTCCGGACAGCTCGCAAAGCGGATGTTCCGGACGATGATGTTGCTGCTCCGCACGATGTTCACCCCGAAACCGGTGATGGTGGCGTCGCTGCCCACCCCCACCAGAGAGATGTCGGAGGCGTCCTTCAGGTCCAGCATCTCGTCTCCCCCGATGACCGGACCCGGCGACAGGATGCCGGGGATGAAGATGGTGAGGGGGCAAAGACCCAGGGTCCCGTCGGGATCCCTCCGGAGGAGGAGGGTGTTCCAGAGCTCGTCTCCCGTGTACACGGTGAGCGTGTCTCCGCCCGCACCCCCGGTTGTGCCGTTGGTGCCGAGGGCGTTCACGGATGCAAATGCCGCGGGGGAGGGTTCAACCACGAATCCCCCCGTTCCCGTCGTGTCCAGGAACACCCCCACCACGTTTGCGTGCGCGTTCATGGTGAGGACGAAGGGGCTGGCCGGGCTGTCTCCCGCCCCCATCCACCTCTTGAAGAAGCTGCTTCCCGACGGGACGGCGGAGAGCTCCACCGTGGCTCCCGCGTCGTGGTACGTGGCGGAGGGGGAAGCCGCCACGGATCCGTTTCCGCTCTTTCCTAAGATCAGCCGGAACATGGGGGTCGCCGTCTGGCCTCCGATCACGATCCTGTCCACGTTCGGATACACGGCCTTCGTGGTGGTGGTGAACCGGAGCCGGTTCGTGCCGGCCTGGAGTCCCAGAACCGCCTTCTGGGAGGACCAGGTGCTCCAGCCGCCCGTGGAAGGGAGGGATATGGTCCCCGCGGAGACGTCGTTCAGCTTCAGGGCGAAGCTCCGCGTGGAGGCCCCGTTGGCGTAATACACCGTGACCGTGTCCGTGGCCGCCGACGCCCGGCGGAAGACGAACTCCATGAAGCCGCCCGTGCTCTCCACGTATGTGTCCACCACGTCCGCATACCCGGTGCCGGTGTATCCCGCATGGTCCGAACGGGCATAGGCCCCGAACAGAATGGCGTCTTCCGCCTGCAGCTCCGTCTGAGCCGCGGCCCCGGCGGCAAGTGCGGCGATCGCCGCCAGAAGAATGTAGCCTCTCACGGGTTTTCCCTTCATGTGTGGTTCGTCCTTTCGCTTCGTGCCGGTCCGCTCCCGCATCCCGGCGGGTGCGGAACTCCCGCGGTTGTCCCCGGACCCTGCTCCCCGGGCCGGGGACACCGCGGGAGCATCGCGCTGACTACTTCAGGTGCATCATGGTGCGGACGGCGGAGAAGCCCGCCCCCCCTTCCGAGGGCCGGGCTTCCATCCTGTAGAAATAGACTCCGCTTGCGAATCCCGTCGCATCCCATCGCAGGGGATAGACCCCCGGCTCCGTCTCTCCGCTCATGAGCACGGCGGCCCGCCTTCCGAGGATGTCATAGACCGCCACCTCCACACGGCCCCCCCGGGCGATCCTCACATCAAAGGACGCGGTGCTGTTGAATGGGTTGGGATAGCTCGCGCCGAGTGCGTACTCGGAGGGAATCTCCCCCCCCTTCCGGGTCAGCACCAGACGCCCGATGCCACCCCCCGTCAGCACAAGCCGCCCCTCCCCCGACAGAATCCGCTCGGGAGCGGCGCCCGCTGTGAGCGCAAGACGCATTCCCCCGGTCATCTTCCAGGAGACTGAAAGCGGAGGCGTCGCCCCCGAGAGCAGAACCTCGTGCGCAAGGGGTGCATCTCCCCCCATGATCTCTGCCGCACGACCGGTGGCAAACCGCACATCGAATGTCCCCTCGGGTCCTGGGGGGGGAAGCTCGTAGAAGTCGGCCGGCATCGGCAACCCCTCCCCCGCATACAGTGTCTGGCAGCGCCCCTCCCCGTCGGTCACACTCACACGGGAGAGCCCCCCGAACGGGTCGCCCGGGGCGCCGGCGGAGCGGGAAGGCGACGTTGCGGAAAGAAGAATCTGTCCCCCCGCCGAGCTCTTCACCCAGTACGCCCTTCCCGGCTCGAGGGTCTGGACCGGCGTATAGGTGGTGGTGAACCCGTAGTAGGGGGTCGTCACGATCCCCGCGGGGGATTCCAGGATGGACGAGGTGTCCACCGGAGGGCTGATGGATCCGATCATGTTCCATCCCGCGGCCAGCGTGATGGTCTCTTCCAGCCGGGGTCCCCCCGGCAGCGGCTGGGTGACGGCTGCAGGGAATTTCTCCCAGTACCCCATCCCGTTCAGCAGACGCGTCTGCTGCACATACCCCCCGCTGGTGCTGAAGGAGAAGGCATAGGGGAAGGCCGCCGTGGGAAACAGCGCCCACACCGAATCGTTCGGGGCATTCATCGGGTTGGATATCATGTTCCACCCCGCCGAGAGCGGAACGCTCACGCCGAAGCTGCCCGTGGCGGTCCAGCGGGAAAGCCCGTCCTGCCCCGGGATTTCGATCGTATTGGCCGCCGCGTTCACCGTCCCTCCCATGGCGGTCCAGCTTGCTCCTCCGTCCGCCGACTTCTGGAGCTGGAGCGTGGCTTCGCTCATCCCGTACAGCTCCGATTCATCGTAGCGGAACTTCAACGTGGCGTTGAGTCCCGTGTTGTTGGCGGGGGAGATGTCGAACCAGCGGAGCAGTGCGTTTGTCCCCGCAACCGTCTGGAGAGAGTGCCCCCGGCTCACCGTGGTGATCCCTAAGTTGGCCGCCGACTGGATGCTGATGCCCAGCCCCGCAATCTCCGCCGCCCCCGAGGGGGCGTTCAGGGTGCGCGTGGTGGTGATGATCCCGCTGGATCCCTCCACGGTGTTTCCCGGCGTCTCGCTCAGAAGTCCCGTGGGGCCCAGCACGATCCGCTTGCCGTTCAGGCCCAGGTCGCCCGCGGTGAGAGTCAGGGTGCCGTTCACCTGTATGGAGTCGCTGAGGAGCACACCCGCCGGGTTCAGGACGGTCAGGGCGTTCAGCGTATCGGGCATGCGCCGGCCGGTTCTCTGGGGGAAGGACCCGTTGAAGATGTAGCTGGATCCCGTGCTGAGGGACCTGGTTCCCGTCCCCGCCAGGAGGGAATCCACCCCTCCCGTCTGCCCGCAGGCGATGGCGGCCCCGGCCTCCGCCTCGAACGCCCCGCTCCCCCGGATCACACTCGTCCCCGTGAGGAGCGTGCTCCCCGAGGGAACCAGAACCGGGAAGCCGCCTCCTCCGAAGGTGACGCTGGCGAGAGAGAGCACCTGCGGGGATGCCCCGGCGAATATGAACCGGGCATAACCGTCCGTGTTGGAGTTCTGGGTGGTGGCGTTGGCCAGGGACATGGTGTCTCCGTAGAGATACCACCGGGTGGAGCCCGTGCCGCCCTGGCTTCCCCGGCTGACGGAGAAATTCCCCCCCGTCACGTAGACGTTTCCGTGGTGGTGGATCGTGACCCTGGTGAGGGCGTTCCCGGTTCCGTTGCTGGAGAAGTTCCCTCCCGTCTGGATGATGTCCCCCAGGATGGTCACCGTGGACGAATCCCCCGCCAGCGGGGCGGTCATCTGCCACCGCGCGGAGCTTGTGCTCACGATCCTTATGTCCCCTCCGATGGTGATGCTGTCCCATCCCATGTTCAGGTTGCTGAGCTGACCCGGGCAGTTCCACGTGATGTCATGGTAGCTCTGGCTCCCGTTCGCCGGGGCGGAGGAAGCGGCTCCCGTGATACGGCAGAGGGAACCCGGCGCCCAACCGGCGACGGGCATGTCTCCCCCGTCGCGGGCATGCTCGTAGACGGAGCCGCCTTCAAACCGGGCGCTGTCCGTGGGATAGAACCTCCCCGCCCCGCGGGCCACCACCGCACCCAGGATCGTGGCGTTGTCCACCTCGCACAGGGCCTCCGCCCGAAGTGTGGCACCCGGCTGGATGTGAATGCCCATGCAGGATGTGTCTGCCGTGACCGTGACGGTGTCCCCCGCCGCCACCACCACGCTGTCTGTCCCCTGGGGCACGATGCCTCCCTGCCAGGTGCCCGGAAGGGCCCAGTCCCCTCCGCCCGCTCCGTTGCTCAGGATGGCGGAGGAGGAGATGCCCGTCCCCGAGACGGGAAGTGTGTCGGGAGAACCGGCCCCGTCGTGTGTGAAGACGATCTTGCCCCCCACGGATCCGGGGGAGGAAGGGCTGAATGTGATATGCACCGCCGCGCTCTCCCCGGGGGCCAGGGCCGCGCCGGCAGGCGTCACCCCGAAAATGGAGGGGTTGGTGGAGACGATCCCCGAAACGGAAAGAGAGGCCGTGCCGATACTCCGGACCTGCACGCTGTCCGTCCGGGAGCTCATCGTGGGGACGTTCCCGAGACTCAGGGAGGGAACGCTCAACTCAAAGGCGGGGGCGGGGGAGGCCCCCTCCTCCTCTCCTATGGCGAAGTCGCTGAAGGAGGCCAGGCCCAGCACCTGCGTGGAGGTGGACCCCCTCGTGCCCTCGGTCAGCCCGCTCCAGGATCCGCCGCTGTACTTCTCCGCCACGAACACGCCGGGATGGGACCCGGGGTCCGGATCTCCGCCCGCAAAGTGAAACGTCGCATTGCATGCGTCAAAGACAAGCCCCGACGAAGCCAGGGTCCAGAACCGGTTCACGCTCTTCGTCACCTCGATGGAGCCCGCAGCCAGGTTCGGGTGGTCCCCCGCCGTGGTGCCCGCCGTGAGGGTCCCTCCCGTGGACACGGTTCCGAAGGCCAGACCCACCGGGGCATAGGCGCCCACGGTCCCGATCTCGAAGCTCCGCGCAATGCCTGCGCCCGCTGGCACGCTCTTCCGGAACGACCCGATGACGTGCCCGTCCGTGCGCGCCACCGTACCCGCCGGGCCCAGGGTCAGGGTGTTGGCGTTGGTCGTGATCGTCCCCTGTGTGAATGTGAGCGTATCGATCACGGTCGTGGAGGCCGTGAGGCTCAGGCCCGAGCTGTTGTTCACCGCCAGGCGCACAACCGAGGCCGGGAGCCCCGTGCCCGTATTCTGGGGGGCCGTCCCCACATAGGAATACCCGGCGGCGGTGCTGAAGCTCCGCGTCCCCGTCTGAATCTGCCCCGACGCCCCCGAGGAGGCGATCCCTCCGGGGTGTCCGACGTTCATATGCCCTCCCAACGAAAGGGTGAAGCTCCCGCTCCCCGTCATCACGAATGAGGGGTTCCCGAAGTCCGCCTCTCCCCCCGCTATGAGGCTCCCGTCCACCGTTATGGCCGTGGTCCCGCCGTCTGCCACTGTGGATCCGTAGAGGGTTCCCCCCACCAGGACCGATCCGCCGGGGGCGATGTTCAGCGCGGCGGTTCTTCCCGCAAGGGTCCGCAGGGTGAGGTCTCCTCCCTCCGTCAACGTGATCGAACCGCTTACGTTGATGGTCAGGTTTGTTCCGGCCGCCGCCCCGTTGCTGCTGGCCACCGAGAGCCCCGAGCTGTCCACGAATGTGAGGGTCTTCCCCGCGTTCACCGTGAACACGTTATTGTCCGTCTGCGGATAGAGCGCCACTCCGTCGGAGCCGGCCGTGGGTCCCCGGTACCGGAATGTGGTGTTCATATCGAAGACGATCGTCACGGCGGTGACCCCCGAGGCGACCCTCATCCGGGCGGGTTCGAATGTGCCTGTCCCCGTGATGGTGAGGGTGGCCCCGCTTGCGGCCGCTTCCAGGGCGGCATTGGTTCCGGGTGCCGAGGACCCGCCGAACACCCCGTTCACCGTCACGGTGCCGCCGCTGACCTGCAGGTAGTGGATGGTCAGGGCCGGGAGCGGGGTGTTTCCCTCCAGAACCCCTCCTGTCTCGATCGCAAGGTTCAGGCAGCTCTTCCCGCCCGCCTCCAGGGTCACCGTATGCCCGGCCCTGATCCACACATTGGTGAGTGAGGTGGGTGCTCCCGGAGCCGCGGTTGCTCCCGACCAGCTCCCCGCGCTCTGGCAGACCACCCAGTTGGCCCCCGTGGTCCCCCACGGACCCGTGCCCGCGGAGCCGTAGTCCCCTGCCGCCTGCCCCAGGATCATTGCCGCCGGCGCCAGGAAGGCGGCTGTCAGGACCGAACAGATGCGAGCGAAGCGCATAGCACCTCCGTTGAGTCGTGTTGTACGGCTGGACATGTCTCGGTTGTTCCCTTGCCCCGCCCCCGTATTCCTCCTTGAGCTCTCGTCATGCGGCACCGGTTCCTGCACCGGACCGCCGGGCTTCCGCTTCTCCCGCAGGATCCTCAGGGTCTCCCCGTGTTTCGATGACCGGCACCCCCCCTTCCCATTCCGCATTGCCCCCCCAGGAGGCGGGCCCCGGCAGCCACAATCCCCATCCCGCCGGGGACCCGCCTCTGTTTCCTTCCGCCTTCTCCGTTCCTACTTGAGGAGCACCATCTTCCGGGTCTCCACCGTCTTCAGCTCAAGGTCATCCACTCCCTGCGCCTCGATGCGGTAGAAGTAGATCCCCGAGGAGAGCCCGTCGGCGTTGAACTCCACCGTGTTGTATCCCTCCTCGAACTCCTCCCCCTCGGCCAGAACCATGAGCTCCTGTCCCAGAAGGTTGTACACACGCACCGTCACCTGCGAGGCCTCCGCAAGCCGGAACGCGATGGTGGTTCCGGGGTTGAACGGGTTCGGGTAGTTCTGGTAGAGCTTCGCAGCCACCGGCACACCGTTCTCCTCCGCATCCTCGAACTCCTCGTCCTCGAACTCATCCTCCGCCTCCACCTCTCCGTTGAGACGCGGCGCCATCGTCGCCACAAACGGCACCGGAAGCTTCAGATACGTCACCGTCGCCAGATCCACCTGGCCCTCCACGATCAGGGGCAGCGGCACCTCCAGCGGCGTGTACTGGTTGAACTGCATCGTGTCCAGCGATCCCACAAACGCACGGTTGATGTCGTACACCACATCGTACAGTGCCTCGTAGTCCGCCGGGGTGTAAGCGCCCCAGTAGGTCATCATCAGGTCCGCCGCCGCCGAGATGTCCATCACGCTCATCTCGTCGTACGGGTTTCCGTTGTTCTCATACAACAGGTCCCCGAACCCGGCGGGCGTGGTGCCGAGCTGGCTCGCACCGATGTTGATCTTCAGCGCCAGAAGCTCCGCGAAGAGAGCGTTCTTCTGCTTCTTCGGCAGAACCTTCTTCTGCTGCTTCACCATCGGATTGCCGTTGTCGTAGTAGTCAAATCCCGACACGCTGTCCGTGAACGTCCACTGGAACCCGATGTCCTTGGAGTACAGGGTCTTCTGGAAGTCCTTGTAGTTCTTGCCGATGGACTTCTTGAAGTCGTGCTTCGACATCCGCACCCAGCACATGATGGCGGCGGAATCCTTCACCACCTTCCACTTGTTCTTCAGCGGGTCGGCCAGATACATGTGGCTCACGCCGATCACCATCCCGCCGGCGCTGTCGCTCTCCGACGTCGCCGGGGCAAAGGCCCCCTGCGCCGTGATCTCGCTCAACAG
>JBAVEL010000152.1:0-36147 GCA_049587715.1 Bacteroidota bacterium
CGGCACTCGCCGCCGCAGGGATCCCCGTGATTGTGCTGGAACGGAGGAGAATCCCCGGGGGGCGGGCCTCCTCATTCCGGGATCCGGTCACAGGGGACGCGCTGGACAACGGGCAGCACCTCTTCGCGGGGTCCTACCGGCGGACCCTCCGCCTCCTGGATCTTATCGGAAGCCGGGACGGGCTCCGTCTCCAGAAGCGGCTCCGGATTCCGTTCCGCCACCCGGAGAGGGGAAGGGTGGAACTGGCATTCGCCCCGCTTCCCCCGCCCCTGGATGCGGCGTGGGGGATCCTCCGCTCCTCCCTGCTTGGCCCCGCCGACAGAATCCGCCTCCTGGGATCGGGAATCCGCGCACGGGACCGGAGGCGGGAGGTGCCCGGCGAGATGACGGTGGAGGCCTGGCTCTCTGCGGCCGGGCAGTCGCCTGAGGCGCGGCGCGCCTTCTGGCACCCGCTCACCCTGGCCATCATGAATGAGCATCCCGGTGCCGCCTCCGCCTCCTGCCTGCTCCGCGCACTGCGGCAGGCCTTCCTCGGCGGGGCCGGGGGGGGTCTCGGCATGTCGCGCATTCCCCTGGGGGATCTGATCGCCGGTCCCGCGCTGCGGTTCGTGGAGGAACGGGGGGGCGAGGTGCGCACGGCCATGGAGGCGGAGTCCCTCCGCATGGAGAGGGGCCGCGTGGCTGCCGTGAGGATCCGGCGGGGAGGGGAGGCGGAGTGCAGCGCGGCCATCCTGGCCCTTCCCTGGCACGCGGTGCCGGCTGCGGCGGAGCCCTCCATACTGGGGGAGGATGCCCTGCGTTTTGCCGCAGCGGCCGCCCCCTCCCCGATCGTCTCCGTGCATCTCTGGTTCGCGGAGGACTTCCTGGAGGAGGAGATGACGGGGCTCATCGGAAGGCCCACCCACTGGGTGTTCAACCTGAAGCGCATCCTGGGGGAGGGATCGGCGCATCTGTCCACGGTCACGAGCGCCGCCCGGCACCTGGCGGGTCAGCCGGCCGCCGCGGTGGCACACCAGGCATGGAAGGATGTCGGCTTCGCACACGGAGGGAGCATTCCCCGGCCTCTCCGCACCATTGTCATCAGGGAACGGAGGGCCACCCCCTCCCTGAGCCCGGGGGTGGAGCTCCTGAGGCCGGGGCACGGGACCCGGGCCCCCAACCTGTTCCTGGCGGGGGATTGGACGCAGACAGGGCTCCCCGCCACCATCGAAGGGGCGGTGCAGAGCGGACAGGAGTGCGCGGCCAGGGCTCTGGAATGGCTGGGGGGCACGGGCGGAGAGCGCGACGAGGGAGGAATGAAGAGGGAGGCGCCCTGACGGGGCTCCGGCCGGGGCGGAGGCCGGCGTTGATTTTATGCGGGAAACATGGGATATTAAAGAATATGTCAACAACGGACAACAGGCCCCGGATTCAGGATACCCTCGTCCTTCTGGTGGATGACGAGCCGGGTCTTCTCCAGGCCACGCAGGCGGGCCTTGCGGCCCGGGGCTTCCGGGTGCAGGCGGCGGAGGGGGCCGATGCGGCCCTGCACGCCCTGAAGGACTTCCGCCCCAGCATCATCGTGTCGGACCTGGTCATGCCGGGCACCAACGGCTTTGAGCTGTTCCAGGAGGTCCGGAAGCAGGCGGATCTCCGCTCCGTACCCTTCGTGTTCCTCACCGCCGTGGACGACTACTATGCGCGGAAGTTCGGGAGGGAGATCGGAGGCGCGGCCTACATCACCAAGCCCGTGGACCTGGACGAGCTGGAGCAGACCATCCTCTCCATGACGGGGGCGTAGCGTCCCCGTCCCCCGATGCCCACGCCCTCCATGCAGACGAACCCGTCCCGGATCCAGTTCATCGACCTCCTGCGCGGCCTGGCGGTGGTGGTCATGATCATGGGGCATAGTGTGGACGCGGTGCTGAGCAACGACGCCCGCACGACAGACTGGTACCGCGTCTACGAAGTGATGCGCGGTTTCACGGCTCCCGTTTTCCTGTTCGTCTCGGGCATGGCCTTCATGGCCGCCAGTGCCGGGAAGTGGGATCAGTACCGGATGCCCGGGAAGCCCCTCACCCGGCGCATCCGGAGGTTCCTCCTCCTCATCGGCATCGGCTACGCGCTCCATTTCCCGTTCTTTTCCCTCCACCGGATCCTTGCGGACGCCTCCCCCGGGCAGCTCGCCCTGCTGTTCCAGGCCGACGTGCTGCACTGCGTGGGGGCGGGCCTCCTGATCCTCCAGGGGATGCTGATCCTGAGCCCGGGTCCGGAGCGCTTCACCCGGTTCGCCCTTCCGGCGGGCGTGCTGCTGGTGCTGGCCAGCCCGCTGGTCTGGCGCGTGGATTTCTCGGGCCTCGTTTCCCCCATGCTCTCGCCCTATCTGAACCAGCAGCAGACATCGATATTCCCCCTCTTTCCCTTTGCGGGCTTCATGTTCCTGGGCGCGGCGGCGGGGGAGCTCTACCTGCGGGCGCGGAGAGAGGGGCGGGAGGCCCGCTTTGTCCGCGCCATGCTCCTGGCGGGGCCGGTGCTGGCGGCGGCCGGCGCGGCGGCGGAGCTTCTGCCCTTCCGGCTCTATCCGGAGCCCGGCTTCTGGAAGGCAAGCCCGAATCTGTTCCTCATGCGGCTCGGCGTGGTGCTGGTGGTGATTCCGCTGGTGCACTCCCTGGGGAGGATACCCGAGGGGGTCCGGCGGATGGGCGTCATGCTGGGACAGGCATCCCTGACCGTCTATGTCGTCCATCTGGTGGTTGCCTACGGCTCCCCCCTCAACTCGGGACTGGCGCAGGTCGTCGGCCGTTCGCTCGGCCCCGGAGGAGCCTTCCTCACGGGTCTCTGTATGCTGGCGGCGATGGCTGTCTTCGTACGAATCAGGAACTACGCAACGGAGCACCACGCGGGTGCGATCCGCATCGCGGGGCTCGCCGTCGCGGGCACCCTGGCGGCGGTGTTCCTGACGGTCTCCCCCTGAGGAGAGACACCCTTCCCCACACCCTTCGGAGAGGCGGATGACGCATACCCTCGTGCTGCTGCGCCACGGCGAATCACAATGGAATCTGGAAAACCGGTTCACGGGGTGGGTGGATGTGGACCTGTCCCCGCGTGGAGTGGAGGAAGCCCGGGAGGCGGGGCGCCTTCTCCGGGAGGAGGGGTTCGTGTTTGATGCGGCCCACACGTCGGTTCTGAAGCGGGCGATCCGGACCCTCTGGCTGACCCTGGAGGAGATGGACCTGATGTGGATTCCGGTGCACCATACCTGGCGGCTGAACGAAAGGCACTACGGGGCTCTGCAGGGATTGAACAAATCGGAGATGGCCGAGAAATACGGGGAGGCCCAGGTGAAGATCTGGCGGCGGAGCTACGACACGCGGCCCCCCGCGCTGGATCCCTCCAGCCCCATGGTTCCCCTGCGGGACCCCCGGTATGGGGGCATGGCGCGGGGAGACGTGCCGCTTGCGGAGTGTCTCGAGGACACGGTGGCGCGCTTCCTCCCCTACTGGCACGAGGTCATCGCCCCCGCGGTCCGGAGCGGACAGAGGCTGATCGTGGCGGCCCACGGGAACAGCCTGCGGGCCCTGGTGAAGTATCTGGACAACATCAGCGACGAGGCGATCACCGATCTGAACATCCCCACGGGGGTTCCTCTGGTGTACCGCCTGGATGCGGATCTGAAACCCGCCGGAAGCAGATATCTGGGGGATCCGGCAGCGGTCCAGGCCAGGATGGCCGCCGTGGCCGGACAGGGAAAGGCAAAGGCGTGATATGGGAGAGAGCGGGATGTGCGGGCGGGCCGGACGCCGGCGCGCGGGCGTGTGTGCGCAGGTTCTCCTCCTGCTGGCCGCAACGGCCGCGGTCCGGGGCCAGGAGCCGGGGATGAGGATCGCGCTGGACGGAGAGTGGCTCTTTCTTCCCGACAGCGCCCGGGGCGGTGTGGAGCAGGGCTGGTACGGGGAGGCCTGCGACCGGAGCGGCTGGAGCGCCGTGGAGATTCCGAGGTTCTGGGAGGGCTATCCGGGCCTTTCCGCCTACGACGGGTGGGGGTGGTTCGCCCGGCGCTTCGTCGTCCCCCGGACGGGGGAGCCCATGAGCCTTCATTTCGCGGGGGTGGATGACGACGCGCGCCTCTGGCTGAACGGAGTGGAGGCGGGGAGCCATACGGGCTACAGCGATCCCTTCACGGTGCCGGCGGAGGCCCTCCGGGAGGGGGAGAACCTGCTGGTCGTGCTGGTGGCGGATCACGGGGGAGGAGGGGGCATCTACAAGCCCGTGACCCTCATCGAAACCCGGCGCCTGGAAGAGCTGCTCCGGGGGCCCCTCTACGGCACACCTGCCCGCCGGAGCGCCGACTGGGTGAAGGATGCGGTCATCTACCAGGTGTACCTCCGCTCCTTCTCCCCCGAGGGAACATTCACCGGCCTGGAGAGACGGCTGGGGGAGCTGAAGAAGCTGGGTGTGACCGTCCTCTGGCTCATGCCGATCCACCCCGTGGGGGCGGAGAGGCGCAAAGGGAGTCTGGGAAGCCCCTATGCGGTGCGCGATTTCCGGGCGGTCAATCCGGAATTCGGGACCATGGAGGATTTCAAACGCCTGCTGAACGCGGCCCACCGGGAGGGGCTGAAGGTGATTCTGGATCTGGTGATCAACCACACCTCCTGGGACAACCCGCTCCTTGCAGGGCATCCCGACTGGTACACGCGGAATGCGCGGGGGCAGGTGGTGCCGCCCAATGCCGACTGGACCGACGTGGCGGACCTGGACTACGCCAGCCCGGGGCTCCGCCGCTCCATGACCGAGATGATGCGCTGGTGGGTCCGGGATGTGGGGATCGACGGATTCCGGTGCGACGTGGCCGAGCTGGTTCCCACGGATTTCTGGGAGGATGTCCGGAGGGAGCTGGACAGGATCAAGCCGGTGATGATGCTCTCGGAGGGGACCCTTCCCGAACATCACAGGAAGGCCTTTGATCTCACCTACTCCTGGAACATCTACGACGCGCTGGGGCCGCTCTTGGAGGGGAAGCGTCCCCCGGAGCTGCTGGACGAGATCTTCCGGGCGGAGGCGCTGCAGTTCCCGACCGGCTCGCTGCGGATGCGGTTCAACACGAACCACGACAAGAACGCCTGGGATGAACCGGCCATCCTCCGGTACGGCCCCCCGGGGCTGAAGCTGAGCGCCGTCCTGGTGAACACCATTCCCGGTGTTCCGCTCCTCTACAACGGGGAGGAGGTGGCCAACGACCGGAGACTGAGCCTCTTCGAGAAGGTGGAGATCGACTGGAAGAGGCCGCGCACGATGGGGGATCTCTATGGGACCCTCTTCCGCCTGCGCGCCCGGAACAAGTCCCTCTCGCGGGGGGAAATGATCCGGCTCTCCGGGGGGGGGGACGCCCAGGTGTACGCCTTTGCGCGTGCGGCGGGGAAAGACAGGGTGGTCGTGGTGCTGAATTTCTCCGCTCAGGCGCGGCGCGCCCGGGTGGAGCTGCCCGAGTCGGTTCTGCGGACGGGCCGGGCAGGCACCGTTCTCACGGAGGTTTTTTCGGGGCGGAAGCTGCGGCCCGCGGCAGACGGGTTGCTGGAGACGGACCTGGAGCCGCTCGGGTACCGGGTGTACACCGTCTCCGAGTAGCACACCGGAGCGGAGCATGGAGATCCTGGACGGGCTGGGCAGGATTGCAGCGGTCTTCGCGATCGTCTTCCTGAACGCCTTCTTCGTGGCGGCCGAGTTTGCCATCGTCAAGGTCCGGGGAACCCAGATCGAGCCGCTGGCGCGCTCGGGCCACCGGCGGGCGGCCGTGGCGCGGCACGTGATCCAGAACCTGGATACCTACCTCTCGGCCAGCCAGCTGGGCATCACCATGACCAGCCTGGGTCTGGGCTGGGTGGGGGAGCCGGCCGTTGCGCATATGCTGGAGCCGGTCTTCCGGTGGGCGGGGATGTCGGATCCGGCGCTCCTGGCCACGGTCTCCTTCGCCGTGGGTTTCACGATCATCACCTATCTCCACATCGTTCTGGGGGAGCAGGCCCCCAAGTGGCTCGCCATTCAGCGGGCGCAGCAGGCCACGCTGGCGGTGGCCTATCCCCTGCACATCTTCTTCCTGGTGTTCCGCCCCTTCATCCGTCTCCTGAATGCCTCCGCCAACTTCTTCGTCCGGCTCGTGGGCATCCGGCCCACGGGGGAGGGGGAGCTGACCCACTCGGAGGAGGAGCTCCGGCTGATGCTGAGCGAGGGGAGGCATCTGTCGGGCACGAGCCGCTCCATCCTGCTGAAGACCATGGAGCTGCGGGACAGGACCGTGCGGGAGGTGATGGTTCCGCGCACCGACATTGCCTTCCTCTCCACGGAGAAGAGCATCGAGGAGAACATCGCCACGGCCGTGGACAACCAGTTCACCCGGTACCCCCTCTGCCGGAAGGACCTGGACAACGTGCTGGGCATGATCCACCTGAAGGACCTCTTCCGGATGAGAGGGGAGACGGGGGAGGGGGAGCGCCTCCTGCAGATCCGGCGGGACATGCTGTTCGTTCCGGAGACCATGCCCCTGGAGCGGGCTCTCAGCACCTTTCTGGCCCGACGGGTGCTCATGGCCATCGCGGTGGACGAGTACGGGGGGACGGCCGGGCTCATCACGCTGGAGAACGTGCTGGAGGAGCTGGTGGGGGAAATCCGGGACGAGTTCGACGTGGAGCCCCTGATGGTCCAGAAGGTGGGCGAGACGGAATACGTGGTGCACGGGAGCATGCCCCTGCACGACTTTGCGGGGATGTTCGGCCTGGTTCCCGAGACCAGGGATGTGGTGAGCGTGAGCGGCTACGCCATCCACCTCCTGGGGCGGGTGCCGGAGAAGGGGGCGGTGGTGCGGATCGGCCCCTGGCGGGCCACCGTGGAATCCACCTCGGGGAGGATGATCCAGCATCTGCGTCTGGTGCGGGAGGCCGATGTGGGGGCCCCCGGGACACGGGACCAGGGATAGGAGGCGGCGGTGTTCGGCAGCATCAGGGCCAAGATCGTCTGGGTGTTCTCGATTCTGGTTGCCCTCAACCTGGTGGCCGGGTTCTGGTCCATCTACAATTTCTACGTGATGGGGAACACCGTGGCCACCATGCTGAACGAGAACTACCGCAGCGTGCTGGCCGCGGAAAAGATGGTGCAGTCCCTGGAGCGGCAGGACAACGCGCTCCTGGCCGCGAGCGAAGGGGAAGAGGCGAGCGCGGGGGGCGGCTTCATCGAGAACAAGGAGCTCTTCTACTACTGGTACGACCAGGCGGTGCTCTCCGTTCTTCCCGCCGGCCAGCAGGGCCTGCGCGATTCCATCCAGAACGTCTACCGTTACTACGCCGTTCTGGGGGACTCCATGGGGGCTCGCATCGGCCAGGGAGCCGTGGAAGGGGCCAAGCATTACTACTATGACAAGGTGCGCCCCGTCTCGGACCGGCTGCGGGCGCTCTGCTTCGAGCTGTTCGAGATCAACCAGGCCACCCTCTCGGGGGCTCCCCTGCGCATGAGCGCCATCGCCAGCCAGTCGGTGTACGGGGCCCTCATCGCCTCTGCTGTGAGCCTGGTGCTGGGCGTGATGGCCACTCTCTGGCTGATCCGCGTGCTCATCAAGCCCGCGGAGGAGCTGACCGAGACCGTGCGGGGGATCGGGCGGGGGCGGCTGGACCTGAAGATCGACGTTCTCTCGGACGACGAGATCGGCCAGCTCAGCAGGGAGTTCAACAAGATGACGGAACGCCTGCGGCAGTTCGAGCAGATGAACATCGAGAAGATCCTCTCGGAGAAGAGGACCTCGGAGGCGATCGTGGAGAGCATCGCCGACGGGCTGATGGTCACGGACGCCCGGGGCCGCATCATCCACCTGAACAGGACCATGGCGGACCTGCTGGGAGTGGACGAGGTCAAGGCCCTGGGGATGAGCGCCGCCTCCGCAACCCGGGATGCGCGGGTGCTCTCCCTGATCGGTGCCTGGCCCCGGCCCGGGGAGGCCGCGCCGGAACAACCTGCGGAGCTGCTCCGCTTCGACCGGGAGGGAGGCCCGCGATTCTACCGGGTGAAGCTCTCCCGGATTCAGGGCGCGGGGGGAGGTCCGGCAGGGATGGTGACTCTGCTCCAGGACGTGACCCAGTTCAAGGAGCTGGACCGCATGAAGTCCGACTTCATTGCCACCCTCTCGCATGAGTTCCGGACGCCCGTCACCTCCATCACGATGAGCGTGGATCTCCTGGAGCAGGAAGTGCTGGGGCCCCTGGGGTCGAAACAGCGGGAGCTGGTGCGCTCCGCCCGGGAGGACTGCCACCGGCTGACCAAGCTGGCACGGGAGCTTCTCCAGCTTTCCAAGCTGGAGTCGGGCAGGCTGCCCATGGCACGGGACCAGGTGGATCTCCGGATGGCCGTGGAGTCCTCCGTGCGGCCCCTCCGCCTCCAGTTCGGGGAAAAGGGCGTCCACCTCGTGAACGAGATACCGCCGGACCTTCCCTCCATCATCGCGGACGAGCAGCAGATTTCCTGGGTCATCACGAATCTCGTCACCAACGCCCTGAAGCATACCGATGCGGGGGGAATCGTGCGGATCCGGGGGGCCCGCGCAGCGTCCGGCGTGCAGGTGGCGGTGGAGGATTCGGGGTGCGGCATCCCCCCCGAAGACCTGGGGCGGATCTTTGACAAGTTTGTGCAGGTCCGGCGGGGCGCCGACGCCACGCCGGGGTCGGTGGGTCTGGGCCTGGCCATTGCCAAGGAGATCGTGGAACTGCACGGAGGAACGCTCCGGGTGGAGAGCACGGTGGGGGAGGGGAGCACCTTCTCCTTCGAGATTCCGGCATCGGGACTTCCCGAGGCGCGGCCGTGAGCACCCGGGCCACCGTTCTCGTCGTGGACGACGAGCCCAACATCCTCCGGACGGTCTCGCTGGGACTGGAGTCCGCGGGTTTTGCGGTGACGGCCCTTCCCGGTCCCCTGGAGGCCCTGGAAGCCCTCCGGGAGCGGACGTTCGACATCGCGTTCCTGGATCTCAAGATGCAGCCCATGGACGGGATCCGCCTGCTGGAGGAGACACGCAGGATTTCCCCGCAGACGACCGTGGTGCTCATGACGGCCCACGGCACCATCGACTCGGCCGTGGAGGCGATCAAGAAGGGGGCCTTTGACTACCTGCAGAAGCCCTTTGAGTTCGCCGAGCTGAGGCATTGCGCGGAGAGAGTGTACGAGCACCATCTTCTCCGGAAGGAAGTGCGGATTCTCCGGGAGGAACTCGCCGTGCGGCGCGGGGCGGGGGAGATCGTCACCCGGAGTCCCCTCATGCAGGGGGTGCTGGATCTGGCAGCCCAGGTGGCGGGGAGCACCATCACGGTCCTCATCGAAGGCGAAAGCGGGACCGGCAAGGAGCTGCTGGCCCGCATGATCCACAACCGGAGCCCGCGCGCCGCGGAGCCCTTCGTACAGGTGAATTGCGCGGCCCTCCCCGAGATGCTCCTGGAGAGCGAGCTCTTCGGCCACGTCAAGGGCGCCTTCACGGGCGCGGTGCGGGACAGACAGGGACGGTGCGAGGCGGCGGCGGGGGGCACCATGTTTCTGGATGAGATCGGCGAGATTCCCCCCGCCACGCAGGTGAAGCTCCTCCGCTTCCTGCAGAGCAAGGAGTTCGAGAGGGTGGGGGAGAGCGCGACCCGGAAGGTGGACGTGCGGGTGCTGGCCGCCACAAACCGGAACCTGGAAGAGGCGGTTGAGAAGGGGGCTCTGAGGGAGGACCTGTTCTACCGCCTGAACGCCGTACGGCTGAAGCTTCCGCCCCTCCGGGAGCGGGGGGAGGACATCCCGCTTCTGGTGCAGCACTTCCTGAAGAGGTCGGGTCACGGAGGGGATGTCTCTCCCGAGGCCCTGCGTGCCCTGAACACCTATCCCTGGAGGGGAAACATACGGGAGCTGGAAAACGTCATGGATCGGGCGGTGCTCCTTGCGAAGGGGGATGCCATCGGGCTCCAGCATCTTCCCGAGGAGTTCGGAAGCCTGGGAAACGGGCAGCCGGTGAACCTCACCCTGGAGGAGATGGAGAAGCGCCACATCATCCGGGTCCTCCGGGTGGCCAAAGACCTGGAGGAGGCGGCCTCCCTCCTGGGGATAGACCCCGCGACACTCTGGCGAAAGAGGAAGAAATTCGGGCTCTGAGAGAGAGCCCCCGTCGTGCAATCTGCAATGGGGTTGAATCGCAATCAGAGAAAGAGGTTGCCCCGCCCGGTCCTCCCTTTACCCGTTCCGGCCATTGCGCTCTGCACGATAAGGGATGGGGGGATCCCGCCCCAGGGGTTGAAGGGGTTTCCGTAAGATAAGGCGAGAGGCCGGGATGCCGGGGGCTGTCGCGGATGGCATCCCCTTTGCAACCCGTGTGAGTGAGAGGGCTCCCTGAGCCCGCCCTGCAGAACCGGCACGGTACGGTCACAAGACGGAGAACACATGGCTGTCAAGACCACGACGCTCCAGAGCGGCAACATCGGCATCATCGAGGTGAAGGGATCCCTGGTGGGGGGGGAGGAAACGGACGAGCTCCGCAGCGCCATTGCGGATCTGGTGGAGCAGGGGAACAAGAAGCTGGTCATTGACCTGGCCAGGGTCACCTACCTCAACAGCACCGCCATCGGGGTGCTGGTTTCCGCCCACACCACCTATGCCCGCATCAAGGGAAAGGTGAAGCTGTGCGGCGTCAACAAGAACATCGACAACATCTTCGTCGTTACCAAGCTGACCATGGTGTTTGACGTGGCCGAAACCCGGGACGACGCCGTCAAGGCGTTCGCCCAGGGCTGATCGGACGGCATCAGGCTTTTTCATCCATTCACAAAGGAGTGCATTCATGAAGCAGTCCGTCTTCCTTCTCGTGGCGATTGTGCTCACGCTGGCGGTCGCCGTCTCCATCTACATGTTTCTGCTGGGGAACCCGGCCAACTTCAAGGACGGGGAGAACCGCATGGTGCCTGAGAACATCCTGGGGCAGGTGTACACGGGTGGTATTGTGGTGCCGATCCTGATCATGCTGACGCTCCTGGATGTGACCCTGGTGTTTGAGCGCATCTTCTCGCTGCGCAAGGCCAACGGAAAGGCCTCCATCACGGCGTTCCTGAAGAGCATCCAGCAGCACCTGCTCTCGGGGAAAGTGGACGACGCCATCAAGGCCTGCGACGCGCAGCGCGGCTCCGCCGCCAACATCATCCGCACGGGCCTGGAGCGCTACAGAGCCGTGCTGGGGGACAAGAAGCTGGATCCGGAAAAGAGGATGGGCGAAATCCAGCGCTCCATCGAAGAGGCCACGAGCCTGGAGACCCCGCTCCTGGAGAGGAACCTGATCGCCCTGTCCACGATCGCCTCCATTGCCACCATGCTGGGTCTGCTGGGCACGACCATCGGCATGATCCGCGCCTTCCAGGCGCTGGCCCGCGCAGGCGCCCCCGATGCCATCCAGCTCTCCATCGGCATTTCCGAGGCGCTGGTGAACACGGCGCTGGGACTGCTGGCGGCCATCATCGGCATTGTGGCCTATAATTTCTTCGTGACCAAGGTGGACAACTTCACCTACATGATCGACGAGGCCAGCTACAACGTGGTCCAGATCCTGAACACCCGCTCCGTCGAGTAAGGGGAAAGGGAAGGCAGACCATGCCCAAATTCAAACCGAAGCGGATGGGCGTCCGGATCGACATGACGCCCCTGGTGGACGTGGCGTTCCTATTGCTCACATTCTTCATGCTGACCACCCAGTTCAAGCCCATCGAAGAGGTCACCATCGAGCTCCCGTCGTCGCACTCGGAGTTCAAGCTGCCGGAGTCGGACGTCATGACGGTCTCGCTCAGCAAGGACGGGCGGATTTTTCTGGGGGTGGATTCGCAGCGGCTGCGGGCGCGCCTGTTCGGGAAGGAGAACGAGCTGAAGGCGAGCATCGAGGTTCCCAAAGACCGGCTGGCCGAGCTTCTGATCCAGGCCCGGACCGCAAACCCGAAGCTGCGGACGGTGATCAAGGGGGACAAGGAAACGGAGTACGGTCTGGCGGAGGATGTCATGGGCATCCTGCAGAAGACCCGCATCACGCGTTTCAACCTGGTGACGGACCTGGAACGGGGCGGCTGACCCCACAGGCACACACGCAGAACCCGGAAGGAGAGACAATGCTATGGCAGGCGGCGATGGTGCTGCTGCAGAACCCCGCAAACGCGGGAAGAGCAAGAAACGAAAGAAGGGCCGCCGGCTGGGAATCCGGATCGACATGACGCCTCTGGTGGACGTGGCATTCCTGCTGCTCACGTTCTTCATGCTGACGACGTCCATGTCCCGGCCCCAGACGATGGAGATCAACCTCCCGCCGGACGAGAACGTGAAGGTGGAGATTGCGGAATCCAACCTGCTCACCCTGCGGGTGAACGCCCGGGGGGAGGTGTTCTGGGCCATCGGGATCGAGACCCCCAAGAAGATCGCGTTCGGAGAGCTGCGCGCGTTCCTGCGCGAGCGGGCGGCGGGCAACCCCAAGCTGGTCACCCTCATCAAGGTGGACCGGGAGGGGAAGTACGTTACCATGGTGAACATCATGGACGAGCTGAACCTGGCGGAGATCACCCGGTTCAGCATTGCGCCCCTCCTGGACCAGGACAAGCAGCTCATGGAGAAAGCCCAATCATAAGCGTGCGCGGAAGGAGGGAGAAGCGACGATGACGGCCGGAACGATTGCCGCCGCCGTGCGGATCGCCCCGTACGGGGCGGTGGAGCTGAAGAAGGTATACCAGAAGTACTGGATCATCGGGTTCCTCATCGCCATGGCGATCCATCTGCTCATCGTGGGCAGCTACTTCGCCGGGCAGCTTCTGGGAACGGAGGAACCCCCCATGGTGTCGGTGCGGATCATGAAGTACAGCGACCTGGGTCCACCCCCCTCCATGACCAGCGCCAACACGCCGCCGCCCGTATCGGTGGCGGCACAGGTGGCCAAACCCACCGTGGGCGCCCCGGTGCCGGTGCCGGATGCCGAGGTAAGCGCGGAGCAGACCATCGCCACCCAGACGGAGATGAGCCAGGTGGTGAGCCCCGTGCTGGAGGGGGCGGGTGACGAGGGGGGAGTGTCCATCGAGACGGACATCCAGATCGAGGAAGAGGGCCCGCCTGCGGACTTCGTGCCCGTGGAGAAAGAGCCCGTGATCGTGAAGAAGGTGGAGCCCCGCTATCCGGAGCTGGCCATGCGCGCCGGGCTGGAGGGGAAGGTGTGGGTGAAGATCTGGGTGGACAAGGAGGGGAAGCCGAAGCAGGTTGTGGTGCTGAAGAGCGACGCCGAGATCTTCAACGAGGCGGCGGTGGAGGCGGCCAAGCAGTTTCTCTTCACGCCCGCCTACATGAACAACGGCCCCGTCTCGGTCTGGGTCTCGATTCCCTTCCGGTTCAAGCTGGCCGAGCGAAGGTAAGAGGCCCGGAAGGAGCGCCCGGCGGGGGCCGGGCCCGGGGGAGGACAGCGGTGTAGCCGGGGAAGGACGCCTCCTTCCCCGGTTTGCTTCGGGCGGGGTGTCATGGATGCGAACAGCGTGGTACGGTACGTGATACTCCTCCTTTCGGGAGGGGCCATGGCGCTGGGGACGGCAGTGGCGGCGGGGTGGGTGGTGCCGGGCCGCATTTCCGATGAGTACCGGCTGATTCTGGGAATCGTGGTCTTTCTTTATGGAGCATACAGGTTTGCGGTGGCATGGTACCGGCGGCCGGGCGAGAGGCCCGGGCCGCTGCCGTAGGACGGGGGGACTTCTGTGCGGGGCGCTTGCGGTGTGCCTGCTGGCCTGGGGGGGGTGCACCGACAGGCCGCGTGTCTCCACCACGGAGGGGAGGGCGGTGTTCGCCTGCGACGAGTCGGTGCTGCCGGCCATGCGGGCGGTGGCCGAGGACTTCATGCGCACCTATGAGAAGGCCGTGATCGTGCTCCGAAGCGTCCAGGGGCGGGAGGGGGCGGCGGAGTTCGTGAACGACACGACCTCCATGATCGTGATGGGAAGGGCGTTCAACAAGGAGGAGCGGGACGCGCTGAAGGCCCGGGGCACCGAGTACCAGAGCACCGCGGTGGCCCGTGACGCCGTGGCCGTGATCGTCCACCCTTCCGCTCCCTTCCGCACCATGCGTGTGTCGATGCTGGACAGCATCTTCTCGGGCTCCCTCACGAGATGGCCGGGAGGGGGAGGCGTGGTGGAGGTCTACATCGGGAACGTGAACTCCAGCACGAACGAGGTATTCCGGGCAGCCGTGCTGGACGGGCGGCCCTTCGGGCTCACGGCCGAGCCGCTTTCCTCGGACGAGGCGGTGGTGGAGAAGGTGGCGTCGCACCCGGACGCCATCGGCATTGCGGGACTCGGCTGGCTCCGGGGGAGAGACGCGGAGGTGGCGGTGCTGGGTCTGGGGAGACCGGGCGTGCGGGCGGACTCCACGGAGCCCCCTGGGCGCTTCTATACCCCCCACCAGGCCCACGTGCACCGCCGCTATTACCCCGTCACGCGTCCCGTGGTGATGCACAGCAAAGCCCTGCTGCGGGATGTGGGGTACGGCTTCATCTCCTATGCGGCGAGCCATGCGGGGCAGCAGGTGTTCCTGAACAACGGGCTGGTGCCGGTGACGATGCCCGTCCGGCTCGTGGAACTCACATCGGATGAGGTGGATGAGCGATGAGACACCTTGTGTGCGGTATCCTCCTGCTGGTGGGCTGGGCCCCGGCGCAGGCGCAGGACCATTTCGGGAGAGGCCGGGCCTCCCTGGCGGCGCGGGACACGGCTTCGGCGGTCGCCGCCTTCACCGATGCGGTGCGGGCGGGGCAGAAGCCCTCGGAGGCGAACTACCATCTGGGCGCCATTGCCCTGGCCCGGGGGCGCCTGCAGGATGCCCTGAGGTTCCTGGAAGAAGCGGTGCGCATCGACGACGACAACGTGGAGGCCCTCAAGGGACTGGCCGACGCCCACCTGCGCGCGAAGAACCCCGCCGAGGGCCTGCGGGTGCTCCGTGTGGCGGCCAAGGCGGCCCCGAAGGACTGCGGCGTGACGGTGCTCTACGGCCTGGTGCTTCTGGCCTCCGATTCGACGGATGCCGCCCTGGTGCAGCTCACACGCGGGAAGGAATGCGCTCCGGAGGACCCTGCGGTGTACGAGGGGCTGGGGGACGCCTACCTGCGGCAGAACGTGCTGGTGCTGGGCATCAGCAACTACCAGAAGGCGGTGGAACTGGATCCCCGGAACGTGGAGCTGCGCTACCGGCTGGCCCGGGCATTCGAGAAGAACAAGCAGTACACGGACGCGGTGAAGGTGTACGACGAGGTCATCGCCAACGACACCACCTACGCGGACGCCTATTTCCAGAAGGGGAGCATCCTGTACCGGGCGAAGCTCTATCCCCGTGCGGTGGACCCCCTGCGGAAGTACCTGGCCCTTCGTTCCGACTCGTTCGATGCCAACATCATGCTGGCCCGGACCTATCTGGAGACGAAGGCCTGGACGGATGCGGCGGCAGCCGGCGAGCGGGCCGTCCGGCTGGATTCCTCGGCGGCCGAGACCTGGCGCACCTGGTTCCACGCCCTGGTCGAGATCAAGGACTTCGCCCGGGCGGAGGGAGCGCTGGCTTCCCTCCAGAGGCGGGACTCTCTGGAGGTGCAGGACTACCTGAAGCTGGGGGATCTGTACTTCGGGCTGAAGCGCCGGGAGGACGCCACCCGGTGGTACCTGCGCGCGGTGGAGGCGGATTCCACAAGCTGCGAGCCCCATTTCAACCTGGGGTTCCTGTACATGCAGGAGCAGAACTGGGCGGCGGCTGCGGCCTCCTTCGAGAAGAAGATCACCTGCGACCAGAACTCCCTGAGTGCGTATGTGAACGCGGCGGCCAGCTACATGCAGATCAAGAACATGGACCGCGCGCGTGAACTCCTGGTGCGCTCCATTCAGCTCAAGGAAGACTTCTTTCAGGGCCGCCTCTGGCTGGCCCGGTACTACGTGCAGGCCGATTCCTTCGATGCCGCCCGGGGCCAGTACGAGGAGGTGTTGCGGCTGATCGGCGACAACACGGAGCGATACAGGAAGGAGGCGGGGGAGGCGCACTCCCTTCTGGCATCCCTGTTCGTGACGCGCAGGGACTATGCCCGCGCGCTGGAGTCCTTCCGGCGCGCGGCCGCCCTCGGCTACGAGAACGGGGGTATGCACCTCTCCTGGGGCCAGGCGGTTCTGCAGACGCTGGATCCGGGGGACACGCAGGAAAACAACCAGAGGAGAAAAGAGGAGGCGGTCCGCCACTTCCGCCGCTCCGTGGAGCTGGATCCGAATACCGCTGCCGGCCATCTCTGGCTGGCGGAGGGGCTGGTGCTCCTGAGGATCCCCGGGGACGACGAGAACAACCGCCGCCTGCAGGAAGAGGCGTGCTCCGAGTACCGGAAGGCTCTCCGGCTGGATCCCCGGAACGAGGACGCCAAGAAGGGGATGGAGCGCATCAACTGCTGAGCTCCCGGGGGCTCCCTCCGTGGGAGGGAGCCCCCCGCTCTCGGAGCCGGGCCCGCATCCTTTCCCGCGGACAACACCCCCAACCTTCAACAGACGGAGTGCTTCATGGAAGTCCTGACACTCGCCGCCCCGTTCGTCGGGCTCGCCGGACTCCTCGCGGCCCTGGGGATCTACCTCTCCCTCAAGAAGCAGCCGGCTGGAACGGAGCTGATGCAGCAGATCGCGGACCAGATTCAGGTGGGCGCGATGGCCTTCCTGAGGAGGGAGTACTCGGTGCTCGTGTTCCTCGTGCTGGTGGTGGCGGTTCTTCTGGGGGTCTCCCTGCAGTGGGAGACGGCCCTTGCCTTCGCCAGCGGGGCCCTCTGCTCGGTGCTGGCGGGGTTCTTCGGCATGAAGGCGGCCACCAAAGCCAACGTGCGGACGGCGCAGGCGGCCCGGGAGCACGGACAGGGACGGGCGCTCCTTGTGGCTTTCGACGGGGGGGCGGTCATGGGGATGAGCGTGGCCAGCCTGGGACTGATCGGGGTGGGTGCGTTCTTTCTGTCGTACGGGCGGGCGGAGACGGCCAGCATCATCAACGGTTTCGCCATGGGCGCCAGCTCCATTGCCCTCTTCGCGCGTGTGGGAGGGGGTATCTACACGAAGGCGGCGGATGTGGGTGCCGATCTTGTGGGCAAGGTGGAGGCCGGCATTCCCGAGGATGACCCGCGGAACCCCGGTGTCATTGCCGACAACGTGGGAGACAACGTGGGGGATGTGGCGGGGATGGGGGCGGATATCTTCGAGTCGTATGTGGGGTCCATTGTGGCCACCATCGCCATCGGGGCCACCCTCCTGCCCGAGGCGCTTGCCGCCCTGAAGGCATCCCCGCTTGTGGAGGACGGGGCCATCAAGTCCATCCTGATGTCTCTTCCCCTGGTGCTGGCCGTGGTGGGGCTGGCGGCTTCCTACGTGGGGGTGGTTTCCATGCGGATTCTGAAGCGGCTCAACCCCGCCTCCGCCCTCCGGTCCTCCACCTTCATCGCGGCGGTGCTGTTTCTGGCGGGGGCCTATGCCGTGGTGGCAACATACGATGTGAGCAATGCCGTCTTCTGGGCCGTCTTCTTCGGCACCGCGGCGGGCGTGATCATCGGACTCATCACCGAGTACTACACGGCCATGGGCCCGGTCCGGCGCATCTGCGAGGCCAGCAAGACCGGGTCCGCCACCAACATCATCGGCGGACTGGCCGTGGGCCTGGAATCCACGGCCCTCCCCGTGGTGGCCATCTGCGTGGCCATCTTCGTTTCCAACGAGGTGGCCGGCCTCTACGGCATCGGCATCGCGGCGGTGGGGATGCTGGCCACCGTGGGCATTACGATGTCCGTGGATGCCTACGGCCCGATTGCCGACAACGCAGGGGGCATCTCCGAGATGTCGGGGCTGGGACCCGATGTCCGCAGAATCACAGACGGGCTGGATGCCCTGGGGAACACGACGGCCGCCATCGGGAAGGGCTTCGCGATCGGGAGCGCCGCCCTCACCGCTCTGGCCCTCTTCGCGGCCTATTCGCAGGCGGTCTCCTCATCGATCGTGCAGCACCTGGAGGAGATACGCGCCTCGGGCATCCCTCTGGAGGGGGTCTGGCGGCGCTATGCCCTTCTGCACGCCGAAGGCGAGAGCCCCCTGCAGATCGTGGTCACCAATCCGGATGTGGTCATCGGGCTGTTCATCGGGGGCGTGCTCCCCTTCCTGATCGCCGCCATGACCATGACGTCCGTGGGGCGTGCGGCGGGCCGCATGGTGGCCGAGATCCGCAGGCAGTTCAGGGAGATTCCCGGTCTGCTGGAGGGAAGACCCGGAGTGAAACCGGATGCCGCCCGGTGTGTGGACATCTCCACGACTGCGGCGCTGAAAGAGATGGTGGTTCCCGGCGTGACGGCCGTGATAGCGCCGGTGGCGGTGGGATTCCTGCTGGGGCCGGCCGCCCTGGGGGGGATGCTGGCAGGAGCCACCGTGACAGGGGTTCTCCTCGCTCTCATGATGGCGAATGCAGGGGGGGCGTGGGACAACGCCAAGAAGGCGATAGAGAAGGGGGAGGTGTCGGGCGAGAAGAAGGGCTCCGATGCCCACAAGGCCGCCGTTGTGGGGGATACGGTGGGGGATCCCTTCAAGGACACATCGGGCCCCGCCATGAACATCCTGATCAAGCTGATGTCGGTGGTTTCTCTTGTGATAGCCCCGCTCCTCATCTGAGTGGATCTCGGGAAGGCGAGAGCAATGTGAGCGCCCCCTGGGGGGGGCGCTTTTTTTTGGATGTCTGCGAAAATAGCGCTGAAATGGGGTTTTTCTGAAGAAGAAAACAGAGGGTAGGACTTGACAAACGAACATTTCGCATGTATATTATCGACGTAATCGTCTATAACATAGATAACGAATATCCCCCCAGACCAGCCAGGAGCCCTGACATGCAGACCCACCAGACGTCCCGGCACCGCGAGTTCGAGAATGCGATGGTCCCCCATATGGACCTCCTGTACAGCTACGCCTTCTACCTGACGAACGACAGGGATCAGGCATCCGACCTGATGCAGGACACATACCTGAAGGCCTACAGATTCTTCGACAGCTTCGAGCAGGGCACGAACGCCAAGGCGTGGCTCCACCGCATCATGAGGAACACCTACATCAACGAATACCGCCGGCTCAGGAGAATGCCCGAGATCATCCCGTACGACGAGCAGATCACCCCCTCCCGGATGACGCAGCAGGGGGGCGAATTCGCAACCAGGCTGGATGCCGGGAGTCTGGACGACGAGATGGCGGCGGCCCTGGGCGCCCTTCCCGAGAAATACAGAAGTGTGGTTGTCCTGAGGGACATCGAGGACCTTCCCTACGAAGAGGTGGCGGAGGCGCTGGAGATTCCCATCGGCACCGTCCGCTCCCGGCTGCACAGGGCGCGGGGACTCCTGTTCGAGCGGTTGCGCGGATACGCGCGCTCCCGGGGTTTCCGGGTCGGGGAGACCTACGGGGAAGCTGTGCCGGCGGAGGCCTGAGGAGAGGAGTACCCGGGGCGGCTCCGCTCCAGGAGTGCGGAGAGAATGCCCGCCGTAGCTCCCCAGATGGTGTGGCCGGGAGTGTCATAGAACAGCACCCTGTGCGCCCGGCCCCGTATCATGCGCACCTCGCTCCGGGGCCGCAGGGAGAGCAGGGATTCCAGGGAGACGGCGAACGCCAGGGCGACCTCCCGGGGGTTGGGGCGGAGTGAGATGCCCGCCTCTAGGAGCCCTACCACGGGGGTGATGCGGTACCCCGTGGGAGTCCACATGCTCTCCAGAAACCCCAGCACCTCCACCCGGCTCCTCTGCACCCCCAGCTCCTCCTCCATCTCCCGGAGGGCGGCATCGGCGGGACCCGCATCCGCCTCCTCCAGGAGTCCCCCGGGAAACGAGATCTGCCCCTTGTGGGTTTCCACCTCCTCCGTCCGCTTCGTGAACAGCACCTGGTGACCGGATCCCGAAGGGACGAGGGGCACCAGGACCGCGGCCGGGATGAGCCCCATGTCCGAGGGAAGCGGGGGAGAGGGGGCGGGGGGAAGGTGCAGGCGAAGGTATGCGGGCAGCATGGAAGAAGATAGTCAGATTCCACTCCACGCGCAAAGCGGATTCCTTTGCACTTCGGAAGAGGGGCCCGTATATTGGATCGGAGGTGAGACATGGCCCGGTATGAACTCGTCGTGGAGGGGATGTCCTGCGGGCACTGCGTGGCGGCCCTGAAGAGGGAGCTGGAACGTGAGCCGGGCACGTCCCCGCTGGAGGTGCACGTGGGGGGGGCATTCCTCGAGCTCGGGTTTCCTCCCCCCGAGGGGTCCGTCCAGAAAGCGGTGGAGCGGGCCGGCTTCAGGTTTGTTTCCCTCACCCGGGCGTAGGGTGGCAGCCGTCCGGCGGTCCTTTGATGTGGAGGGGATGACCTGCGCCGCCTGCGTGTCCCGGCTGGAGAAGGCCCTGAAGACCCTGGAGGGTGTCTCCGAGGCGGCTGTGAACCTGGCTACGGAAAGGGCCACCGTCCTTTTCGACCCCGATCTGACGGGGGAGGAGCGCCTCGAGAAAGCCGCGGCCGAGGCGGGATATGCGATCCGCCCCCACGAGCCGGAGACGCCCGCTCCGGGTGGGATCTCCCCGGAGGATTCCCCCCAGAGACGCCGCCTGAGACGGGACTTCCGGATCTCGCTTCTTCTTACAATCGCGGTCCTGCTTCTGAGCATGCCCGAGATGATCCCTGTCGGAGGCGCGGCAACCGGGGGTGGATACCGCCCCACGCTCCTTCTGATTCTTACCACCCTCATTCTCGCCTTTCCCGGGAGGAGGTTCTTCACGGGTCTCGTGAAGGCGGCCCGCGCCCGCACCTCCGACATGAACACCCTGGTGTCGGTGGGAACGGGGTCTGCCTACCTGTTCAGCGCGGCAACGGTCCTCGGGCCCCGGGGTCTCATGCCCTCCGGCGGAGGGCTCTACTTCGACACCTCGGCCGTCATCATCACGCTGATTCTCCTGGGGCGTCTTCTGGAGGCGTCCGCCAGAGACAGGGCCTCGGCCGCCGTCCGGTCCCTCATGGAGCTTCAACCCCGCAGCGCCCGCATCCGCCGGGGAGGCCGGGAGTTCGAGATCCCCGCCGGGGAGGTGCGTCCCGGGGACCTTGTGATTGTGCGGCCGGGAGAGAGGATCCCCGTGGACGGGGTCGTCACGGGAGGGAGGGGGACGGCGGATGAGTCCATGATGACGGGGGAAAGCCTCCCCGTGGAGAAGCAGGCGGGAGACAGGGTGACGGGCGGGACGGTGAACACGGGCGGAAGCATGGACGTGCGAGCGGAAGCGGTGGGGAAAGACACCGTTCTGGCCCACATCGCCCGGCTTGTGGAGGAAGCCCAGAGCGCCAAGCCCCCGGTGCAGCATCTGGCGGACAGGGTGGCCGCGGTCTTCGTGCCGGCTGTGATTGCGGCCGCACTTCTTACGCTCGTGGGGCACCTGGTGTGGGGAACCGGCACATGGGGGCCGGCCCTCTCCAACTTTATCGCGGTCCTCATCATCGCCTGTCCCTGCGCCCTGGGGCTTGCGACGCCCACCGCCATCATGGTGGGCACGGGAAGGGGGGCGGGTGCGGGGATCCTGATGAGGAACCCGGCCTCCCTGGAGCGGGCACGGAAGGTCCGGACCGTGGTGCTGGACAAGACGGGTACGCTGACGGCGGGACGCCCATCGGTCACCGACGTTGTCGCCCTGCCCGGCAGCAATGAGCCGGAAGTCCTCAGGACCGTTGCGGCCCTGGAGCGGAGGTCGGAGCATCCCCTGGCGCAGGCGGTGATGCGCCATGTTGCGGAGGCGGATGTGGAGATCCCCGACACGGAGGCCTTCGAGGCGCATCCGGGTCTGGGGGTGCGGGGGATGGTCGAGGGGAAAGAGTGTCTGGCGGGGAACGGGGAGTACCTCGCGGCGGCCGGCATTGATGTGCTCCCGGGGAGGGACCCCGCACAGCGGTTGGGGCTCGAGGGAGCGACCGTGATATTCGCGGCGGCCGGGGGCCGTCTCATCGGGTTGGTGGGCGTTGCCGACACGCTGAGGAGGGGGGCACCGGAGGCGGTGGGCGAGCTCGAGGCCATGGGGCTGGACGTGGTCATGGTCACGGGGGATACCGATGCCACGGCCCGGGCGATCGCCCGGGAGGCGGGCATCGGAAAGGTGTGGGCGGGCGTCTCCCCCGCCGGCAAAGCGGGCGTCATCCGGTCCCTGCAGGAGCAGGGGGGGGGAGTGGCGATGGTGGGGGACGGGGTGAATGACGCTCCCGCTCTGGCTCAGGCGGATGTGGGCATCGCCATGGGGAGGGGGACGGATACGGCCATGGAAACGGCCGATATCACGCTTGTGGGAAACGATCTGCGCGCCATCGGGGCGGCCATCCGGCTTTCCCGGAGAACCGTGGCCGCCATCCGGCAGAACCTTTTCTGGGCTTTCGTGTATAACACCGTGGGGATTCCCCTGGCGGCGGCAGGCCTCCTGAATCCGATGGTGGCCGCTGCGGCCATGGCGCTCAGTTCCGTGAGCGTGGTGGCCAACTCCCTCCGGCTGCGGATGTTCAGGCCCTGAGGCGGCCGCCTCCCCCCGGCGCACCCACGTTGCGGAGACATCCCTCATGCGCATCCAGATTCTTTCTCTTCTGCTCCTCGGCCCCGTTTGCTCCCCCGCCGGGGAGGACTGGCGGATTCTTTTCGAGAAGAGCAACGGCGTGCGCACCTGCCGGCTGGCGGAGACGATCCGCTACTGCCGGCGCCTGGACAGCGCCTGTGCGTGGGTCCGCTATGAGAGCTTCGGAGTGAGTCCCCGGGGGAGGGAGCTTCCCCTGGTCATCGTCTCCCGCGAGGAGGCCTTCACCCCGGGGGCCGCGGCGAAGACCGGCAAGGAAATCATCCTGATTCAGAGCGGTATCCATGCAGGGGAGATCGACGGGAAGGACGCCTCGCTCATGCTGATGCGCGAGATCGCCCTGACCCGGACCCTGGCCCCCCTTCTGGACCATGCCATCCTGCTCTTCGTCCCCGTGTTTAACGTGGACGGGTACGAGAGGTTCGGCCCCTTCAACCGTATCAACCAGAACGGCCCCGAGGAGACGGGCTGGCGGACCACGGCGCAGAACCTGAACCTGAACAGGGATTACCTGAAGGCCGACGCCCCCGAGATGCGGAGCATGCTCCGGCTCTTCCAGGCCTGGCTCCCGGACCTGACCGTGGACTGTCATGTCACCGACGGGGTGGACATGCAGTACGACGTCACCTACTCCGTGGAAACGGGTCCCAACATGGAGCCCCCCGTGGCTTCGTGGATCCGGGAGGTTCTGCTCCCCCGCACCCTCGCGGAGACCGGGGCGGCGGGACACGGGATCTTCCCATATGTCTTTCTCCGCGAAGACAACAGGCCCGAGCGTGGGATCATCGCCGGTGCCACCCCCCCGCGCTTCTCCACGGGATACCTGGCGGTGCAGAACCGGGCCGGACTCCTTGTGGAGACCCACATGCTGAAGCCCTACCGCACGCGGGTCCGGGCAACCTATACCCTGCTCCAGGCCGTGCTGAGGCGCGTGAACGAGGCCCCCGGGGCGCTCCGGAGAGCGGTCCTGGAGGCGGACGCCCGCACGGTGCGGGCGGGAAGCTCCGCGGGCAACTTCCTGGGACTCCGCTTCGGCATCGGACCCGGGAGCACTCCCAGGACATTCCTGGGCATCGAGTCCGTCGAGGAGTCCAGCTCCGTCTCGGGGGGGATGAAGCGTGTCTCCACGGGGAAGCCCGTGACGATCACCGTTCCGTTCCTGGATCATGTGATCGTGACAGACTCGGTGACCGTCCCGTTCGCCTACCTGATTCCCCCCGAGTGGAATGATCTGGCCGGAGTGCTGGGCCTTCACGGGGTCCGGATGGACCGGTTGACGGAGGAGAGGGAGCTGGAGGTGGAGTCCTACAGGTTCACCAACGTGCAGTTCAGGGAGCGGCCCTATGAGGGAAGGCAGACGGCCTCGTACACGGCGGAGCCGGTGCAGGAGCGCCGCGTGTTTCCCGAGGGGACGATTCTCATCCGGACGGCTCAGCGGAGCGCCAAGGCGGCCATGCACCTGCTGGAGCCGCGCTCCGCGGATTCCTTCGCGGCCTGGGGTTTTCTGAACACCGTCTTCGAGCAGAAGGAATATGCGGAAGACTACGTGATGGAAGCCGAAGGCGAAAGGATGCTGGAGGCAGATCCGGCGCTGCGGAGGCGGTACGAGGAGGCGCTGGCGGCGGACAGCGCGTTTGCCGCGCGTCCGGGAGCGCGCCTGAACTGGCTCTATCTCCGGTCCCGGTGGGCGGATCCCCTCCTGAACGCGTATCCTGCGGCGCGCCTTCCCCTTCCGGCGGATATCCCTACGGAACCACTCCCGTAGGGCTCCCGCCGGGGGTCCGGGTGCCCGCCAGGAGCTCCGCATACAGGGCCTCCAGACGGTCGGTCTGAATGGTCCTGTCGAAGAACCGCTCCACCCGGGAGCGCCCCGCCTTTCCCATGGATGCCCGGAGAGCAGGGTCCCGGATGAGCCGCTCCAGGGCTTGGGCCAGGGCCGCGGCGTTCCGGGGGCTCACGCGGAGCCCCGTCTCCCCCTCCTGCACGATGTCCAGCACCCCGTCGCAGTCGGTGGACACCACGGGTCGTTCCAGGGCCATGGCCTCGATGAGCCCCACCCCGAAGGCCTCGGCGTGGGAGGGAAAGGCGAAGATGTCGAAGGCGGCCATCAGGTCCGGGACATCCCTGCGGAACCCCGCGAAGACCACCACCTTCTCCAGACCCAGGGCCGCGCACAGGGAGCGCACGGAGCGCTCATAGGCCTCTTCTCCCCGGCTGGCCTCCCCCGCAATGAGCATCGAGAAGGCCGTGCCCCGGCTCCGGAGCATGGCGGCCGCATGGAGAAGATCCTCGTGCCCCTTCCCCGGGGAGAACCTTCCCACGCACCCGATGCATACGGTCCCGGGTGCGATGCCGAACTCGGTCCGGATCCGGGACCGGTCCCCCCGGGAGGGATGAAACCGCGCGGTATCCACGGCGTCGTGGAGTGTGAGCACACGGTCTGGGGTCAGGGGAGTGGTTGCCAGCACGTTCGTGCGGATCACCTCGGAGACGGCCAGCACGCGCTGCACCCGCCGGTAGAGGTATCTGTGGAAGAGGTCTCTCTTGGGGACGTAGGACCCCACGCGCTTGCTGAGAAGGAGGGGGATGCCCGAGCGCGCGATGTGAAGGGCCGGCACCGCCAGATGAAGGTCGCGCGAGTGCTGGGAGTGGAGGATGTCCACGCCCGTGCGGAGAATCCCGGCAAGACGGCCGACGGCGAGCGGATGTATCGGACCCGTCAGACGGAAGGCGGATACGGGGAGCCCTTCCGCCTCCTCCTCCAGCCGGCTTCCCTCCAGGCAGGCGAGGCGGACCATGTGCCCGCGGCGGGCAAGGTCCCGGCTCATCTCCAGGGCCTGCATCTCGAGTCCTCCCCAGGAGGCGGAGAAGCATGTCTGGAGTATGCGAAGAGGGGCGACCGTCATTTGAGGTACAGGAGCTTGACCGTGGAGACGAACCCCTCCGCCTCCAGCCGGCAGAAGTACACCCCCGCGGCCCGATCTCCCGGATCCCAGACAACCCGCCATGTGCCCGGCCACCGCTCATCTCCGACCAGGACCTCCACGGTGCGTCCCAGGATGTCCAGGATGCTGAGCCGGATGCGGGACTTCCGGTTCAGGCGGTAGGTGCACGTGGTGCGGCCGTTGAAGGGATTCGGGTGGTTCTGAAAGAGGCGGTATGCTCCCGGGGGTCCCGTCAGCTCTCCCTCTTCCAGAAGAGCGGCCGTGCGGAGGATCCACTCATCGGGGTCCAGTTCCACACGGCGGGGCTCTGCGGGAAGGAGGAAGAGAAACGCCTGGGGGGATGCGTCATTGAACCGGGTGAATGTGGTGTCCCATCCGTCCCCCCCGACGGCGACCTCCAGGGGCATCGCGAAGAGGGAGGGGGTGCCGTCTTCCGCCGCCTGATCCACCCGCACGGCCAGCTCCCATCCCGGGGGGGTCTCCCGCGCCGACCAGGAGTACAGGTAATGCGGGTGTCCCTCTCTCTCCATCCACTGGGAAAAGAACCACTCCAGGGAATCGCCCCATGCGGCCTCGCACACCCGGCGGAAGTCCTCCGTGGATGCATTCCCGTAGCGGAAGCGGGGGTCTTCGGCAAAGTTCCTCAGGGAGAGGAAGAAGAGGGAGTCTCCCATTACCCGCCGGAGCATGTGGAGGACGCAGGCCCCCTTGTCGTAGACGAGGGCGTCGTCAAAGAGGGTTCCCACGGATGAGGTGTCCTCCACAAGGAGGGTCCCGCGGGCCGTGCGGGCGTTGGCAAGCTTGGGGGCCATGTCCGCCCGGTAGGCCGCCCTTCCATACCGCTCCTCGAACCAGAGGGCCTCGGCGTATGTGGCGAACCCCTCATGGAGCCAGATGTCCCGCCAGGAGCCGCAGGTGATCATGTCGCCGAACCACTGGTGCGCCAGCTCGTGGGCCACCACATACTCGGCGAATGCCGCTGCGGTGGCCGAACTGAGGGTCTGGTGCTCCATTGCCCCCCCGGATCCGATCTCGGCATGGCCGTACTTCTCCCGGACGAAAGGATAGAGCCCGAACTTCCGCGAGAAACTCTCCAGCATGTCCACCGTGAGGGCAAGCGGCGCGGCTGCAGGGAGCCCCCCGGGTGTGACAAGGTGCACCACCTCCATGGAGTCCGACGTACTCCAGCGGAACCAGTCGGAGATCCGGATGTAGTTCGTGACGGCAATGGAGACCAGGTAGGGGGCAATGGGGTACCGCCCGGCCCAGTGCCAGGTGCGTGTCCCGTTCCCGTTTTGCGTCACCTCCGCCAGGCGCCCGTTGGACCCGACGGTCAGGGAGCTGTCGCAGGTCACCAGCACGTCCACCGAGTCGGCCTTGTCCAGCGGATGATCCTTGCAGGGCCACCAGTCCCTCGCCCCCGAGGGCTGGCTGAGGGACCAGATCCAGGGAACCCCCCCCCGCTCGGTAAAGACGAAGCTCCCGAACCCCGTCGGAACGGGTCTTCCCCCGTACCAGACATCCACCGTCACCCCCTCCCCCATGCCGTACCTACGGTCCAGGGTGACCTCCAGCAGGTCCCCCGGGCGGAGAAAGGGGACCCGCGCTCCGCCGGCATGCACCGAATCCACCGTCATGGGGGCTGCAAGGTCCAGCACGAGGGATGAGAGGCCCTCCACTTGCGGGGAGGCGCGGAGTGTGACCCGTCCGCTGAGAAGCGGAGGGCTTGTCCTGAGGGTGAGGTCGATCCGGTAGTACCGCGCATCAAACCGGGGGTCCGAGCGGGGCGCCAGGACCGCCGCACGGAGTGCTTCGGATCGAAGTTTCTCCGTGCGGCGGAAGGCGTTTTTTCCCTCCTCCCCCCCCGAGAGCGGAGGGGCTCCGAGGAGGATCAGGGATGCAAGCAGAAACCGGATCGTGTACGTCCTCCTTGTGCCTCTCCCGCGCTCCGGCAGATCCCCGCAGAGGTCACGGACGCTGGCTCAGGCCCACCACGTTCCGTGTGTCATGCCCGAGGTAGATCTGGCGGGGACGGGCGATCTTCTGCTCGGGATCGAGGAGCAGCTCCTGCCACTGGGCGAGCCAGCCGGACATCCGCCCGATGGCGAAGAGCACAGGGAACATGTCCACCGGGAACTTCATGGCCTGATAGATGAGGCCCGAGTAGAAGTCCACGTTCGGGTAGAGCTTCCGCTTCACGAAGTAGTCGTCCTGCAGGGCGATCCGCTCCAGCTCCAGGGCGATGTCCAGCTTGGGGTTCCGGCCCGTCACCTCGAACACCTGGTCGGCCAGTTTCTTGATGATGCCGGCGCGCGGGTCGTAGTTCTTGTACACCCGATGCCCGAATCCCATGAGCCGGCCCTTCCCCTCCTTCACGTCTTTCACGAAGGCGGGGACCTTGTCCTTCGTCCCCACCACATCCAGCATGTGGAGCACCTCCTCGTTGGCCCCGCCGTGCAGGGGCCCGTAGAGGGCGGCCGCCGCCGCCGCGGTGGCGCTGTAGGGGTCCACCCGCGAGCTCCCCACGGAGCGCATGGCGTTTGCGCTGCAGTTCTGCTCGTGGTCTGCGTGGAGGATGAAGAGGACGTCCAGGGCCCTGGCCAGCACCGGGTTGGGCTGGTAGCGGGACTCGGCCATCTTGAACATCATGCTCAGGAAATTGGAGGCGTAGTCCAGCTCGTTATCGGGCAGGACGTACGGCATCCCCATGCTGTGCCGGTAGGCGAAGGCGGCGAGGGTGGGGACCTTCCCGATCAGGCGGAAGACCGTGAGCGGTCCCTGGGCCGGGTCTTCGAACTTCCGCGCCCCGGGGTAGAAGGTGGAAAGGGCCGCCACCGTGCTCACGAACATTCCCATGGGATGGGCGTCGTGGTGGAAGCCGTCCATGAACTTCTTGATGTTCTCGTGCACGAATGTGTGCCGCCGGATTCTCTCCGCCCACTCCCCGAGCTGTGCCTTGTTGGGAAGCTCCCCGTGGAGGAGCAGGTAGGCCACCTCCAGGTAGGTGCAGCGCTCGGCGAGCTGCTCGATGGGATAGCCCCGGTAGCGAAGAATGCCCTTGTCGCCGTCGATGAAGGTCACCGTGCTCTTGCAGGAAGCGGTGTTCATGAAGGCGGGATCGTAGGTCATGAGACCGAAATCCTCCTCCCCCGTCTTGATCTGCCGCAGGTCCATGGCCCTGATCGTGCCGTGCTCGATCGGGATCTGGTATTGTCTGCCCGTGCGGCTGTCGGTGATGGAGAGCGTGCCGGAGGAACCGGCCGGAGGCTGGGCGCTCCTGGCGTCAGGCATATGAGGTCTCCCGTGTGGATGGAGGGGGCTGCAAGGCGTTTCCAGGGGAACCGGGCCGGCCGGGGTCCCGCGCCGTGGAGCAGGGTCCAAAACAATAACTTAGGAAGACAGGCCGGGAAAAACAAGGCGTTTCTGCCGGGACCTGATGATTTCCTGCTGGGATTCAAGGGGGAGGACGCCGTCGGCAGGCACGATGCGGGAGTAGGTTCCGTCGGGCTCGAGGCGGCGCGCCCTGACGGTATCGCCGAGGGCCGTTTCCAGAGCCTCCGTCCGGATGCGGTCCCGAAGCCCGGGGTCCTGGATCGGGAACATCAGCTCCACGCGGCGGTCCAGATTCCGGCCCATGAGGTCTGCGCTGCTCAGGTAGAGCTCGGGCCGGCCGCCGTTCTCAAACCAGAAGACCCGGCTGTGTTCCAGGAAGCGTCCCACGACGCTCACGACCCGGATGGTGCGGCCTGTATCCGGCATTCCGGGCCGGAGACTGCAGACCCCCCGCACGATGAGGTCGATCCGAACCCCGGCCCGGGACGCCTCGTACAGAAGCTCGATCGTCTGCAGGTCGGTGAGCTGGTTCATCTTGAATGTGAGACGGGCGGGCCTTCCTTCCGCGGCGTGCGCGATCTCCCGGCGGATCAGATCCTCCATGCGCTCCCGCAGGTTCAGGGGAGCCACCACCAGTGAGGCGAAGGCGTTCTTCCGGGAGTACCCGGTCAGGTAGTTGAAGACCTCGGAGGCGTCGGCGGTAATCTCCTCCCTGCATGTGAAGTAGCTGAAGTCGGTGTAGATCCGGGCCGTCACGGGGTTGTAGTTCCCGGTCCCCAGATGGACGTACCGCCGGACTCCCCCCGGCTCCTTCCGCACCACAAGCGCCATCTTGGCGTGGGTCTTGAGACCCACGAGTCCGTACACCACATGCACTCCGGCGTCCTCCAGGCGGCGCGCCCAGATGATGTTGTTCTCCTCGTCGAACCGGGCCTTCAGCTCCACCAGCACCGCCACCTGCTTCCCGCTCTCTGCGGCCTCGATGAACAGGGGAACCAGGGGGGATTCCCTGCCGATCCGGTAGAGGGTCTGCTTGATGGCCAGCACGTCGGGGTCCCGGACCGCCGCGCGGATAAACTGCACCACGGGAGAGAAGTCGTCGTAGGGATGGTGGAGCAGGATATCCCCCCGCCGGATGCATCCGAAGACGTCCTCGCCCTCTTCCTCAGTCCAGGGCAGGGCGGGGATGTACGGAGCGTCCTTCAGGTCGGGGCGGTTGATGCGGAGAAGGGCCATGAGGTGGCTGAGACCCAGGGGGGGGCGCAGGGGATACACATCGTCTGCCGTCAACCCCAGGTTATCCACAAGGATGTCCCTTATCCGGGAGGGCATGGTGTTCTCCAGGCCCACGCGCACCACGGAACCGAACCGCCGACGGCGGATTCCCTCTGCGATCGTCTGGATCAGGTCATCCGCCTCGTCTTCCTCGATCTCGAGGTCGGCGTTCCGGGTGGTCCGGAACGCGTAGGCCTCCCGCACCTTCAGACCGGGGAAGAGGAGCCCCAGGTTCTCCTTGATGAGGTCCTCCACCCACACGAAACGGAATCCGCCTCCCGAGCCTTCCGTGTCTGGAAGGGGGACCAGGCGGGGAAGGACATCGGGCACCTTCACCCGCGCGAATCGCTCCTTCCCCTTTGGGGGGGTCACCACCACCGCCAGACTCAGGCTCAGGTTGGATATGTAGGGGAAGGGATGCCCCGGGTCGAAGGCCAGAGGAGTCAGGACGGGGAAGATCTCCCGGGCGAAGTGGGCCCGGAGCAGATCCCGCTCAACGGCGGAGAGCTGGTCCATCCGGAGGAGGTGTATGCCCGAGGCCGCCAGGGCGGGGTGCAGGTCGTTCCAGAACATGCTGATCATCCCCTCCAGCATCTGCTCCACCCGGCCGTGGATGGCCCTGAGCTGTTCCAGGGGAGTCCGCCCGTCGGGGGAGGGCTCTGCCACCCCGGCCAGGAGCTGTTCCCTGATGGCCGCCACCCGGATCATGAAGAACTCATCCAGGTTGGAGCTCACGATGGAAAGGAACTTGACCCGCTCCAGGAGGGGGTGGCGGGTGTCGGCGGCCTCCTCCAGGACCCGGTGGTTGAACTCCAGCCAGCTCAACTCCCGGTTCAGATACAGGGATGGGTCAAGCGTGGAGGCCCGCTGTTTCAGGCCCCGGTCTGCATGGGTTCGGAGGATGCGCTTTTTCCGCCGCATCGGGCGGGAGGGGGTGCGGGACATGCCGGGGGGTAACATGGTGAAAATGGGAGAGGGAAACAAGAAGCGCGGCGGGGTGGAATGCCCGTTGTCTGTACGGGGTTGGATGACGGGGGAGGAAGCTCACATGGAAGCGAGTCGAAGGGGGCGGAGGGATGCAGAACGGCAGATGCAGACGGAGGCGGAGCCGGAGGGGGAAACGGGGGCGGAAAGCGGGAAGGAGGGCCGGGGAAACAGGGGAAGGAGAGGACCGGAGCGGAACACCGCCTTGTGGAATGGGGCGATGCGGCGCGGCGAGCGGCCTCAGGGAAGCGGGAATCCTGCCGGGGAATCAGGAGTGCACAGAACGGGTCCGCCTTCCGGCGGACCCGCAATCAGACCGGCGGCCCGTCCGCCGGATGGCGGATCAGCGGGCGAGGGCCTTGCTGACCCTGATTTCCAGCTCGTCTCTGGAGTTGAACCGCACGCCTTTGATGATCTCCCACACCATCTCCCTGCTCACGTTCAGGTCGTGCGCTATCTCGGACGCCATTTCGAGGGTTGCTTTGAACATGAGGTTCTCTCCCGGCTTACCTGCAGCCAAGATACATGAGACCGATCCCGGATTCCGTGTCCGGGCGCACACCAGGCCGTGGATTGCAGTGACGGCGGCAGGATTGAGAACTTCAAGAAACAGGCCATTGCGGGGGTTGCGGAAACCGGGGGGAAAGGGGGGAAAAGGGGGCGCATGGGAATGCGGAGGGATGGCGGAGTGTAAGAATGACACGGGGGGCAGGCATGAATGGGAGCGGTGACCAGCCGCCACCCGAGGTGCCCGTGCGCGGTCCGGATTCCCGGGTTCGGTACCCGCCCTTATGGGTTCGCTTGCCGGGGCGTTGTCTGCCTGTCCCCGGTGCCCCCCCGCGATCCCTCTCCCGTCCCCTTTCCCAACGGACAACTACCTGCAGGCCGCCTGGCGGTCGGGCCGGGCGGCTCGGTGTGCGTCACGAACCCGGGCAGGCATCGCACCGAGGGGTCACGATCCCGAGAGGCCGCCCGCATGCACGTGGACGTCGCACGTGTACGCATCGGACAGCCCCGTATGGGCCGCCAGGTGCCGCCGCAGGTATTGGCCGCAATTGCTACCGATGCTGTTCTCTTCGACCTCCCCGATGCTGACGATAACCTCATAACCGGCTTTGCGCAGCGCCGTGGAGATGTCGCAGTCGACTTCTCCCCGCAACGGGTCGATGTGGGAGAACAGGCCGCTTTCCTGTGCACGATAGGTTGGATTCAGCGGGGTCATCTTGATGAGAAACCTGTCGGGTGAGAAGTACCGGAGCAGCACGGCCGGCTCCACCGATGCGCCCCGGGCCAGCGCAAAGTTCAGCGTGAGCTTCCGGTCGCCCGGGCTGTAGAAGCGGTCCCCGTACTCGGCCATCTCACGAAAGCTCCATGCTCTCACGGGGATGATGCTGGAGCGCAGTTTCTCGTCCGTCGCGTGCAGTGAAAACTGAAGCTGAAACTTTCCCCCCGCGTATTTCTCCCGTTTGATCCGGAGCAGCCTCCGGAAGAAATCCGCCGAGCTGCGAGGCGCCACGGTCGAAAGAGAGGGCATCAAACCGTCGACCCGAAAGCGGCGCGGCAGCTCCTCCAGCACGGTCAGCACGTGTGGATTCAGGGCCGGCTCACCCATGCGGGCGAACTGGATTTTGAACTGCCGGGAAGGGACAATGCCATCCCCGAATCTGCGGCGTATCAGGAAGTCGATCTGGTCGAAAATCTCCCCGGCAGTCAGATTCCCCTGATAGTGTCCCCCCGCATCGCACATCGCACAGCCGATCGGACAGCCGAAGAGGGTGGACACCTGCAGGATCCATTTCTGTTCGCGCGGAAACGGCGGCTGGAGCGCTTCGACGCACTCCGCCATTTTGCCGCTGTCGAACCGGACAATGTAAAGCACCGCCACCTCTTCCCGCCCCGCGGATGCCACCACATTCATCAACAAGACTCCTTCAGTCGCCGAACAATCTCCATGCCGGCACGTACGCCTTCACCCGCGGCGATGGCGGTCTGCCGGAACGCGCCGTTTCGCACATCCCCAATGATATGGAGACGACCGCTGACCTGCAACGGCGTCATCTGTGCACGCACCTCGCCGGAAACGAAGCCCAGTTCCGGTTCCCTGCCGAGCGCCCCGATCAGGTAGTGGATATCCAGCCGAAGAGTCGTGGTGGGAGTGGCACACTCGAGCGTCAGGCAATCGGCGGAGCTTCTTGCCATCCTGGAAATGCTTGTGGAGGAGAGATACGAGATGTGCGGATTGGCGCTGGCCCGCTCCCAGAGAACGGGCAGGCACTTTACCCTTTCACCCCGGTTCAGGATCGTCACATGATTCCGCTCCGCGAGGCTCAACGCGTAGTCGAAGGCAGCGTCGCCCGCACCGACCACGGCGAGTGTCTTTCCGGCGACCTCTCGGATCGGATGCACTTCGTAGGAAAGGAGGTCGCAGGCGTCGGCCGGCACGAGACCCTCCGGAAAGGGAACGGGTCTCGTGCCCGAGGCAATCACGACGGTGTCCGAACGGTACAGAGCCCTCCGGGTGCGGATCTGAAACAGCCCGGACGGACAGGTCAGCTCCACGACCTCGTCACAGGTTACCTCCAGGGAGGCGCGCGCGGCCTGCTCTGCAAACAACCGCACCAGTTCCGGGCCTGAAACGCCTCCCGGGAATCCCGGGTAGTTCGCCACGAGCTGAGCGTTCCTGAGCAGCCCCCCGATGCCCGCGCGCTCGAGCAGGAGTGGGGTCATCCCCCCTCGCTTGAGCTGCAGTGCGGCCGCCAGTCCGGCAGGACCCGCTCCAATGATCGTTACCTGCTCCATTCCCCTCCAGGCAATGCCCCGACTTCGTCCACAACTCGGGCCCCCGGAGGACTGTCCCCGGTGTACGCGGGAACCGGATGCGGTCTCTCCACACCCATGCGAGAGCGCCTGTTGTCCGCGGTATTCCGCTCATGGAGCCGACCGGGCCTGCGGAATGCTTCTTCCCCGGATGCCATGTCCGGCTGACCTGTTAGTGCCCTGCCTCTCTCGCGCCGACCGGACTCCCCGCGCATCGCATGGGAGCCCCGGTCCGGCGGGGCGGGTGCAGGCGGCCGAGCCGCGCCCGCAGGTGAACTGCGGGAGAGGCCCCTCGGAAGCGCACGCTAACGGGATGGTCCATCGGCACGCCGGATGAAGACGTAAGGGCCGCGGACAGCCCCCCACACCTGCCGACCGCTCTCGTCAAACCCCCTGTCCCAGCTCTCGATGCGGCCGGGACCGATGACCACCTCCGAGGTGGCGTACGCTGCACCCCGGCGGTCGCTGGCGCATGCGCGTCCCACGGTCCCCCCCGTGAATGCGCCCCTCGCATCCAGCCGGAGAAAGACAGTGCATCCGCCGCGGAGTTCCAGGTCATCGGGCGACACATCCCGGAGCGGATTCTCCTTCCGCCATTCCCCCACGTACTTCTCGGGATCCGGAATCAGGAAAACCTCGCTCTTGAAAAGGTCGCTCTCCACCTGCGACACGCGATACACCCTTTGTCTGTAAGGCTTGTCGGCGGTTTCCGCGACAGCCTGTTCGACATAGAACCAGTAGCCGTCCTCCCGGTCCGTCCAGATGCGCGCCATCCGGAGGGCGATGTCGTAGTAGGAAGAATCCGCCGCGGCCTGCCGGGCGCTGCTGAATGAACCGGTCATCCAGTCAACGAGACGCCGGCAGTCCGTGTCCGAGGCGTGCGCGGCGGCCAGCCACCCGGAGAAGAGGGCGGCGAGGAGCAATGGCGATTTCATGTGCCTCCCATCCATTCGAAAGGCAGTTGGTGCCGACGCTTCGTACAGCCGGCGTTGCCGCATCGCCGCGGAGGCGACGCCGGATTCATGCGGGGGTGGAACGCTTTGAGGAATGAGCCAAGCCACCCCCATGGGCGGTGAGAACTACAGCCGCCTGCGTTTCAGGGTAACGGCGCGCCGTGCAATCCGGTCAATCAGCCCGCTGAAGATCAACCCATGCACCGGATACAGCGCATACCAATACAGCCACCCCATCAACCCCCTGGGCGCAAAGAAAGCGGTCTGCGAGAGGCGCGCTTGATCGTCTCCATGCGGGTGAACCTGCCATTGCAGCCAGGCCTTTCCAGGCACCTTCATCTCAGCCCGCAATCTCAGCAGCCGCCCCGGCTCGACGGCCTCTACCCGCCAGAAATCAAGGGCATCTCCCGACCGCAATCGGTCCGGATCGCGCCGGCCACGCCGCAGACCCACCCCTCCGATCATCTGATCGACAAACCCGCGGATCTCCCATGCCCAGTTCAGATACAACCAGCCGCGCTTGCCCCCGATCCCGATGAAGATCCCATACACATCCGCCGCCGATGCCGGAACGACGCGCTGGCGATGCTCCACAATCATGCCTTCGCGGGTTGTCAGGGTCACCGGGGGCACATCGCCCCGGCTGGTGCTCAACGCGTCGCTCCAGGCGGTTTCGACGTTGCTTGCCTCCAGCCGGGCGATGGCCCGCTCCACCGTGGTGCGATATCCCGCCGGCTGGATGTGGGGAAAAAGTCGCCGGGCGGCTGGATCGTGCACGATGCTTTCGTTCCGCAGGCCCTCGATGAGCGGGCGCGCGATGGCCGCCGGGATGGGAGTCACCAGGTTCACCCAGTAGGATGACAAGCGCGGTGTCAGGACCGGCACAGGCACCATCCAGCGTGTGAGTCCACGGACCTCGGCATAGATCATCATCATGTCGCCATAGGTGACAACGTCCGCGCCCCCGATCTCGATGATGCGGCCGCTGCTCTCGGGCACGGCCAGCGCTTGTGCCAGATACTCCAGCACTTCACGAATGCCAATCGGTTGGGTGCGCGTGTAGACCCAGCGCGGGGAGATCATCACGGGCACGCGCTCAGTCAGGTACCGAATCATCTCAAAGGAGAGACTCCCCGAACCGACAATGACGCCGGCGCGGAATTCGGTGACCGGGACGCCTGCGCTGCGCAGGCAGTCGCCCGTCTGC
>JBAVEL010000153.1:0-18746 GCA_049587715.1 Bacteroidota bacterium
CGTCACGGCGGAGGAGGTGGGCAACTACGCCCTCGCGGTGAAGGTGGGGCTGGGGGCGGGGCTGGTTACGACGGCCGTGCAGATGGCATTCAATCCCTTTTCCATGGCGGTGCGCGCTCACCGGGAAGCGTCCGCCTTCTATGCGGAGGCGTTTCTCTACACGATGTTCGTCCTGGGGAGCATGGTGATGCTGATCGTTGCCAACCTGGCCCCCCTGGTCCGCCTGCTGGGAGGGAGCGCATATGAGGGGGCGGTCGTTCCAGCCGCCATTCTCCTTGCCGGGCAGTGTTTTCTTTCCGCGTTCACGTTTCTTGCGACCGGGTCGAACATCCGGAAGAAGACAGTGTACCACCTCTACGCCCAGTGTGTGGCTCTCGCCTGTTGTGTCGGGCTCTGCGCCCTGCTTGTGCCCCGGTTCGGCCCCCCGGGGGCCGCAGGGGCCGTCGCGTGTGCCTGTGCGGCGCTCGCCCTGACCGCGGGATTGCTTTCGCAGAGGGTGCATCCCATTCCCTATCCGTGGGGGAGAGCGCTCCGGGGCGCGGGTGTGATGCTCGCGGTGGTCCTGGCGCTGACCCTCTGGCGGGGGGAAAGCTGGGGGGGATCTGGAACGGCCAACCTGGCGGCGTGCGCGGGCGTATTCCTTCTTTCCCGCATGATGTTGCGCGCGGAGGAGAGACAGAGACTCCTGGGGTTCCTTCGGACCGCCCTTCAGGGGAGGGGGGGGTAGCGTCGTGTGCGGGTTCGCCTGCATCCTTGCCAAGGATCCGCGAGGGGCCCCCGGGGGGGAGAGACTCCGGCGGATGGCGGCTCCCCTCGCGCACCGGGGACCCGACGATGCGGGTCTGGAGGTGATTGGGAGAGCCGGCCTTGCCTTTCGGCGCCTCAGCATCATCGACCTCTCCCCGAAAGGCCACCAGCCGATGGCCGACGGGACGGGAAGGTACCGCATCGTCTTCAACGGAGAGATCTACAACTTCCCGGAGCTGGCGGGGCGGCTGGCGGGCCGGGGGTCGAGCTTCCGCTCGCGGACGGACACGGAGGTCGTGCTGGAGGCCTACAAGGCCTGGGGTGCCGCCTGCGTGCACGAGTTCAACGGGATGTGGGCCTTCCTCATCTACGATGCAGAGGAAGACACGCTCTTCTGCTCCCGGGACCGGTTCGGGGTGAAACCCCTCTATGTCTGCGAGACGGAGCGGGAGATCCTTTTGGGATCCGAGATCAAGGCCCTCCTGGCCGGCGGAATCAGGCCGGAGGAGGAACCCGCGCGCGTCTTCGAACTGGTGGCGCTGGGGTATGCGGACACGGGGGCCGGGACCCTCTTCCGGGGTATCCGGCAGGTCCCGCCGGGGCACTCCCTCCTCATCGGGCGGGATCGCGTCCTGAGGGAGACCGCCTACTGGAGTCCCCCGCCCGAGACGGATCACCCCCCCTCCTTCGAGGAAGCAAGCACGCGATTCCGCGAGCTCTTTCTGGATGCGGTCCGGCTCCGGCTCCGCGCCGACGTCCCGGTGGCCGCTCTTCTGAGCGGGGGACAGGACTCCTCCGCCATTGTCTGCGGGGTGGAGGCGCTCCGCCGGGGCGGACTGCAGGGGCTGGAAGCGCTGAAGACGGAGCGCTTTGTGACGTTCACGGCATGTTACGAGGATCCGGCTCTGGATGAGAGACACTGGGTGGAGGAGGTGGTGAGGCACTGCACCGTGGAGTCGCGCCTCGTGTTTCCCGGCGCTCCGGATCTGCTGGAGGACCTGAAGAGAATCATCCTCCACAACGACGAGCCCCTGCAGAACTCCAATCACTTCGCCCACTGGATGCTGATGAAGGATGTGGCCGCCCAGGGATTCAGGGTGGTGCTGAGCGGCCAGGGAGCGGACGAGGTGCTGGCGGGCTATGACCGGCACGTCCTGGGGCCTCGTGTGCTGGACCTGCTGGCCGGGGGACGGTTTGCCGCAGCCATCGGGGAGCTCTCGGGGGCGCGCCGCGCGTACGGCTTCCCGCACTCGCATGCGCTCCTGCGCTGCCTCCAGGAGCTGGTGCCCCGCCCCGCGCGCGCCCTCCTCAAGAGTGCGGCGGGAGAACGGATCCACAAGGTATTCGCTCTCTCCCACATCTGGCGCCATCGCCGCGCGTTCATCCCCTCTCCCCGGAAGGGGAGCCGGCTCAGGAGCACGCTCCTCGGCGCCCTCACGCGCCACTCCCTTCCCCGGATTCTCCACGGAGAGGACAGGACATCCATGGCTTTCTCCGTAGAGCAGAGGTTCCCCTTCCTGGACTACCGGATCGTGGAGTTCTGTTTCTCCCTTCCCGACAGCTACAAGATGGACGGGGGCCTCACGAAACGCCTCCTGCGCGCGGCTGCGGCGCCCCTGCTCCCCGGGAAGATCGTGGGGCGGACCGGGAAGATCGGGTTTGCCACCCCCACCGCCGCCTGGGTCGGGGATATGCTCGAGACCGAGTATATCCGGGATCTTCTGGCGCGGGAGAACATCCCGGGAACGGGTCGCAGGGCCCTCCGGGGACTTGGATCGGCGGGGGAGCCGCGCGGCCGGGGGGAAGCGCAGTTCCTGTGGCGTTTCCTGAACTACCTGGTGTGGCGGGATGTCTTCGGAGTGGGGGGAGAAGGCTGGTCCGGGTGGATCCGGTGATCTACTTCGTCACCAACATATGTCCCCATTACCGGCTGCCTCTGTTCCGCCTCCTCGGGCGGCTTCACAGGGTGAGGTTCCTCTTTTTCTCCGAGCCGGCTGAAGAAAGGGGCTGGGAGGGACGGAACCCCAGTTCGGCCGAGGGTCTTCCGGGGGGATACCTGCCGGGGCTGCGCTGTTGCGGCCTCCGCTGGGTGCCCTCGCTCTACCGGGCGCTTCTGGGGGACCGCTACGACATCCTTATCAAGTGCATCAACGGGAAGATGCCGCTTCTTCTCTCCTACCTGATCGCGCGCACACGGCGCATCCCCTTCATTCTGTGGACGGGCCTCTGGCACAATCCCGGAGGTCTTCTCCACAGGGCGGGTTTTCCCGTCGTCCGGCATATTTACCGGCACGCGGATGCAGTGGTGGTGTACGGGAGCCACACCCGGGGGTATCTTGCGGAGCTGGGAGTGAAAGAAGAGAACATCTTCGAAGCATGGCAGGCCGTGGACAACGGGCATTTCGGGCGGCGGGTTCCGCCGGAGGCCGTCCCGGGACTCCGGAAACGGCTCGGCATCGGGGCGAGGAAGGTTATTCTCTATGTGGGCCGTCTGGAGAAGGAGAAAGGTCTGGAGTATCTCGGGGAGGCCCTCCGGGAGTTCCCCGACACGGAGGGTGCCGCCCTGGTTGCCGCGGGAGAGGGGAGGTTCCGGAAGGAATGGGAAGAGGGTCTGGCGCGCATTCCGCATCTGGCGGTGAGATTCCCGGGATATGTGGAGTACGACCTCCTCCCGGAGTACTACGCCATGGCGTGGGTTCTGGTTCTTCCCTCGGTGACGACGCCCTCCTTCAGGGAGCCGTGGGGGCTTGTGGTGAACGAAGCCTTCAACCAGGGTTGCCCCGTGGTGGCCACCCGGGCGGTGGGAGCCGCCCGCGGAGGTCTGCTGAGGGAGGGGGAGACCGGGCTTGTGGTGCCCGAGCGGGATGCGCACGCACTCGGCCTCGCGCTCCGGACCATTCTCGGCGATGCCCGGCTGCGCGCAACGCTCGGCGGAAACGCCCGACGGGAGATACGGGAGTGGACCTTCGAGCGGATGGAGGAGGGGTTCGAGAAGGCGATCCGGAGCGTCCGCGGGGGGAGGGGGGAGGAGGTGTGAGGCCCGTACGGCTCAGATCGGGCAGAGAGAAGACCCTCATCGGGGAGGCCCTCCGGGAGTTCTACGCACACAAACCGCGCGGGTACGACCTCCTCAACCGCCCCCAGGCGGAATACGACGCGTATGCGGCGGTCGTGATGCGGAGCGGGGGGATGGGGGGGAGGGTGCTGGATTTCGGATGCGGCACCTGGCGGAGCCCCCTGACCCTCGCGGAGGCGGGGGCGCGGAGCGTTGTGGGGTGCGACTCCTTTTCCCCCGCCGAACTGGACGAGGCCGGGGAGAGGCTGGATACCCGGGGGGCATCCCTCGTGTCATATCAGGGCGGGCGCCTGCCGTTTCCGGACGGGTGCTTTGATGTGGTGGGTTCGCTCTGCGTGCTGGAGCACACGCTGGATGTGGAGGGAACACTCCATGAGATGGACAGGGTGCTGAGGCCGGGAGGGACCTGTATTGTGATGGGTCCCAACTGGGCGGGACCCAACAACCCCGTGCGGGGCCTTCTGGTCACGCTCATTGAGAGACGCCGGTACTGGCAGTATGAAACTCCCCTGGATGCCCTGCTGGGGATTGGGCGGTCTCTGCTGTGGCATCTGGAGGTGTCCCTTCGTCCGGTTCCCGTTTTTCTTTTTGTCGTCCCCCGCATGAAGGACGGCGCCATCTTCTTTGAGACGGGGGATGACGACTGCGTGCACCTCTCCCACCCCCTTTCGTACAGGAGATGGTTCCGGATGAGGGGATACCGTCTGGATCTCTTCAACAGGGGAGCGGGGCGGACGGGTGCCGCGCGGCTCTACAACCGCCTGCTGCCGTCACTGGCCACCACCAACGTCATCGCGGCCCGGAAGGGGGGAGGATAGCCATGCCGGCCGTGGTCCTGGCGGCGGCTCTGACCGTGTGCATGGCATTGTCCCCCCGTGCCTTCCTGTTCGTGTCGACGGTTCTGGGGACCGTGATGGTCTCGAAGTTCGAGTACCTGCTGGGGGTGGAGGGCATGGACGGAAACATGCTCCGGAACATCTCCACAAACGTGGCGGGGGTGCTCCTGTTGGGGAGGGCGGCGCTTGCGGGGAGAACTCCGGCCGTGATGCCCTCCCTGCGTCCGTTTCTCCTCCTCGTCGGTCTTTCCGTTGCGGGAGTGCCGTTTGCGCCCGACCTCACGGAAGGGATGCGATTTGTGAGCGTTCTGACGATCCCGCTTCTGGTGTACGGAGTGGCGTCCGTGTACTTCCGGCCGGAGGACTACGCGGGGGTGTTTGGATGGTTGACGGCCGCGGGGATCGCGCAGGTCGCGGCAGGCTTCGCCGAGACGGTGTGGGTTCCCGGAACGCGGGTCGCCGGCCTCCATGACGTGCCCGCCGTCTATGGATGGTTCTTCTGCGTTCTGATCATCGTAAGCACCTTTTATGCAGGCGCATCAGGGCGGGGCAGGGGCGCACCCCTCTTCTTCCTGCTGGCGGGAGCTGTGCTGGTCGTCCTGACCGGGTCGCGCGTTGCCCTTGTCATGTTTCCCGCATCCCTCTGGTATTTCCTCCGCCGGTATCCTCTCAGGAAGGATTTCCTCCTCCCGCTGGCCCTGGTTCCCCTTGTTGCGGGTGCGCTTGTGCTCTCGCACCAGCTCGATACGGGTCGTGCGAGGGTTGGCCTGGAAATGGAGTCCGCGGAGCTCTCCCTGGTCGGGGAGGCGGGAGGGACCCTGGCATGGAGGTTCATGCTCTGGGAGCGCCTGATGGAAGCGTGGACCGGGAGTCCGGTGCTCGGATTCGGGCCGGGAGCGGATTATGCAGCTTCGCTCCGGGGTGGTCTGACGTCCGACCTGAACTATGCCGAGTCGGAGCCCCTGAATACCCACAACGAGTATGTGAAGCTTCTGTTCAATCACGGTGTTGCGGGCCTGGGTCTCTTCCTCTGGTTTGCCGTCGGGTTGCTCCGGACTCCCCGGCTCCCCGACCCCCACGGGGCTCCCGGCCTGGGCCGCGTGATCCGCTTCCTTGCCCTCACCTGGCTTGTCTTTTCCCTGAGTGACAACGGACTCAGCTATCACGGGATGACATCCATCCTCTTCCTCTGTCTGGCGCGCTGGACCTGCATCCCGCCATCAGGCCTGTCCGGATCGGACAGGCGGGGGGAGCCCTCCCGGCCGGGGTAGCCGGTTTCACCTTGGGGAAGGTAGATATTTCTGGGCCCGACCTCCGGACCTCCCGAAATCCTGCAATTTGCGCGGGTTTCTCCCTGGCCCCGCACTTGTTTCCTGAAGGAACGTCCGTAACCCTCGTGGACCGGCTCATCCGGCCTGCGGGGACGGTTGTTTCCGGAAACGGCATGGTCGGGGGATGGCTCCACGCAGGGAACATGGAGGGGGGGTCGCCCGCGCCGTTGTTCTCCTGCTGCTCCTTGCGGGAGCAGAGGGAGGATTACGCCGCGGGGCCGCACAGACACTGGAGGATCAGCTCCGGACTCCGGTCGTGTCCTCCGACTCGTCGCGCCGGATCATGGACGCATGGTTCCGCTCCCAGGTCCCGCCTTTTCCCGGTGATCTCTCACTCCCCGGCTGGGACAGCCTGGGGGCCGCATGGAAGCAGGCCCTGCAGAGGGTGCTGGAACGCATAGCGGTTCCCCGCCATCCGGCTCCACGTCTCGAACCGAGGGGGGAGGTGAGGGTTGATTCCCTTGTCATACGGCGCTTCGTAGCGGAGATCTACCAGGGATTCCCCGTCCCTGTGAATCTCTACCTCCCGGAATCGTGCGGGGTCGCCCTGCCGCTCGTGCTCCTCCCGAACGGCTTCTTCCTGAACGGGAAAGCGGAGCCGGAAATCCAGGCGCTTGGCAGGACCCTGGTCCGCGCCGGCTACGCCGCGGCCTCCTGGGACTTCGTGCACACAGGAGAGCGCGGGGGATGGAACGGGGTGGGATCTCGCGGGAACCATTCTTACCATGCCCTCTGGTGGCGGCTGTTCGGAACCGGCACACCGGGTCTTGCCGTAGGGGAGCTCTCGGGACTCCTGGATCTCCTGGGCGCCCTGCCCGAGGTGGACACATCCAGGGTTGCGGCGGCGGGATCCTCCCAGGGGGCGATGACGGCCCTTCTGGCATCGGTCGTGGACGGGCGCATCGACGCGGTGGTGGGAGCTGTGCCGCCCCCGCCGCTGAAGCAGGTGACGCGGACAGAGGACCTCTTCACCGAAGAGAGGTACCTCGTCTGGGACGGGTCTTTTCCGCGCGATCTCATGAAGGAGATCCCGGACCTGGGGGGCCTCGCGGCGCTCAATGCCCCCAGACCCACCCTGCTTCTCTCGGGGACGGGGGATGTGAGCCCGCCCGCCTGGCTGGGGGAGGAACGGGACCGGGCGGGGACGGTCTTCTCCCTGCTGGGAGCAGGGGATCGGCTCAGACACGACAGTCTCTCCATGGGACACGAATTCAGCCGCGAGGCCCGCATGCGGGCCTGCACATGGATCAACCGCTGGATCAGGGGGGATGCCGCCGCCTCCGATACAACGGAACGGGACTTCACTCCCCTCCCCCCCGAGAGTCTCTCCTGCGGGATCACGCATTCCTCCACGGTGCTCTCCGTTGCCGCCGCCCTGGTGAGTGCCAGACCCTCCGACCCCGATGACCCCCTCAGCCGGGAAGAAGCGGCGCGGTTTCAGGACAGCATGGCTGCTTCTGTGACCCGGGTGGTGGGGGCGGAACCGGATTCCGTTGTCTCGTGGCGGGAGGTGGATTCGGCCCTCCTTCCGGAAGGGATCTCCCGGCGGTTTCTCCTGGAATTCCGGCGGACGCCTCCGGCTCCCTCCGTTGTCGTCTCTGTTCCCGGCCAGGCGGGGTGCATCGGGGTGCTTGTGGTGACCGATTCGGGTATGGCCGGTGCGGACTGCTCCTTCGTGCGGGAGCTCCTCGCCCGTGGCTACGCCGTCATGGCCCTGGATCGGGCGGGGACGGGCCCGATGCGACTCCCCGGACTCAGCGAGAGAGCGGCGGGCTTCTGCCTGGAGGCAACGGGGACCACGCTGACCGGGGCAGGTCTCGGGCAGATCCATGGGGCTGCAGCGTTCTTCCGGAGAGAGTGGGATCTCTCCCGCGTGATTCTGGCGGCGGAGGGTCCGGGGTCGCATCATACAGCCATGCTGGCGGCCGCAGGGTCCTGGATCGACGGGTTCATCTGTCTCGGGGGTGTGGACGGATACGGCGATCTGAGCCCCGGCGGGATCCCCTGCGACCTTCCCCCACGGGCACAGTATGCGGGTTCGTTTCTCCATCCCGACATCGCCTCCCTGGCCGGACTCGTCTCACCCAGGCCTCTCTTTCTGGCGGGACTCAGGGGATCGGATGGAAGTTCCAGAGACAGCGCTTCTTCCCGCACACCCCGGATTGCAGAGAGGTTCCACCGTGCCTTCGACAGGAGCCACCTGCTCGCAGCCGGGGGGGATGGCTCGGGCGGAACTGAGGCCGCCGGCTGGCTCGCGCGCACTGTTCCTGCCGGCGGCGGCATCGTCCTCCTCGGAGCACCCGCCTCGGTCGCCAGGGAGGGGGAGTCCTTCCTCACCAGGGTCCTGACGAACGTCCCGGGCCCCACACTCTTCCGGGGGGACACGCTCCCCCCGTGGCTTTCTCTGGATCCGGCAAGGGGGATTCTCCAGGGAGTGCCCGGTCCCCATGATGTGGGGCGAAGCCGGGTATGCCTCACCGTCCGGACGGAGGATGGGGATTCGGCCGCGCTGGGTTTCCCTCTGGAGGTGCGTCATGTGAACCACCCGCCTTTCTTTGCGGGGAGGCCCGATACGACCGTGCTTCCGGGTTCGGAGTATGCGTACGCCCCGGAGGTGGCGGATCCGGACTCCCTGTTCGACGAGTCCCTCCGTCTCAGACTCCTGGAGGCCCCCTCCTGGATACGCCTGGACGGGGCCCACCGCATTCTGAAGGGAACTCCGGGGCGGGAGCATGTGGGGAGGCACGCCATCCTCCTGGAGGCGGCGGACCGGTCGGGCCTCACCTGCCGCCAGTCGTTCGATCTTGCGGTCACCTATCCCCAGCATCCCCCCCGCATTCTCTCGAAGCCCCTGGAGAGCGCACAAGAGGATTCCCTCTACCGCTGCGTCGTGGCGGCGGTGGACCCGGACACGGGATACGGAGACAGCCTCCGATACGCGCTGACCGAGGGTCCGGCATGGCTCAGACTGGATCCCCCCGGGGGGATCCTCACGGGGAGACCCCGGGGGAGAGATGTGGGCCTGCACAGGGTCACGGTAGGCGTCTCGGACCGCGGAGGGAACTCCGTCAGACAGACCTTCGTGCTGAGGGTTCTTCACACCGATCATCCTCCCTTGTTTCTGAGCAGACCCGTTTGTTCGGCGGTCGAAGGGAGATTGTACGTGTACAGGGCACACGCGGCGGACCCCGACAGTTTCCTCTACGGCGACCGGGTGATCTACCGGCTCGTGACGGGTCCTTCGTGGCTCTCGATGGAACGGGAATCTGGTGTGCTTTCGGGCGTGCCACCGCTTCCGTGCACACGCGATACCATCGTGGAAATCGCCGCGCACAGCACGGGAGCCGGGATGGAGGCCGGGGAATGGGGGGCAGGCCCCGGGGATTCCGGTACTGCGACCCCGATCCGTGAGGCACGTCAGCGATACGTTCTCACGGTGGAGGGCTGGAACGACCCTCCCGTGTTTGTCTCGGTTCCTGTGCTCCATGCCTCCCCGGGAGTGCCGTATGTCTATGCGGTTCAGGCAGTGGACCCCGACTCCTTGAGGGGGGATGTGGTGTGTGTGACTTTGGAGGAGTCCCCGCCGTGGCTCAAGCTCCATCCGGAATCCCTGGAACTCGGGGGCATCCCGCCCCGCGGGGGTAGTCCGCTTGAGAGGGTCCGCCTGAAGGCCACGGATGAAAGGGGCGGAAAGACGTCCCAGGAATTCCAGATCACCATGCGGAGCGGCCGGGTTGCGGCACGGGAGGTCCGGATATCAGCGGGGGGAGGTGATCGGCTATACCTGAATCTGGATTCGATGGCGGGCGTAAACCCCCGATCCGTCAGGTGGTTGGCGCGGCTCTCCTCATGTCCTGACTGGGTGATGTTGGATACGGCCTCGGGGCTTCTCCATGTCACGGTTCCCCCGCGTCCGATGGCGGCGGAGCGTTTCTGTGCGTTGGCCGGGCTTACGGATTCAGGCGACACGCTCCGGCAGACCCTTCTCCTGGAACCGTCCGAGGAGGGGGAAGCACCCGGGGGGGGATATGTTCTGGAGCCCAACTATCCGAATCCTTTCAATCCGCGAACGGTTATCGCCTTCCACATACCGGTTGCGTCGACAGTGCGGCTGTCTGTGTGCGATATTCTGGGGAGGGAGGTGGCTCTTGTGGCAGACGGCGTCCGGATGGCAGGACGGTACGAGGTGTCCTGGTCGCCGGGGGCGGAAAACGGGAGAAGCGTTTCCTCAGGCGTCTACTTCTGCCGCCTCGCCGCCGCGCCCCTGGAAGGGGGGCCGGGGTACCGTGCGCAGAGGCGGATGGTGCTGACGCGGTGATTTGATTTTCTCTTTCCGATTGCGTACGTTCGCCCAGCCCGCGGACCCACAGCACACGTTCGACTGCATGCACAGACGCACCACCGGCGAGCGCCATATTGTCGTTTCCGTTCTCAAGCGCAACTGGCGCGCCGCTGCGGTCGCCGCCGCCATCCTGGCCGATGTGTGCATCGTGAGTGTGGCCTTCGTCTGCGCCGGGCTGCTGGCCCACCCGTCCGGAGGTCCCGGGGCATTCCTCGAGGCGCACGCGCTCTTCCTTCTGGTAGCGGTGGTGGTGTACCTGGTCTCCTTTGCCGCGCTGGGGCTGTACCGGGTCATTGCCTCCGTCAACGTGGGCAGACACTTCCTGCTTGCCGCCAAGGGCTACCTCCTGGGCTGCATCACCCTCGTGTGTTTCCTGTTCCTCGTGCGGGAGGTCTCCTACTCCCGGGCGTTTCTGGCGGCTTTCTTCGGGCTTCTCCCCGCTCTGTATTTTGTCGGGTGGTCCGAGCTCCGGCTCCTGCGCGAGCGGCTGGCCCGGCACCGCCTGGGGCGCTGGAAGACGCTGGTGATCGGGTTTGACCGGACCATCCACCGCCTCCTCCAGAGGATCAATGCCTGCCCCGAACTGGGCTACGACGTGGTGCGCGTCATCCCCACGGAGGGGGCGGAAGGGGAGCTGTTGCGTGTGGAGCAGGCGGCTGTGGAGGAGGCTGTTGCCGCGCACGGGGTGGAGCAGATTGTGCTCTCCTCCTCCCATCTCAACGGCTCGTTCGACCGGCTCGAGCGGCTGTGCAGGAGATACGACATCCGCATGAGCATCGTCTCGGAGGAAACGGATTTTCTCTTCACACGCACCACCATCCACGACATTGCGGGGATCCCCGTTGTTGTCCCCCCGCGGGGGCGTCTGGACGGTCTGAAGAGGGTCCTGAAGAGAACCTTTGATCTGGTCGTGTCGGGAGCCGCTCTCGTGGTTTTTTCCCCCCTGTTTCTCCTGGTGGCGGCGGCGACCAGACTGGAGTCCCGGGGACCCGTGTTCTTCAAGCAGATGCGCGCCCTCAGCGACGATGACACTCCCTTCCTTTTCTATAAATTCCGGAGCATGGTGCACGAGGCGGATGAGGCCCGGGAGAGCCTTGTGGACAGAAACGAATCCAACGGGGCCCTGTTCAAGATCCGGAACGATCCGCGCCGCACGAGGGTCGGGCGTTTCCTCCGCCGCCACAGCATCGATGAGCTGCCGCAGCTCATCAACGTGTTCCGGGGGAACATGAGCCTTGTGGGCCCACGGCCCCTTCCCGTGCGGGACTTCCGACGCCTGGAGGAACGGGATCACCTGGGAGGGTACTTCCGCATGCGCCGGCACGCAAGGCCGGGCATGACGGGTCTGTGGCAGGTCTCGGGCCGCAGCGAGCTCGGGTTCCGGGAAATGGTCCTTCTGGATCTGTACTATCTGGAGCATCAGACCCTCCTCTTCGACCTGGAGATTCTGGTGCAGACCATCCCCGTCGTTCTCTTCGGCAGGGGCGCGTACTGAGCGCGCCGCTTTGTTTCTCACACCCGTTTTTTGTATACTCCGCGTCAACACGCATCACCGTCAGCAGAGAAAGGGAGGATCGCCTTGAAGATCAGCGTCATCGGCACCGGCTATGTGGGACTGGTCGTGGGGACATGCTTCGCGGAGTCGGGAAACGACGTCATCTGCGTGGACATCGACGAGAGAAAACTGGCCATGCTCCGGCGTGGGGAAAGCCCCATCTATGAGCCGGGCCTGAGCGACCTTCTGAAGAAGAACATCGAAGAGGAGCGCCTCAGCTTTACGTCCGACCTGCCGGCGGCGGTGACCCGCTCTCTCATCATCTTCCTTGCCCTTCCCACTCCCCAGTCGGAGGACGGCTCCGCCGACCTCCAGCACGTGCTCGCCACGGCGGAGCAGATCGGCTCCTGCATGAACGGCTACAAGGTCCTCGTGAACAAGAGCACGGTCCCGGTGGGAACGGCGGACAGGGTGCGTCGGATCGTGGGCGCGCGGACCAAGCATGAATTCGACGTGGTGTCCAATCCGGAATTCCTGAAGGAGGGGGCAGCCATCAACGACTTCATGAAGCCGGACCGGATTGTGGTCGGCACGCGAAGCCAGAAGGCGCTGGCACTGATGCAGGATCTGTACGCCCCCTTCATCCGGACGGGGAATCCGTTCATTGCGATGGATGAGCGCAGCTCCGAGCTGACGAAGTACGCCGCCAATTCGTTTCTGGCCACGAAGGTTTCCTTCATGAACGAGGTGGCCAATCTTTGCGAGAGGGTGGGGGCGGACATCGATCTTGTCCGCAAGGGCATGGGATCGGATCCGCGTATCGGCACACAGTTCCTTTTTGCGGGCATCGGGTACGGGGGGTCCTGTTTCCCGAAAGACGTGAGCGCCCTGCTGAACACCGCCACGACCCACGGATACGACTTCCGCACCCTCCATGCCGTGGAGGCGGTGAACAAGGCGCAGAAGATGGTCATGGTGGAGAAGATCAGGGCCCATTACGGCTCCCTGGCGGGGGTCACCCTTGCGCTCTGGGGTCTGTCTTTCAAGCCCAACACGGACGACATGCGCGAAGCCCCCGCCCTGGTCATCATCGAGGCCCTCCTGGCGGAAGGGGTGAAGCTCCGCGTACACGACCCGGTGGCCCTGCAGGAGGCCAGACACCGGCTGGGGGAGAGCGTGACCTACTTCGACAACAACTACGAGGCGCTGAAGGGAGTGAACGGGCTGCTGCTGGCCACGGAGTGGAACGAGTTCCGCCGGCCCGATTTCGAGAGGATGAAGACCCTGATGCGCGATCCCGTCATCTTCGACGGGCGGAATGTGTACGATCCGGCCCGGATCAGGGAATTCGGGTTTACCTACTACGGCATCGGACGGAACGGTGGCCAGAACGGGTGAACCGCACGCGGTGGTCACAGGGGGGGCGGGGTTTCTCGGGTCCCACCTGGCCGACCGGCTTCTGCACGAGGGGTTCCGTGTCACCGTCATTGACAACCTCATCACGGGGGATACGCGAAACATCGCCCATCTGGCGGGGAACGCACGGTTCCGGTTTCTGTTCCACGATGTGACCGAGTACATCTTCCTTGAGGGGCCGGTGGACTACGTGCTCCACTTTGCTTCTCCCGCCAGCCCCGTGGATTACCTCCGCGTCCCGATCCAGACCCTGAAGGTGGGCTCGCTCGGCACCCACAAGGCGCTCGGCCTTGCCAAGAGCAAGCGCGCCCGGTTTCTCCTTGCATCCACCTCGGAGGTCTACGGCGATCCTCTTGTGCACCCCCAGCCGGAATCGTACTGGGGGAACGTGAATCCGGTGGGTCTCCGCGGGGTGTACGACGAGGCAAAGCGGTTCGCGGAGGCCATGACCATGGCCTACCAGCGCTACCACCGGGTGGAGACCCGCATCGTCCGCATCTTCAACACCTACGGCCCCCGCATGCGGGTGAACGACGGGCGCGCCATCCCCGCCTTCCTGCACCAGGCCCTCGGGGGGGAGCCGGTCACGGTGTTTGGAACCGGCAACCAGACCCGGAGCGTCTGTTACGTGGATGACCTGATCGAGGGCATCTATCGCCTGTTGCTCTCGGACGAGGCGGATCCCGTCAACATCGGCAATCCGGACGAGCTGAGCATGCTCTCGCTCGCGCGGGAGATCATCGCTCTGACGGGGAGCTCGAGCACCATCGTCCACCGGGACCTCCCGGAGGATGACCCGAAGATCCGCCAGCCCGACATCACCCGGGCCCGGACAATCCTCGGATGGGAGCCGAAGGTGGGGAGGCGGGAAGGCCTGCTGAAGACCATCGAGTATTTCCGGTCCCAGATCACCTGACGCGTATGGGTCGGACGGCGTCACACGGGAGCATCACGCCGGCCCTCCTCTTCTTGCTGGCGGCCGCCGTGTTCTGCCTTCCCGGGGGCAGGGTCGCCGCCTTTCCGGCTGTGTGCGGATCCGATACAAGCCGCCCGGCCGCTGTTCCGGCGTCCCCCGGCGCCCCGGGGAATGGGGAGCTCCTGGGGGGGGCGGCATGTCTCCAGCCGGAATCCTCCAGCGTCAGCACGGGGCGGCTTCTTCTGGTGGGTGGAGGAGTGCTTGCCGCGATGGGGGGCATTCACATCTATCAGATGAACGGCTGGTGGAAAGACAACAGGCGCTCGTTTCACTTCCGGGAGGATCTGCGGTACGCGCTCCATGTGGACAAGATCGGGCATTTCCACGGTGCGACCGCCCTGACGCTCCTCATGGGGAAGGCATTCCGCTGGGTGCGGTACGACCCGGAGACCTCCCTGCTCCTGGGCGCAGGCGTCTCCACCGCCTTTCAGACATTTGTGGAGGTGCAGGACGGCTTCTCCACCTGGGGATTCGACAGGGTGGATTTCGCATCCAACCTGGCGGGGGCCTGGTATCCCGTGGCCCAGCAGTACTGGCCCCCCTTGCGCTCCGTCAATGTCAAGTTCAGCTATACCCCTTCGGCCAACATCCACCGGTCTGATCCGTCGTTTCCCGGGCAACGGCATCTCCTCATGGACGACTACGAGGGGCAGTCCTTCTGGCTGAGTCTGCGCGTGAACTCAATGCTGCCCGAGAACATCGAGCGGGTGTGGCCTGATTGGCTCTGCCTTGCGATCGGTTACGGGGCCCGCGACGTCCTCTCCGAACGTCCCTACAGGGTCTGGTACCTTGCCCTCGATGTGGACCTGAGCGCCCTCGCCCCGCGCGAGGAGGGTTTTCTCCGCACCATGGCGGAGGCGCTGGACCTGATCCACCTTCCGGCGCCTGCCGTGCGCATCCACCCGGGCGTGATCTGGTATGGCCTGTACTTCTGAGCCGGGGCTCCGGCTCGCCCGGAGGCTCCTTCCTCTCTGCCTCCTGGTGGAAATCCTGGCGGCTTCCCCCGTGTGGGCGCAGGCGGAGAATGTGCCCGCGACACACCCCGTCTATCCATTTCTGAAGCGGCTGGAGGTGCGCGGTCTCATCGGCAGGTACTTCGACCATGTGCTTCCTCTCTCCCGTCGTGAGGTGGCCCGACTGCTGGAGGAGGCGGAGGGGAGACGGGGGGAGCTCACGGGAGTGGAGGCGGAGTACCTGGAGGACCTCCGCTCCGAGTTCCGGTTCGACCGGACGGGGTCCCTGGAGGGCGTGGAGATTCTCCTGGGGGAAAGCGGGGGCGGGTCCCCGGACCCCTGGACCCGCCGCGAGCGTTTTCTGTGGGCGGGAGCCGACTCCACGGCGTCGTTCTTTGCCAACGGCCTCCTCGACCTCGACGCCCGGACAAGCAGGGAGAGCGGGTCGGGGTTCCGGAACGCCGCCTTTGTCCAGTTCGGCGCCAGGGCGCGGGGCACGATCGGAGAAAGACTCGGCTATTTCCTGGAGGCCACGAATGCGCAGTTCTGGGGATCCCGGGAGCTGCTGGGGGAGGACCCGGCGGTGCGTCAGAGCTACGCCCTTGGGACCATGGATGCCCAGAACTTCGACTTCACGGAGGGCTACCTGCGATACGACGGCGGACCGGTCTCGGTCCAGGCCGGCCGCGAGCGCGTGATGTGGGGAAGCGGCTATGACCAGAAGATGACCCTCTCGGACAACGTCCGCGTCTTCGACTTCCTGCGGGGGGATGCACGCTTCGGGGTCTTCCGGTACACGTTTCTGCATGCCTGGCTGCTGGGAAGAAGAGAGACCCTGGCCTTCTCCCTTCCCCCCGACAGCTCGACCGTCTTCACGGAGCCCGTGGTGGCCGACAAGTACTTCGCCGGACATCGCGCGGAGATCTCCCTCCCCGGGGTGCTGGATGCGGGGGCGCAGGAGATGGTGATCTATAGTAATCGCGCCCCCGACATGGCGTATCTGAACCCCCTTGTTCTCATCGAGTCCGCCCAGCGGTCCCGGGAGGAACGGGACAACGTCTTCTGGGCCTTTGATGTCCAGGTGCACGCCGTACGGGGGCTGGAAGCGGCGTTCGTGATGCTGATGGACGACATCCATCTGGCGGACTTCTTCTCGGACGAGTGGCGGAACCGCTACGGCTACCAGGCGGGAATCATGCTGGCGGATCCTCTGACCCCGGCCGATATGTCCGTGGCCCTGGAATACACGCGTATCGAGCCCTGGGTGTTCGCCCACAACAGGTCCAGAGAGAACGACTACGGGAGCATGGGGCGCGGCCTGGGCCCCCGCATAGGGCCGAACGCCGACTCCTGGTTTCTGCGGCTGGACTGGCAGCCCCGGCGGAACCTCTTCTCCCAGGCGGTTGTTTTCCACATACGGGAGGGGGAGAATATCCTGGATGCACAGGGGAACCTCATCCGGAACGTGGGGGGCGATCCCCTCCAGCCCCACCGGGAGACCGATCCCCCGAACAAGCGCTTCCTGGACGGCATGCTGGTGAAGACGCTCCGGCTCGAGTTCTCGGTCTCGTGGGAGCCCGTCCACCAGGTGTGGTGTTCTCTGCGCTACGGGTATGAGCGGCGCCGGAATACGCTGCGGGAGACGACGTCCGCATCGCATCTGCTCAGAATGGGGTTGCGGGCCGAGCTCTGAGGTTGTCCCGCCGCTCCGTCAATCCAACACATCATTCGCAAAGGAGTCAGCCATGGCACTCAAGACGGGCGATACAGCCCCCGGTTTCACTCTCGTGGATACAGACAGGAACCCTCGCAGCCTCAAGGATTTCGCCGGCAGAAAGACGGTCCTGGCGTTCTACCCCGGGGCATTTACCGGGGTCTGCACCAAGGAGATGTGCGCCCTGCGGGATGCAATGTCGGTCCTGAACACACTTCAGGCACAGGTGGTGGGAATCAGTGTGGATTCTCCCTTTGCCAACAAGGCCTTTGCCGAGCAGAACCGTCTTACGTTCCCCCTGCTGAGCGACCACACGCGGGAAGTGAGCCGGACCTACGGAGGCGTCCACGCCGATTTTGCCGGAGTGAAGGGATACGAGGTCTCGAAGCGGGCCGTCTATGTTCTGGACGCAAAGGGTGCCATCCGCCTGGCGTGGGTGACCGAAAACCCCGGCGTGGAGCCCGACTACGCGGAGATCCGGCGTCTCCTGGAATCGATCTGAGGAGGGGGTCATGGGCAAGCTCCGGACCGGGGATCCGGCCCCCGCTTTTGCCGCGCAGACCTCCGAGGGTGGAACTCTCTCCCTGCGCGACATGAAAGGGAAGCCCTTTGTGTTGTACTTCTATCCGAAGGACGACACACCGGGCTGTACGAAGGAGGCGTGCTCCTTTCAGGACCACCTCGCGTTGTTCCGGAAGCTCGGGGCGGCGGTGGTGGGGGTGAGCCCCGACGGTTCCGCGTCGCACCGGGCGTTTGCGGCCCGGTACGGGCTGCGTTTCACCCTCCTCGGCGATGAAGACCACACTCTGGCGTCGGCGTTCGGCGTGTGGAAGAGGCGGACCATGTACGGTCGGAGCTTCATGGGGGTGGAGCGGACCACATTCGTGATCGACGGGAAGGGAATCGTGCGGGCCGTGTTCCCGAAGGTGAAGGTGGAGGGCCATGCCGCCCTGGTGGCGGAAACGGTACGATCACTCGGGCGCGAGGTATGACATGCTCTACGTGACGAGACGGGCTTCGTTCGCGGCCTCACACCGGCTCCATAACCCGGCCTGGGACGAGACGCGGAATGCCGAGGTCTTCGGGAAGTGCAACAACCCCAACGGCCACGGGCACAACTATGACCTGGAGGTGACCGTGGCAGGCGATCCCCCTCCCGAGACGGGCATGGTCGTGGACCTCAAGCTCCTGGCGGAGATCGTGGACAGGGAGGTCATCGAGCGGGTGGATCACAAGCACCTCAACCTGGATGTGGATTTCCTCCGGGGGGTGATCCCCACCGCGGAAAACATGGCGGTCGCATTCTGGAAGATCCTCCAGCCGGCCATCCGGCAGGGACGTCTGTTTTCCGTCAGGCTGTACGAATCCGCCAACAACGTGGTGGAATACCGCGGGGAGGGAATCCATGGCCGATGAGCAGATGCCCCGAATGGAAGGCATCGTGCGCGAGCTGCTTGCCGCCCTGGGCGAGGACCCGGCCCGGGAGGGGCTCGCGCAGACCCCCCGTCGGGTCGCCCGGGCCTACCAGTTCCTGACCGAGGGCTATCGCCGGGATGCGCGGAGTGTGGTGAACGAGGCGGTCTTCGCGGAGGAATACAACGAGATGGTGATCGTGAAGGACATCGACTTCTTTTCCCTCTGCGAGCATCATCTCCTTCCGTTCTTCGGCAAGGCGCACATTGCGTACATCCCGCAGGGGAGGATCATCGGCCTGAGCAAGATGCCGCGCATTGTGGATGTTTTTGCACGGCGTCTCCAGGTGCAGGAGCGCATGACGCAGCAGATCGCCTCCACCCTCTATGACGCTCTCGGGCCCGACGGCGTGGGGGTGGTCATCGAGGCAAGGCACATGTGCATGAT
>JBAVEL010000154.1:0-13680 GCA_049587715.1 Bacteroidota bacterium
CCACACTCACACAGGAGAGAAGACCCATGGCGTACGAATGGAAGTTCAACCCGCGTCCCTATTCCGACGCGGATGCGGGCAAACTGCTGGCGGGCGTGATCGACGCGGAGACCTCCGACTGGCACTACAACACGCATCACAAGGGCTATGTCACGGCCCTCAACACGATCGAGAAGGCCCTGGAGACCGCCGACCGGGCCGCCGCCAACGGCAACTACAGCGTTGTCGGGGAGCTCAAACGGCGCACCACATGGAATCACGCCGGCGTTCTTCTGCATGACATCTACTGGGATGTCCTGGGAGGCGACGGAGACCCGTCCAGGGGACCCGAGATCCGGGCGGCCATCGAGAAGGAGTTCGGCTCCGTGGATGCGTGGAAGGCGGACTTCAAGGCGGCGGCCCTCTCCGCAAAGCTGAGCGGGTGGGGCGTGCTCGTCTTCGACATGCTGTACTCCCGGCGCCTTCTGAACGTGACGGTGGATGAGCACCACTACGGGGCCATCTGGGGAGGCATCCCCCTCATTCCTGTGGACGTGTTCGAGCACGCCTACTACCACAAGGACGGGCCGAAGCGGGCGCTCTACGTGGACAACTTTCTGGCCAACCTCCACTGGGGCCGGATCAACAAGCGGTACACAACATACGCCCGGTAGGATCCGTGTCCGGGACCATTTACTCCTTGAAGGGGGACTCATGAAGAGGACATGGCGGGACATAGACGAGATCGCCCTTGACCTGACCGAGCAGCATCCGCAGGTGGATCCCCTCTCCGTCAAGCTTCCCGAGCTCCGGGAGATGATCCTCCGCCTCCCGCGGTTTGCAGACGATCCCGAGGGGGCCACGACCGCGGTGCTGGAGTCGATTCAGGCGGCGTGGTACGACGAGTACGAGGACTGAGGAGGGAAGCGGGGTTGCCGTTCAGAGGCGATTTGGCTATCATGCAGCCCCGGGGAGAAGGGCGTGACGGCTGAGACGCTTCTCCCCCTCTTTCCCCTGGGCGTGGTTCTCTTTCCGGGAGCGCGGATCCCGTTGCATGTGTTCGAGGAGCGCTACCGGTTGCTCATCGCCGGATGCCTGGAAGCGGGGGGGGAGTTTGGAATGCACCTGGCCCGGGAGGGCCGCCTGGCCGGGGTGGGATGCACGGCCCGGGTGGCGGAGGTTGTGAAGCGCTACGATGACGGCCGCATGGATATCGTGGCCGAGGGTGTCCGCCGGTACCGGCTGAGGCGCCTGGTGTCCGGCCGGAAGCCCTATGCGCTGGGGGTGGTGGAATACCTGAGCGAAGCTCCCGGGCGCGCGGATCCGGCGCTCGTGGCGGAAACCCTCCGGCTGCTGCGCGAGCTCCTTGCGGTGCTCCCCGGGGCCGGGCCCGAAAGCGTCCCGGAGGCGGATCCCGGGGGGGAGGTTTCCTACCGTCTCGCCCCGCGCGCCGCCCTGGATCTGGAGGACCGGCAGCGGCTTCTGGAACTGCCCTCGGAGGGGGAGAGGATGCGTTTCCTGAACGCCCATCTCCGGGATGTGGTGCCGAAGATCCGGAGGGCCGAGGAGATCGAACGCCTTGCCCGGAATGACGGGTACCTGTGAACTCCGAGAGGAAATCCCATGAACAAGAAGACCAAGACCGTCCGGAAAAAGCACAAGAAGGCCGTGGAGCGGGCGAAGGCCCGGGCGCGGACCCGGCGGGCCGGACGGAAGACGTAGTGCAGGGCCCGCCCCGGGCGGGTGACCGGAAGGAGGGCTTCCTCTTCCGGTTCGGGGGTGAAATCCGGGATCTCTCGGCCCGCACCCACATCATGGGGATTCTGAATGTGACCCCGGATTCCTTTTCCGACGGGGGCATGTACGGGGATCCCCCCCGGGCCCTGGACCGGGCCCTGGAGATGGTGGCCGAGGGGGCCGACTTCGTGGACGTGGGAGGGGAGTCCACCCGTCCCCGCGGGACCGCCTACGGGGAGGGAGCCCGTCCCGTGAGCGCTGCCGAGGAGCTGGGGAGGATTCTCCCCGTGCTCCGGCTGCTGGGATCAAGGCTGGAGGTGCCCGTATCGGTCGACACCTACAAGGCGGAGGTGGCGGAGGCCGCCCTGGATGCGGGGGCTGTGATCGTGAACGACATCAGCGGCTTCGGCTTCGACCCCCGCATGCCCGAGGTTGTGGCCCGCGCAGGCGCCACCGCGGTGCTGATGCACACCAAGGCGATGCCCTCGGGGATGCCCCTCCAGCCCCGCTACGATGATCTCTGGGGGGAGATCCTGGGTTTTCTCTCCGAGGCCGTCTCCCGGGCCGGGAGGGCGGGCGTGCTGCAGGTCCTGGTGGATCCGGGACTGGGGTTCGGGAAGACCGTGGAGCATAACCTGGCCGTGATAGCGGGGCTCCCCCGCCTGGCCCGGCTGGGCAGGCCCGTGCTGGCCGGTCCCTCCCGCAAGAGCTTCGTGGGGGCCGTGCTGGACCTGCCGGTGGGGGACCGCCTGGAGGGATCCCTTGCGGCGGCCGTGGCATGCGTCCTGGGAGGGGCGCACGTGCTGCGCGTGCACGATGTGGGAGCCACACGTCGGGCCGTGCTTCTGGCCGATGCGATCCGGCGGGTGGCGGTCTGAACGGAGGCGACATGGAGCTGTTCCGGATCGGGTTTCTGACGGTGGGCCTTGCGGACCTGGTGGATGTGGCCCTCGTTTCCTTCCTCTTCTACCGCCTGTACCTCGTCATGCGCGGAACCATCGCCTCCCAGATCTTCGTGGGGCTGGTTCTGATTGTCGCCTTCTCCTTTGTCTCCCAGGCGGCCAACCTGCGGGCCATCAGCTGGATCCTGCGGACCCTGACCGACATCTGGGTGATTGCCTTCATTGTGCTCTTTCAGCCCGAGCTCCGCCGGCTCCTGGTGCTGGTGGGCAGGAGTCCGGTCCTCCGCTTCTTCTTCCGCGGGGATGTGGACGCCTCCATTGACGAGGTGGTGGGTGCGGTGACCGACCTGGCCCGCAAGAAACAGGGTGCGCTGGTCGTGTTTGTCCGCACCACCGGCATACGCATGTACGCCGAGACCGGCACGCGCATGGAGGCGCTGGTGAGCCGCTCGCTTCTCCTGGCCATCTTCAATCCGCGCTCCCCCCTCCACGACGGAGCCGTCATCATCAAGGACCGGCTGATCGAGGCGGCGCGCTGCACGCTCCCTCTTTCGAATCTCACTACGTGGGAGGGGCAGATGCTGGGGACGCGCCACCGGGCGGCCCTGGGTGTCTCGGAACAGGCGGATGCGGTGGTGGTGATCGTCTCGGAGGAATCGGGCACCGTTTCCATCGCGGAGAACGGCGTGATGCGGCGCGGCCTCACCCCCGCCGTTCTCCGCCGTGAGCTGCGGGAGAAGCTGAGCATGGAGACCGACCGGTCCGTCGGGTCTGTGTGGCGGCTCCTGCGCACCAACTCCTGACCCGCCTCTTCATGGGACAATACGAGCTGGATCGCAGGGATATGATCGCCCTCCTGAAGGACAGGGGGATCACCGACGAGCGTCTGCTCCGGGCGTTCGCCACGGTGGAGCGCCACCTGTTCGTCCCCGGCCCCTTTGCCGGCCGCTCCTATGAGGACTGTGCGCTCCCGATCGGCGGCGGGCAGACCATCTCCCAGCCCTATACCGCGGCCTTCATGACGCAGGCCCTCGGGGTGAAGGAGGGGGAGCGGGTGCTGGAGATCGGGACCGGGTCGGGGTACCAGGCGGCCATCCTGGCCGAGATGGGGGCCCGCGTGTTCAGCATCGAGCGTCAGACGGAGCTCCTCGCCCAGGCCCGGAAGGTGCTGGAGAAACTGGGGTATCGGATCGCCACCAAGGCGGGCGACGGAACGGTGGGCTGGACCGAGTTCGCGCCGTTTGCAGGCATCATTGTCACCGCCGGGGCTCCCGAGATTCCCCCTCCCCTCGTGAGTCAGCTGGCCGAGGGAGGCCGGCTGGTGATTCCCATCGGGGATCTGGATCTGCAGTCCCTCCACATCGTGACCCGGAAGGGGGAGACCCTCGAGAGGAGGGAGATCGACGGCTTCAAGTTCGTCCCCCTGATCGGAAAGATGGGCTGGCGTTGAGGGGTCCTCGATCCCGGGTCCTTTCATGACGGCTCCCTCCGCCCACCTTCGCGTCCTGGTTCTTGTCGGGCCGACTGCCTCCGGAAAAAGCGACATTGCCCTTGTTCTTGCCCGCCTCCTGAAGGGGGAGATCGTTTCGGCGGATGCACGGCAGATCTACCGCGGCATGGATTGCGGGACGGCCAAGCCCTCCCACCGGGATCGGACGGCGGTCCCCCACCACATGATTGACATCCGGTATCCGCACGAATCCTACAGTGCCGCGGCATTCGCCCGAGAGGGACGCGAGGCGGTGGCCGCCATTCTCGGCGCGGGTGCTCTCCCCCTCATCGTGGGGGGGTCGGGGCTGTATGTGCGGGCTCTTGTGGACGGGCTGAGCCGGGTTCCCGCCTCCGACCCGGAGGTGCGGACCGTTCTGCAGGATCGGCTGCAGGCGGAAGGGCTGGCGGAGCTGGTTCGGGAGCTGGAGCGGGTGGATCCCCACGGGGCCGCGCGTATGGACACGCGCAATCCCCGCCGTGTTCTCCGGGCGCTGGAGGTGCACCGGACGACGGGGATACCCCTCTCCCGGTTTCAACTCCTGGCGCCCGAGCAGCCGCCTTTCACATCCGTGTTTTTCGGCATGAAGAGGGAGCGGGAAGACCTCTACCGCCGGATCGATCTCCGCTGCGACAGGATGTTGGAGGAGGGGCTCCTGGAGGAGACCCGCTCCCTCCTTGCGTCGGGGGTACCCGCCGGAGCCCCCGCCCTGGCCGCCCCCGGGTATGCCGAGGCCCTGCGATACCTCGAGGGGGAGATCTCCCGCGACGAGATGGTGCGTCTCTTCAAGCAGAGTTCCCGCCGGTATGCCCGAAGGCAGATGACCTGGTTCGGGCGGGACCGGCGGATATGGTGGATGGAGGTGGAGAAAGAAACGCCGCCCGGGGAGACGGCCCGCGCAATCGCGGACGGTTTTCTCCAGGGCGGCATCTGAAAGAAACGGGGGAAGGAAGTCGGGGCGCCGGGATTTGAACCCGGGACCTCTTGGTCCCGAACCAAGCGCTCTAGCCGGGCTGAGCTACACCCCGAAGAAGCTCAGCTAATATAGCTCCTTTTTCCCTTATGAGCAATCTCCCCCCCCGGCCCTGCGGGACGGGGCTCCCTTGACAAAGGGGGGGCCATTTCATACATTCCGCATGAGCCTACGCTCTCGTTGCGCCCACGCCATTTCACTCACAACGAAGAACGCTCCTCCCGGACGGGTACCCGGCAGGGGCGGTGAGTACGCGTACGATGCCGGTCCGTGCCGCAAGGCGCTGCACGCAGAAGATCCTCGCATGAATTATGTTCCATCGGTGGGTGGGCGTTTTTTCCAACTGACAGCACCTTTTCTTCAACGAACCAACGGGTCGCCATGCTGAACTCCGTCCGTATGCTCGTCCCGCGGGGCGTCGCCCTGCTGTTGTTTGTATTTGCCTCCCTCTCCTGCGAGCAGTTTGAGTACGCCTCTCCCACGCCGGGCATCGTGGAAATCCGGCTGGCGGTAAAGAAGATCAGCCCGGAGCTGGCGATCATACCGTTCAGCGGTCTGGATTCCGCAACCGGATCCCAGAATACGCTGGGCATGACCGTACGGGATATCCGCATCACGGCTCCGGCCTCGTATCCCGAGATCATCCAGCTTCCCCTCTACGCAAGTCTGGAGGCGATCCGGAGAAACCCCGACGGGGATATCTTCAACTGCCTGAACCTCCTGGCGCGGGATTCCCTCCTGGTGCTGGGAATCGCGTATGCTCCTCCCGGCACATTCACGGGGATCGAGATGGAGCTGACCCCGGGTCCCTGCCTCACCGGACTGGGAGGACAGCTCGGGGCCTGCGTGTATGTTTCCTACGGGGCCTACGGGTCCCAGATCGGGGTTGTGCAGATGCCGCCGTACCAGACCTATTTTGTGCTTCCTTCTGCCGGCGGATCCCTCCGGATTCCCGTGGAGGAGGGGCGGACCACGCGTGTGGTGGTGACCCTGGACCTGGACCGGACCCTGATCCGGCTGGAGGAGGAGTTTGCCTACTACCCGACGTTCTATGTTTCTTCCGTGACCATTCTCTAGAGCACACATCGGATCGGATGCCATGGACAACACAAGAAGAGCTGCGCGACGTGCGGCCACGAGGGGCCTCCTGCTCCTTGCGGGAACGCTCCTTGCAGGCCTTTGGAGCTGCGAGTACCCCGAAGGGGAGCAATACGGGAACTCGGCTCCCGAGACCCGTCTGGCGAACATCCCCGCCAACGACACCATCGCCCTCTATATTCTCCAGGGGACGATTCCCCAGCAGACCCTCTACTGGCTGGGGGACGATCAGGACGGCTTCGTGGTGGCGTACCAGTACCGCTGGATCGATTTCGCCGCCGCAGGCCCGGACACGAACGAATGGACCACGGCGGTGAACCTGACGAACCTGACCGGGACGACGCTGGATACGCTCATCCTGGCGCACCCGCGGGCCAGGTCCCCCTTCAGGATCTATAACTTCCTGGCCACCATCGCGGACCAGAGTCTCATCAACGCCATCCAGGATTCCCTGGGGCTCGGACGCTGGTTCGCCGTTCCCTATCCTTCGGGTCCCGTGGAGTTCGACTCCCTGCGGGGTGCGGACCCCCTCCAGGTGGAGACCCCCACCAAGGGGACCTTCATCTTCAACTCCAACCTGGACAGCAACCAGCATCGCTTCGAGGTCCGCTCCATCGACAACAACGATGTGGTGGATCCCACTCCGGCGGCGGTTAATTTCTGGACCCTCAGATCCCCCGGTCCGATCGTCTTCTTCACGGGAGGTCCGCCCAACAACCAGTATGTGCTCCGGTGTCCCACCGTCCGGAGCCCGGGTCTCGTGTTTACGTCGGGCGGGATCGACCCCAGCACCGAAGAGCGATACTACGCCTGGAGCGTGGATGACAGCGTGGACTGGTCAGCCTGGAGTGAGATTCCCCGGTTCACCGTGACCGCCTCCATGTTCCGGGAGACCGGGAGCGACACGCACTGGGTGTACCTGAAGGGGAAGAACCGGTGGGATGTGGAGAGCGCCATTGCGGCGCGCAGGTTCACGGCGAAGGTGCCGCCCATCGACGACCCCGCCTGGCCGCACAGGACTCTGGTCCTGAACAACACGCGGGCAATCGGTTCGGTGGTTTCCCGGACCGGCCCCGTGGACACGAACTTCGTGAAAGAGACCTGGACGGCCTTCATGGCGGGGGTGGGGAAGACGGACAGCGCCGACTACTGGACGGCGGCATCCCAGCCGAGCATCAGTCCCTGGCCGGGCCTGGACGTCCTGGTCCGGTACACCTGTCTGGTGGTCGTGATGGAGAACACCCCTCCGCCCATCGGCGGGGGCTCGTTCCACCGGATCGATATCGGGAAGCAGGATCTCATGCGCCGCTATATGGCCGTGGGGGGGCGCCTCATATGGAGCGGGACGCCCAATATCCGGTCGAGCTTCAACTCGTATGAGGGGTGGGCGGCGGACATCATCCATGCCACCCGCTCCATCCCCTACCGGCAGAACGACTCCCTGGACTTCGTGGGAATGAAGGGAATGAACGGATACCCGGACATTCTGCTGGACAGCGCCGTCGTGGCCGCCAGGCTTCCCGTCGATCCGGTGTACCCGGGGGTCACCGCGCTCCGGGGGATTGCCGTGAACTATCCGTACGGGTTTGCGCAGGCGGTGGGTTCGTTTGATTCGCAGCTGAATCTTCCCCTGTTCGAGGATGTGCCCATGGCGGTGCGGTACATCGGCGGGGGGCCGGATCCCGGCGAGTTCTGCCGGCAGACGTTTTCCGTGGTCCATTTTGCCTTCCCGCTCACCTTCTGCCGGCAGGCCGACGTCATTGCCGCGCTCCGGGTGGCGTTCCGCGATCTCAACGAGAGCTCTCTTCCGTAAGGAGAAAATCAGATGCGTCTGACAGCCAGAGTAGTGTGCGGCCTCGCGGTTCTGGCCCTCGCCTCCCAGAGCGCGCCGGCCTCGGGAACCACCGGCAACATCAAGGGCAAGATCACGGATGTCCAGACGAACGAGGCGCTCCTGGGCGTCAACGTGCTCGTGGTGGGAAGCGGCAGGGGCGCCGTGACGAATGAGAGGGGGGAGTACTTCATTACCTCGGTCACGCCCGGCACGTTCGCGCTCCGTGTCTCCCTGCTGGGGTACCAGATGATCGAGTCCAGGAAGATCGAGATCAAGGCGGACGAGACCACGGTCATGAACTTCCGCCTGGCCAGCACGGACATCGAAATGGAGGGCATCACCGTGGAGGGCACCCCGCCCCTTGTGGACGTGACCAAGACGGCGGGGGACCAGACCTTCAACCGGGACAAGATCGAACAGCTCCCCAACGTGAAGGGGGTGGAGGACGTGCTGAACCTCCAGGCGGGGGTCGTGAAGTTCGGGAACCAGCTCTTTCTCCGGGGGGGCAGGGCCAACGAAACGCAGATCCTGATCGACGGGATCGCGGTGAACGACGTGGCGGGGCAGGGAGGGGCCGCCGGGTCCAGCACGGCCAACGAACAGCTCCAGCAGCTCTACTCGGGCAACACCTCGGGGGGGGTGGGAGGGGCCATCTCGGTCTCCGCCAACGCCATCCAGTCCGTGAGCGTGAGCAGCAGCGGCCTGGATCCCGAATACGGGAACGCCCAGTCGGGTGTGGTGAACATCACGACCAAGGGGGGAGGGGACAGCTACAGCGGCTCGGGGCAGTTCAGGACCGACGGGCCCACCCAGGCCTCCTACAATGAGGACTTCTACTCGGCCAACTTCGGGGGGCCGGAGCCCGTGACGACCTACCTGCTCCCCTCCCTGGGGGTTGAGATTCCCGGGAAGCTTTCCTTCTTCATGAGCGGGAACTTCACCCAGTCCGACGGGGCTTATGCGTTCACCACGACCAACTTCTATAATCCACTCAAGCGCCGGGTCCGGTTCGGGGGTCTCCTGGACTGGCTGAACGCCGGGTTCACCTATTCCGACCGCCAGGACAACTCCTTCACCTACAACACCAAGTTCACCTACAACCCGGGCGAGAACGACATCATCAGCTACAGCTATATCGCGAACGCCCGGTCGGGGCGTCCCCTGTACGGATCGTACAACTGGAAAGACCGGGCCGACTCCACGAGCTCCGACCTGAGTCTGAAGGGGCTGAACTCTCTCCAGTGGACCCACTTCTTCGGGACCAACTCCCAGATTCAGTCGTTCTTCAGCCGCCAGGAAATCGACCGCACCACCAGCGTGGGCGGGCTTTCCCCCGATCAGTATTCGACGATTACCACCCTCGCCCTGCGTGACCCCAGCAGCGACGGGTTCTACGATCTGGGGACCAGCCAGGGATGGAGCACTTCCAACAGCCTGCAGTGGAACTTCAAGGTCATGTTCAACTCCCAGGTGCACGAGTACCACACGTTCCGGGCGGGCGGTGAGTACTTCAAGGAGCGGCACACGTCCACGGTGCTGTCGCTTCCCCGCGATCCCCGGCGGGACACCACCAGCACCCGGGGGGAGTATCCGGGCTACGGTTTTGCCCGGTGGGTGGGGGACAATGCCCCCCAGCGGGGCGCGTTCTACGTGCAGGACAAGATTCAGCTCTCCAGCATCAACGTGAACATCGGACTCCGGTACGACTGGCTGTATCTGGGTCCCGAGGTCTTCGATCCGGAATGGGTGGGCCGCTGGCGGAGCGTGACACGCGACGAGGCCACATGGCTGGAACACGAGTCCTTCTTCTCGCAGTTCATCCGGGGGAACTTCAGCCCGCGGCTCTCCATCGGATACCCGATTTCCACCCGCACGGTCTTCTACTTCAACTACGGGCATTTTCTGCAGTATCCGGAGCGGGATCAGTACTACCGGGATCCCATCATCACCTCTCTCACGGGAAACTACGTGGGGAACCCGGCCCTGGAGCCCCAGAGAACGGTGCAGTACGAGGCGGGCTTCGACCAGCTCCTGCTTGACGATCTGTCCCTCGGGATCCGGGGGTTCTACAAGGACATCTTCGACTACCCCTCCTTCCAGGCCCTTGTGAACGCGCCGCTGCCCACGGACAAGTACGTGAACCTGGACTACGCCAGCGCCCGGGGTTTCGAGGTGATCGTGACCAAGCAGCTCACAAGCCGGTACCAGGGAAGCGTGAACTACACCTTCCAGCTTGCCAAGGGGCGGTCCTCCGATCCCCGGGCGGCGCTGGGGAGCAGCTCCCTGCAGGGTCTCCCCCGGGAGGTCCGACTGGACTGGGATCAGCAGCACAGCCTGAACCTCTTCCTTGCCTACCGGGTGGGACCGCGGGAGGACTTCGATATCCTGGGCCTTCCCTTCGACAACTGGGGGGTCTCGCTGACGTGGAATTTCGGAAGCGGGTTCCCCTATACCCCCTTCGATCCCACGATCCGCGGGGGCAGCCTTGCGGAGCTCTACCTGAAGAACACGGGGGACGGACCCTACACATCGGAGGTGAATCTCTCCATGTTCAAGGGGTTCACCATCCTGGACAAACTGAGCCTGACCCTCAGTCTGGATGTGATCAACGTCTTCGACCGGAGGAATGTGGATCTGAATGCCGGCGGGTGGAACAGCTTCACGGGCAGACCCACGATCTTCGGGGATTACGAGACCGCGCAGGGAAACATCTACTCCTGGACTCCCAGCGCGCGGAGCGGATCCTTCGAAGCCCGGGTGCCTCCGTACATTTTCCGTTCCCCCCGGCAGATTGCGTTCGGGGTCCGGCTGAACTGGGATTGACCGTGTGCATGCACTGAACAACGAATGAGGTAGCGTGATGAAGCGGACAACCGGCCTCGTGGTGCTCTCCCTGGCGCTGGTGCTGGCGGCGGAGGGGCTCTTCTCCCAGGGGAGTGGTCCCAACCTGGAAAGCAGGAAGCTGGGCTACACCATGCGGGTGCAGATGAACAACAAGGGGGTGTTCGGGAAGCAGGGCTATCTGGGCAACACGACGCAGACAGCCGAATCCCTGGGGCTGGAGTACCCTCTGGGAGCGGCGGTCGAGCACATGTACGGGGGGGGGCTCTGGATCGGCGGCCTGTTGGACACCTCGGCCTCGGGCACGGCCCCTCCTCTCCGGCTTGTCTCGGTGACCTACGAGGGATGGTCGGGTCCCCTGAACGAGTTCTATCCGGGGCGCTCGGAGGCCGACACCATCTGGGTGGGGGGGAAGAACCTCCCCAAGCCGGCGGGGTGGGACGACTACTGGCAGGGATCGCTCCCCTACAAGCCCATCGGGGACATGGACTATCACTGCACCTTCTCCGACACGGGCCTGGGGGTGCAGGGCCATACGCCCATGAGGCTGAAGGTGATCTGGAGCGCCTACTCCTGGAACGACCCGTATGCGGAGGCCCTGGTGGTGTTTGAATTCCGGATCATCAACATGGGTTACAACGAGATCGACAGCGCCTACGTGGGGTTCTTTGTGGAAGCGGATGTGGGTCCCATCAACGTGCCCAACTACCACACACACAATTTCACCGCCTACATCCGCGAGTCCTACACGGCCTATATCCACAATCCCCAGGACCGGGGCTCCACCCCCGTGGGGTCCGCCCTGCTGGTCACCAAGCCCAACCCGCGGGACTCCATCAACTATACCTTCCAGTGGTTCCCGGGTCCCAACACTCCGGCCACGGATCAGGCCAAGTACAACATGATGGCCTCCCGGCAGATCGACCCGGATGAGTACCCGTCCCTTTCGGACACCCGCTATCTGTACGCGTTCGGTCCGTTCACGCTCCGGGGCCGGGGCTCTCCGACAGGGCCGGACACGGTGCTCATTGCCGCCGCCATGGTCTCCGGGTACTCCCGTACGGTGGATCACCGCATCATGCTCCAGCGGAACGCCGCACGCGCCATGGACATCTACCTGAATCAGGGCATCAAGCTGCCGGCCACGCCCCCTTCGCCTCCGTTGCGGGTGGATGTGGGGTTCCGGCGCGTGACCCTGGACTGGAAGTGGCGTCCGGGAGACGACGTGCTCTTCGGCCGCGGGGATCCGGAGCAGAACTGGGACAGCACGAATCAGGTGGCCCGGTTGACGGATTCCCTGGGGAATTTCCGCTATCCGGACCGCGTGTCCAATCCCCCTCCGGGATTCGATCCTGCCCGGGGCGGCCGCAACTTCGAGGCCTACCGCATCTGGAGGAGCGAGGTGCCCGCTCCGACCCCCGATCCCAGCTACACCCTCATCAAGCAGATCGACGTCCCCACGGATGACTTCGAGTACAACAACGGGGAGCTTCCCTACAGCTTCGACGGGTTGCGCCCCTACACCTTCGTGGACTCGAACCTGGTGCGGGGAAAGACCTATGTGTACTCCGTGACCTCGCGCTCCATTCCCAGTCTGGTGTACCGGACGATTCCGGTGGGGGACTCCCTGGTGACGGTGGAGGTTCCGGTGGAGCCGCTGGAATCGGCCAAGTCGGTGAACGCCTTCCAGGTGGATCTTCCCTTCGCTGTCTCCACGGATCTGGGAAAGGTGAGCGTGGTGCCCAACCCCTACAGGACGGACAAGGACTACACGCTGGAGAGCGGCGGCTTTGAGGGGCTGGCGGGCCGATGGGACGAGAACCAGCGCCTTGTCAAGTTCATCAACCTGCCGGAGGTGTGCACCATCCGGATCTTCTCCCTCTCGGGGGATCTGGTCCGGGAAGTGAAGCACGACGGGCGGTCCGCCAGCGGGATTGCCCGGGGCGACGAGAACGTGCCCCTCCTGAGCGGAAGCAACCGGGCCCTCGCCAGCGGCATCTACATCTTTACCGTGGAATCCGGGTACGGCGTGCAGACCGGCAAGTTCGTGATCATTCGCTAAGCACCGAAGGGACGACGATGAAACAGCATGGTGGAGTCCTGATGTGGGGAGCCGTTCCGGCTCTCCTTCTGGGCCTGGCCGCCCCCGCCGAGGCGGGAAACCGTTCCGGGACGGTGACGGGCCAGTTCCTGAAACTCCCGACCAACGCCCGGGCAGCGGCCATGGGGAATGCCAACGTGGCCCTGGCGGAGGGGGCCGGGGCCATGGGGTACAATCCGGCAGGCATCCTGAGCGTGGAGAAGTTCTCCTTCGGGGGAACCTACAACGCGTGGTTCGCCGACATCACCCACTCGTTCATGGGCGTGGCCGCAAACCTGCAGGAACTGGGGACCTTCGGGGTGGGCGTGACGCTCCTTGCCACCGACGACATGCCCGTCACGACGCCGGCCTTTCCTGAAGGCAACGGTGAGTTCTTCAAGGCCACGGAGTACGCATTTACCCTGAGCTACGGAAGGCAGATCAGCGAGGAGTTTGCCCTGGGGCTGAGCGCCAAGTACATCGAGTCGAATCTCTACAACGACGACATTGAAGCCTCGGCCATCGCGTTCGACATTGGATCGCTGTACGACATTCCCTCCCTCCGGACGCGGCTGGGGATCTCGGTCAACAACCTGGGGCGGGACCTGAAGTACCTGAACGAGCAGTACTCCCTCCCCACGTCGCTGAAGTTCGGGGCGAGGACAAACGTGTTTACCGCGGAGGAGCACCGGTTCTACATGGCATTCCAGATCGGACGCCCGAACGACGCCGACGAGCAGTACAACG
>JBAVEL010000155.1:0-10478 GCA_049587715.1 Bacteroidota bacterium
GATGTGGTAGTGGTGGTCACCCGCTATTTCGGCGGGGTGAAGCTGGGGCTCGGGGGTCTGGCGCGCGCCTACGGAGAAGCGGCGCGCGCCGCCCTGTGTGCAGGACGCGCCGTGACCGCCCACCGTACGGCGCATCTCGCGGTCTCGTTTCCCCACGCCATGACAAACCGGGTGCTCCGCCTCCTCCATGCCCTGGGGGGGGTTCCCGTGGAAAGCCGATATGAGGACACTGCGCACCTGACCGTGAGGCTGCGCGCGGGCCTGGCGGAAGAGTTCGCCGAACGGCTGCGGGACGAGACCCGGGGGTCCGCCACCTGCAGTCCGGTTCTCAGGCGGTGACCTGCTGCGGCAGGGACCGGCGCACGATCTCCATGGTGTCGAGGGCGATCACCAGCTCCTCGTTTGTCGGGATGACGAGCACGGGAGTGGGAGAGCCCTCCCGCGCGATGTTCTTCTCCCGCTCGGGGGACTCGTTGGCCGCCGCATCCACCGCGATGCCCAGGAAGCCGAGGCCCTCACAGCAGGCGCTCCGTACCGCCGGGCTGTTCTCCCCGATCCCGCCCGTGAAGACCACCGCGTCCACACCCCCCATGGCGGCGGCATAGGCACCGATGTACTTGCGGACCCGGTAGGTGAACACGTCGAATGCGTAGCGGGCTTTCTTGTCTCCGGTCCCCATTTCCTGGAGGATGTCCCGCATGTCGCTGCTGATGCCCGAGATGCCCTGGAGGCCGCTGTGCTTGTTCAGGAGCGTATTGGCCTCGGCCAGCGAGATGCCTTCCTTCCCCATGATGTAGAGGATGACCGAGCTGTCCAGGTCACCCGAGCGGGTGCCCATCAGAAGACCTTCCAGCGGGGTGAAGCCCATGGTGGTATCCACCGAGACGCCGCCCTGCACGGCCGCCATGCTGCAGCCGTTGCCCAGATGGCAGGTGACGAGCCGGAGCGAGGAAGAATCCCGCCCCAGGAGCTCGGCCGCCCGGACCGAGACGAACCGGTGGGACATCCCGTGGAAGCCGTACCGGCGGATCCGGTACTGCGTGTAGAGAGAGTAGGGGATGCCGTAGAGGAACGCGCGCAGGGGCATCTGCTGGTGGAACGCGGTGTCGAACACCGCCACCTGGGGGGTTCCCGGGAGGTTCACCTGGCAGGCATTGATGCCCCGGAGGTTGTGGGGATTGTGCAGTGGGGCGATCTCGAAATTGGCGCGTATGCCCCTGATGACATCCTCGGTGATGAGCACCGAAGTGGTGAAGGTCTCTCCCCCGTGCACCACCCGGTGACCGACGGCGTGGATGCCCGACCGGTCCTCGATGACTCCGTGGTTCCGGCTGAGGAGCACGGCAAGGATGTACTCGATGGCCACGATGTGGTCCACGATCTCCCCGGCGATCTTGATTTCATCCCCGTCGTGGCGTAGGTTCGTGAGGGTCGCCCCGCTCATCCCGATCCGTTCCACCGCCCCCCGCGCCAGGGTGGTCCGGTCGTCGGTTTCGATGAGCTGGTACTTGACGGAGGAGCTGCCGCAGTTCAACACCAGGACATTCATCGTCGTTTCCCATCCTCGTCATACCGGAAGAACCCCACCCCCACCTTCTTGCCCAGCTTGCGCTCGCGCACCATGCGGCGGAGGAGGGGGCAGGGCCTGTAGCGCGGTTCCCCCAGCTCTCGGAACAGGGTCTCCATCCACATGAGCACTTCGTCCAGCCCCATCGAGTCGGCCATCTCCAGGGGCCCCATGGGAAGGCTGAAGCCCAGCCGCATCGCCGTGTCGATGTCTTCCGGCTTCGCAATCCCCTCCATGAGCACGTGCATGGCCTCGTTCAGCATGGGGAGGATCGTGCGCGTCGTGATGAAACCGGGGTACTCGAAGACTTCCACGGGGGTCTTGCCGATCCGCTCCGCGAAAGAGCGGACGATCCCGAAGGTCTCATCGGAGGTGTTCATGCCGCGCACCACCTCCACCAGAGGAATCCGCGGCACGGGGTTCAGGAAATGCATGCCGATGATCCGGTCTTCCTGGGGGATTCCCTGCGCCAGTTTGGTGAGGCTGAGTGTCGCCGTGTTGGAGATGAAGACGGCGTCCTTCCGCGCAACGGCAAAGAACGCCTGCATGAGCCGCCGCTTGAGGTCAGAACTCTCGTCCACGGCTTCCACCACGATCTGGCAGTCCTTCAGGTCGGCGAGCTGGATGCTCCCCCGGACGCGGGAGAGCACGGCCTTCTTCTCGGCCGGGGTTTTCCCCCAGCGTTTGATTTCCAGGTCCATCGCGTGCCCCAGCCCCGTCAGGCCGGCCTTCAGCCGCTGCTCATCCCGCTCCACCGCCAGCACGCTGATGCCCACGGCCGCCACCGTCTCCGCGATTCCCTGTCCCATGACTCCCAGGCCGATGACCCCCACGGTCTGGAACCGGGCGTCGGCCTTGCGCCTGTCGGCCAGCGGGGAATGCAGGTCTTCAAGACTCAGTTTCTGGGCCATTCGGTCCCCCCTTGCGCAGCGTGTGCATGCAGAGATCATTGCATGATAACCATGTCGGGTCAATTAGTCAAAAAGGGAAGGGGTTGATTTCCTGGAGGGGTTTCTCTATCATGGGCCCGGCCGGTGGAGACCTCCCCGGGGAACTCCCTTCCAGATGCGGGCGTTACGACAAGAGGGGGTTTCTTTTTGCCTCCAAAGAGGACTTTTTCGGTCGTATTTCCGGTTGCTCCATGGTACGGCTCTCAAAACGGGTTGAATATGCCCTGATCGCCCTCCGCCACATTGCTTCGCAGGCGGACGGGGGAACGGTGACCGCGCGGGAGATCTCCCTCCGGTGCGGGATTCCGCACGATCTTACGGCGAAGGTCCTGCAGCGCCTCGCCCGCTCGAATCTGGTGGTTTCCCACCAGGGTTCCCGGGGAGGCTACCGCATGAGGCTGCGCCCCGAACAGGTTCCCGTCTCGCTGGTCATATCCAGCATCGAGGGAGAGACACCCTCGCTGACCCGTTGCATGACGGACGGGCCCGGGGGTTGCGAGGTGTTCGGACTCTGCACCATCCGGGAACCCCTGGGGAGGGTGCAGGCGGGCCTGGAGCGGGCTTTCGGAACCATGACCCTTGCGGAGATCCTGTGAGGAGGGCGCGGCATATGGTGTATATGGACAATCACTCCACCACCTGCGTGGATCCCCTGGTGGTGGAGGCCATGATCCCCTTCCTCTCGGGCCAATACGGAAACCCCGCGAGCCTCACACACGCATTCGGGCGGAGGGCTGCGGAAGCCGTGGAAGAGGCCCGGGGGCATGTGGCGGAGCTCCTGGGTGCTTCCCCGCGGGAGATCCTCTTCACCGGCGGGGCCACCGAATCCGTCAACCTGGCACTCAAGGGCACGGCGGAATCCTACCGGGGCCGGGGTCGGAGAATCGTGACCTGCGCCACGGAACACGCGGCCGGACTGCGGGCGTGCGAGACCCTGGAGCGGTTCGCCTACGAGGTCGTCCGCCTCGGGGTGGATGCGCGGGGACGGGTGGATCCGGAGGGGCTCCGTCCCTGGCTGAAAGAGGGTACGATCCTGGTCTCGGTCATGACCGCCAATCACGAGATCGGCACCATTGCTCCGATCGCAGAGATCGGCGCCCTCTGCCGCGAGCACGGCGTCTTCCTGCACACCGATGCGGCCCAGGCCGCGGGGAAGATCCCCCTGGATGTGGGACGCCTGGGGGCGGACCTGGTTTCCCTGAGCGCCCACAAGATGCACGGCCCCAAGGGTGTCGGCGCCCTCTGGGTACGGGGGGGACCGGACGGCCCGCATCTGACGCCTCTGCTGGATGGCGGCGGGCAGGAGGGGGGTCTCCGTGCGGGGACCCTGAACGTGCCCGGGATCGTGGGCTTCGGCGCTGCGGCCCGTCTGGCCCGGCTCCGGATGGCGGCCGACTCGCCCCGCATCGCTTCGCTGCGGGACCGCCTGGTGGAGGGGATCAGGAGGGGATGTCCCGCAGCCGTCCTCAACGGGGATCCCGTGCGGCGCCTTCCCCAGAACGCAAGCATCTCCTTTGAAGGGATGCGGGCGGCGGAGCTGATCCTGAAGATGACGGACATCGCCGTCTCGGCCGGTTCCGCCTGCAGTTCGGACGACGGAACCGTGTCGCACGTCCTGGGGGCGATCGGACTTCCGGATGCGATGGCGCGCGGCACGCTCCGCTTCGGGCTGAGCCGCTTGACCACCGAGGCCGAGGTGGACTACACGGTGGAACGGGTGCTGGAATCCCTCCGCCGGACGACCCCTCTTGTTGCAGCATACCAGGAGAACTGACGCATGAGCGAACCGGTTCGGCTCCCCGAGCGGGAGGAAGAAATGCTGGATTTCCTGAAGCAGCGCTATCCGCTGTATCACCTCTCCAACATCTTTCTTCGGGATGTGCAGTTCGGCATCCGTATCTGGGCCCGGGAGAGGGGGGCCGGATTGGACTACGGTGCGTCGGAACAACTTGCTCTGGCCTTCCTCGGGCGGCTGGAGCAGCGGGGAATTGCCCTTCGCCTGGATGACCAGACGTGGGTGCTCCGGCATGAGCCGTTCAGGAAACCCCGGATGGTGAAGGAGGCCCCGGCGCGCCCGCATCCGGCAGGAAGCGGGGCGGCCCCGGCGGGTGCGGGTGCGGGGCCGAAGCCGGCGGGTCATCCCGGATCTCCGCCCGCAGGCGCAGCGTGAGCGCGCCGAAGGAGCATCTTTCCCCACGAAGACACGGGCGAGGACATGAGCACCGAGAATGAGGCAATCGAGGATCTGGCGAACCGGGAGTACCGGTACGGGTTCGTCACCGACGTGGAAGCGGACGCCGCCCCCAGGGGGCTCAGCGAACAGATCATCCGCTTCATCTCCGCCAGGAAGGAGGAGCCGGCCTGGCTCCTCGAGTGGCGTCTGAAGGCCTTCCGCCGCTGGCTGGCCATGAAGGAGCCCTCCTGGGCGAACGTCCGCTATCCGGCCATCGACTACCAGGACATCATCTACTACTCCGCCCCGAAGAGGAAGAAGGAGCTGAAGAACCTGGAGGAGGTGGATCCGGAAATCCTCCGGACCTATGAGCGTCTGGGGATCCCCCTCCAGGAGCAGAAGCGGCTCGCGGGGGTGGCGGTGGATGCCGTGTTCGACAGCGTTTCGGTGGCCACCACATTCAAGGAGAAGCTGGCGGAGGTGGGGATCATCTTCTGCTCCTTCTCCGAGGCCGTGCGGCATCACCCCGATCTGGTCCGCACCTGGCTGGGCTCCGTGGTCCCCCCCACCGACAACTTCTTCGCCGCCCTGAACTCGGCGGTCTTCAGCGACGGGTCCTTCTGCTACGTGCCGAAGGGGGTCCGCTGCCCGATGGAGCTCTCCACCTACTTCCGGATCAACGCGGCCGAGACCGGCCAGTTCGAGCGGACCCTCCTGGTGGCCGACGAGGGGAGCTCGGTCAGCTACCTGGAAGGGTGCACGGCTCCCGTACGCGACACCAATCAGCTCCACGCCGCGGTGGTAGAGCTGGTGGCGGCCGCCGGAGCCCATATCCGGTACTCCACGGTGCAGAACTGGTACCCGGGGGACAGGGAGGGGAAGGGAGGGATCTACAACTTCGTGACCAAGCGGGGCATCTGTGCCGGCCGGGGATCCCGCATCTCCTGGACCCAGGTGGAGACCGGATCCGCCATCACCTGGAAGTACCCGGGCGTGATTCTGAAGGGAGACGACTCCGTGGGGGAGTTCTACTCCGTGGCCCTGACCAACAACAGGCAGCAGGCGGATACCGGCACCAAGATGATCCACCTCGGGAAGAACACACGGAGCACCATCGTCTCGAAGGGCATCTCTGCAGGCCTGGGGAACAATTCCTACCGGGGGCTGGTGCAGGTGCACCGGCATGCGGAGAACGCCCGGAACTTCTCCCAGTGCGATTCGCTTCTGCTTGGAGACCGGTGCGGCGCACATACCTTCCCCACCATCGAGGTGAAGAACTCCACGGCACGGGTGGAACATGAGGCATCCACCTCCCGCATCGGTGAGGACCAGATCTTCTACTGCCGCCAGCGGGGCCTGTCCGCGGAGGATGCCGTGAGCATGATCGTGAACGGATTCTGCAAGGAGGTCTTCCGGGAGCTCCCCATGGAGTTTGCGGTGGAGGCCCAGAAGCTCCTGAGCGTGAGTCTGGAAGGAAGCGTCGGCTGATGAGGAATACGGCTTCAGGGAAAGGAGTCCTGTGAACGGAATGCTGCATGTGAAGAACCTGCACGCCTCGGTGGAGGGGAACCAAATCCTCCGGGGCATCGATCTCTCCGTGCGCCCCGGCGAGGTGCATGCCATTATGGGCCCGAACGGGTCGGGGAAGAGCACGCTGGCCGGTGTGCTGGCCGGGAAACCCCTCTATGAAGTGACCCACGGCGAGGTGCTCTACCGGGGCAGAGACCTTCTGGCGATGGCTCCGGAAGAACGGGCGCGGGAAGGGCTCTTTTTGGCTTTCCAGTACCCGGTGGAGATCGCGGGAGTTTCCAACACCTACTTCCTCAAGGCGGCTCTGAACGCCGTCCGGAGACACCGGGGGGAGGAGGAACTGGATGCGGTGGAGTTCCTGAGCCTGGTGCGGAGCAGGATGAAGCTGGTGGAGATGGACGAGGAACTTCTCTCCCGCCCCGTGAACGAGGGGTTCTCGGGGGGGGAGAAGAAACGCAACGAGATCTTCCAGATGGCGATCCTGGAGCCGATGCTTGCCGTGCTGGATGAAACCGACTCCGGTCTGGATATCGACGCCCTCCGGATTGTGGCGGAAGGGGTGAACCGCCTCCGCAACCCCTCCAACGCCGTGATCGTGGTGACGCACTACCAGCGGCTCCTGAACTACATCGTGCCCGACCGGGTCCACGTGCTGGTGGAAGGCAGAATCGTGAAGTCGGGAGGCAAGGATCTGGCCCTCCGGCTGGAGGAGAAGGGCTATGACTGGCTCAGGGAGGAATCGGCGGCCGGGCAGGCGAAGGAATGACCGCATGAGCGTCTCACCTGGTGCATATCTGGATCTTTACCGTTCCCAGTTCGCGGTTCTGGAGCGCCGGCTGAACGGGAGGGCGGGCTCCCCGCTCCACGCGCGCCGGCGCGCGGCCCTGGATCTCTTCCTGGCATCGGGTTTTCCCACCACCGCGATGGAGGAATGGCGCTTCACCGATGTGATGCCCCTGGCCGGGAAGACCTACGCCATGCCGGGGGATCATGTCGCAGGTTCGGTCCCCTGTGCGGAGGCGGACCCCTGGGTCTTTGGAGGGGAGGATGCCCCGCGGCTTGTGTTCGTGGACGGCCGGTTCGCCCCCGATCTGTCTTCCCGGGGGGGGCTTCCCCCGTCGGTGCGGGTGGCCAACCTGGCGGAAGGGCTTGCGGAGGGGGAGGCGGAGACCTGGCTCGCCGGGGGCGCCGGCGCCGGAGGGGATCCGTTTGCCGCGCTCAATACCGCCTTTCTGGATGAGGGAGCCCTGGTGGTGGTTCCTCCGGGGATGGAACTCGAGGAACCGGTGTCGGTGGTCTTTCTGGCCACGGGAGGAAGCACGCCTTTGGTGGCCCACCCGCGCCTGTTGCTCGTGGCGGGGAGGGGAAGCCGTGTGTCGCTTGCGGAGACCTACGCCACGCTGGGGACGGGTCTTCACTTCACCAATGCCGTGTCGGAGGTGATTCTGGAGGAAGACGCATCCCTGGAGCACGACACGCTCCAGAACGAAGCTCCGGGGGTTCTCCATGTGGGAAGCGTGCACGTCCTTCAGCGCGGGGGCAGCTCCTATACGGCCACCGGGGTGACCCTGGGGGGCGGGATCGTGCGGAACAATGTGACGGCGGTCCTGGACGGCGAGGGGTGCGCCTGCACCCTGAACGGGCTCTCCCTGGCCACGGGGACGCGGCTGGTGGACAATCACACCTCGATCGTGCATGCCCGGCCCCGGTGCAACAGCCACCAGCTCTCCAAGGCGATCCTGGACGGCAGGGCGCGGGGGGTGTTCCACGGGAAGATCCGCGTGCTCCGGGATGCGCAGAAGACGGACGCGAAACAGACAAACAGGACCCTCCTCCTCTCCGACGGGGCGGTGATGGACACGAAGCCCCAGCTCGAGATCTTTGCAGACGATGTGAAGTGCACGCACGGGGCCACCGTCGGCCAGCTTGACGAGGCGCAGGTGTTCTACTGCCGGTCGCGGGGGCTGGGGGAGGAGGAGGCGCGCGACGTCCTGACCTTCGCCTTTGCCTCCGATGTGGTGCGGCGGTTGCACCTGGCCTCCCTGCGGGAACGCCTGGACCGGATGATCCACCAGCGCCTGCACAGCGGCAGGCTCTCCGATGAAGCCTGAAGACTCCATCCTGACCGCCGACTTCCACCGGCGCCTGCACACGGTGGAGGGGTGCCGGCACCACTTTCCGCTCCTCCGGCAGAGAGTGTACGGAAAGCCGCTGGTCTATCTGGACAACGCCGCCACCAGCCAGAAGCCCCAGGCGGTCATCGATGCCATGGTCCGCTACTATGAGGCGGAGAACTCCAACATCCACCGGGGCGTCCATTTCCTGAGCGAGAGGGCCACGGAGGCCTACGAGAACGCGCGGTCCAAGGTCCGCGCCTTTCTCCACGCGGCCCGCCGGGAGGAGGTGGTGTTTGTCCGGGGTACCACCGAGGCCATCAACCTGGTGGCGCAGACCTACGGCCGACGGGAGCTGCAGGCCGGAGACGAAGTGCTCATCTCGGCCATGGAGCATCACTCGGGCATCGTCCCCTGGCAGATGATCTGCGCGGAGAAGAGCGCCCGGCTGCGCGTGATTCCCATGAACGACAGGGGGGAACTTCTCCTGGAGGAGTATGAGAAGCTCCTCAACGAACGGACGCGCATGGTGGGCATCGTGCACGTGTCGAATGCGCTCGGGACCGTGAATCCGGTGAAGATCATGACCGCCATGGCGCATGAGAGGGGGATCCCGGTTCTCGTGGACGGGGCGCAGGCGGTGCCCCACATGGCGGTGGATGTGCAGGATCTGGGATGCGACTTCTACGCCTTCTCCGCCCACAAGGTGTTCGGACCCACCGGGGTGGGGATTCTCTACGGGCGGGAGGCGCTGCTGGAGGCGATGCCCCCGTATCAGGGGGGCGGGGACATGATCCGGTCCGTCAGCTTTGAGAAGACGGTCTACAGCGATCTTCCCAACAAGTTCGAAGCCGGCACGCCCAACATCGCGGGGGCGATCGCCCTCGGAGTGGCGATCGATTACATCGGCCGCCTGGACATGGAAGCCGTGCGGGCGTACGAGCATGATCTGTTGAGCTATGCGGAGAGTGAGGTGGGGAAACTCCCCGGCGTGCGGGTGATCGGGACGGCCGCCGAGAAGGTGAGCGTGCTTTCCTTCGTGATGGAGGGCGCCCATCCCCACGACATCGGCACGATCCTGGATGACGAGGGGATCGCGGTCCGGACGGGTCATCACTGCGCCCAGCCCGTCATGGAGCGTTTCGGGGTTCCGGCGACCGTACGGGCATCCTTCGCCTTCTACAACACGAGGGAGGAGATCGATGTCTTCATCCGCGCCCTGAGGAAGGTGCGGGAGGTGCTCCCCACATGAGGGAACTCCGGGACCTCTACCAGGAGGTGATCCTGGACCACAACAGGAGCCCGCGGAATTTCCGGCGCATGGAGAACCCGTCGCGCAGGGCCGAGGGCTTCAATCCCCTCTGCGGGGATCGCTATACGGTGTACGTTCTGCTGGAGGGGGACATCCTGCGGGATATCGCCTTCGAGGGCTCGGGGTGTGCCATTTCCAAGGCCTCGGCATCCCTCATGAGCACGGTTCTGAAGGGGAAGCCGGCACCGGAAGCGGCTGCCCTGGCCGTCCTGTTCCACCGGCTGGTGCGGGGGGAGGCGGACCCCGCCAAGGAGGGGGATCGCCTGGGGAGACTCCTGGCCTTTGCAGGCGTGTCGGAGTTCCCGGCCCGTGTCAAGTGCGCGAGCCTTCCCTGGCACACCCTGAAGGCGGCCCTGGAAGGGGGAGAGGGGGAGGCGGTCAGTACGGAATGACATCCACGGCGGAACACACCCCCCGGGGGGGGGATCGCCTGACGCCCGTCGAGGTCTCCCTGATTGAGGGACAGGCATGGGAGGCCCTGCGGACGGTGTACGATCCTGAGATTCCGGTCAACATCTGCGAGCTGGGCCTCATCTACGCTGTGAAGGCGGGCGAAGACGGTGTGGTGCATATCCGCATGACCCTCACGACTCCGCACTGTCCCGCCGCCCAGTCCATGCCGGGGGAGATCACGCAGAAGGTGAAGGGCATTCCCCGGGTGGCCGATGCCAGGGTGGAGGTGGTGTGGGATCCCCCCTGGCACCCGGGTCTCATGAGCGAGGCGGCCCGCCTGGAGCTGGGTCTGTGAGCCGGAATGAGGATGGCCTCGACCGGCGGTCGTTTCTGAAGGCGTCGGCGGCCGCAGGCGCCCTGCTCCTGGCGCCCGCGCGCA
>JBAVEL010000156.1:0-33023 GCA_049587715.1 Bacteroidota bacterium
TCTCACAACGGCAGGGGTTTCCTGGGCCTCTCCGGGTGGGGCGATTCTTCTCTCGGCGGAAGTCGAATGGAGCAATCAGGAAACCGTCTTCGGGAGGGCGGGTGTGGAGATTTCGCCCGTCCGGGGATTCAGTTTCCGGACGGGAGTGGACCGTGTGGACCTCTCCGAGACCGGCACCGGCATGAAGCCCGGCTTCGGATTCACTGCCGGGAGCGGAAGCGGGTCCTGGCACCCCGTCCTGAACTACGCCTATGTGGTGGAACCGTTTATCGCCCGGGGCTTGCACGTTGTCACACTTTCGGTGTCGCCATGAAGCTCTCCTTCCTGCTGGTGTCCGTGTGTATTCTTCTCCCCGCCTCCCTCCCCCCGATGCTCCGGGCGGAGGGAGGCGCATCGGGGATGGCTTTCCTGAAGCTGGGGGGATCGGCGCGCGGCGCAGCCCTGGCAGACGCCCTTGGCGTCCTTTCCTCGGGCCCCGAGGCCCCCTTCTACAATCCGGCGGGGGTCCGTGATTCATCTTCCCGCATCCTGCTGCTTCACCGGGCGTGGACGCTGGATGCTGCCGCCGATCTGTTGGCCGCGAGCAGCCCGGCCGGAGACCGGGTCGGACTGGCTCTTGCCCTCCACACCGTCGCCATCCCGGGGATAGAGATCCGCACCCGGCCCGGGACTCCCGAAGGCACCTTCACCGGCCGCAACTATGCGCTCGGGCTCTCCGTCTCCTACTCCGTTTCGGAGGATGTGGCGGTGGGCGCAACCGGGAAGCTGCTTTATGAGAAGATCCTGGTGGATGAGGCGACCGGGTTCGGGATGGACCTGGGGATGCGCTGGGGAGACCCCCGGAGGGGGTTTGCCTTCGGCATCCAGTGTGCCAACATCGGCGCCATGAGCCCCCTGAAGAACGAACGCACCGTGTTGCCGCTTCTGTTCAGGGCGGGCGGGGCGCGTACCTTCGCACTCGACGACCGGTGGGAGCTCTCCGGTGCCGCCGATTTCGTGCACAGGGCACACGAAGGAAAGAGCGGTCTCGGCACGGGACTCGAGGCCGTTTACGACGGGATCCTGGCAGCCAGGGGCGGATACCGGTTCGGGGAGGAAACAAAGGGGCTTTCCCTGGGCCTCGGGGTCCGCCGGGGATTCGTTTCTTTCGACTACGCTTTCGTCCCCTCGGGGGGGGAACTGGGAGCAACGCACATCATGGCCCTCTCCCTCTCCCTCTGAGGGGGAAGAAGAAGCTTCCCTCAGTTCAGGTGGAAGAGCCGGTACTCCGGCCGCTTCCCGGAGCTGAACTCGACCCCCGGGGCCGGATACCGGAACAGCTCCAGGATGCGCCGGAGCAGGAGCAGGTCGGCCCCCGGAGCAGGCACGCAATCCAGGTTGAAATCCAGCCCCACCACCCACTCCCTTCGCGACAGGCCGTCCCCCACCCCGTATCCCACAGCCAGGTTGAGGAAATCGGGCCACAGGCCTTCCGCCGCCTGTGGGAGCAGGTTGTTCACCTTCACGGCAAGCCAGTAGGTATGGGCATCATAGTGCTCGGTAAACCGGGGAGGAAAGGTGAACCCCTCCTGCGGGATGTAGCTCCACTTGACGGCGAAATTCTCGAGGAAGGGGTGCCCCACCTGCAGCATCCCGTATCCCAGGCCGGCCATGTTGAAAAGAAGATCCTGATAGTCAAAGCCCATCTCTCCCAGACCGTCTCCCACTTCCACCGAGAGCGCAAACAGCCCGGCCAGCGCCGCGCCCCACCAGAAGGCGTCGTCCGGCGGGGCTTCCCCCCAGAGGAGGATGGATCGGAAGGTCCGGAACTGGAAATAGGATGTGTACAGATGCCCCGCCTTGTCGATTCCGAGGAAGGGCTTCCCCACCCAGTTCTCCGCATGAAACGTGAAGGGCTTCGACGAGCCCTTCCACCAGGCAAAGTAGGAATCCACAAGCGATCCCGTCAGGAGGCCGGCGATCAGGACGCGGGATGCGGTCCGGCGAAAGGCGGGCGCCCCGGAGGCGGTATCGGGGAGCTCTTCCCCTTGCGCCGCCGATGCGCCCGGACACAGGAGGACGACCCAGAAGACCGCGAGAGCGCAGGCCCAGGCGCGCATCAGAGCCCCAGAACGATGGACAGAAGCGTGGAACTCATCCGCCGGCGGAAGAACTGGCCCCGTTCCTCCAGACCTCGCCGGTGGGTAACGGCGAACCGCATTCCCCTCCGCCCATCCCCTCCGAACACCGCTCCGGCCTCGTAGCTCTGCGTGGATCCCCAACCCACTTCCTGGCGCAGCTTCAGATCCAGAGCCGCATACAGGAAGCACCAGGGGAGCCTCGCTCCCGGGGTCTCTCCCCCCATCTGGAGCATCCACGGGCGGTCGGCCACCGGCTCGTTGTGGTAGCTGTAGGTCCCGCCCCCGTACAGCTTCCAGTCGGAGTGCTCACGTCCGTAGGCAGCCAGGAACAGAAGATAGTCCTTCACGAAAGAAATCGACACGTGGCCCAGCTGCTCGATGCCATCGTCCGCAAAATGGGCGCTGAGGTGTCCATACCCCGTCCGCAGCACGGCATCCTGCAGAACGATGTCCAGCGGAAAGTCCACCCGGTAGTCCACCGTGGAGACGGTGATGTGACCGGGGGATTTGATCAGACGGCTGATCACCACCGCCGAGACACCCGCCTGGAGCCGGACCCCTCCCACCGGTGCTTCCACAAGCGGGACGGCACCTCCCACCGCCCCGACCCACTCCCGGGTCTCAAGCACCCGGGAAAGCGCCATCCGCGGCTCGAGCGCGTCCGCTTTCAGCTCCGGAAACCAGCGACGACCCGGAAGGATCACCGGGAAGGCATCCTCCCCGGCCCCGGCGGATCCCCCTCCAGCCACCATAAGGAAAACCCATACCGCCCGTGGGATCCTACCCACGGGCGGCCCGCCTGCGCGCGTCAAAGCGGCGCACGGCCTCCGCCACCGCCCGCACATCCACCATGGATCGGCACTCCACCCGGGTGGGACAGACCCTCTTCCAGCAGGGAGAACATTCCAGGCCTTCAGGCACGAATTTCTCACCCCTGCCGAACAGATCAATCTCCGCCGGGCAGCTTACCCCGAACCATGCCAGAACATGCTTCCCCAGGGCGATGGCCGCGTGCATGCCGAAGGAATCCCCCGTTACCACACAGTCGGCCAGGGCAATGTAGCACAGCCCCCGTCGGACCCCTTCGGTGCACGGGGTGGAGAGCACCCGGGACCCGGCCCGCCGGGCGATCTCCGCGTTGCGCCGGGCATCCTCGGGACCTCCGAGGAGGAGCACCCGTACGCCGGGAATGCGCGCCAGCAGGCCCGCCAGTTCAACATGTTGATCGACTGTCAGCTTCTTGTTCGGATAGAGGTCCGAACAGCCCGTGTTCAGCCCCACCACCGTATGCTCCGGTTTCAGGCCGGCTTCCTTCCCATACCGGGCCATGAAGGCCTCCTCGTCGCGGGAAAAGCGCAGGACATACGGATCGCGGGCGTACCGGAGGCGGAACTGCTCGCAGAGCAACCGGGAGACAGGTTTCCGGTTCACCCGGAACTTCAGATGGTCGTCCAGTCCGAGGATGTAGTTCTCCTGCGCTTCCCTGTTCAAGGGAACAATCACGCCGTTCTCATCCATTCCGAATCCCAGCTTCCGTCGGGCCTGGAGCGACATCACGAAGGCACCGGACCTCTGTGACTTGTCGGCGCACAGAACCTCGTCAAACCGCATGCTCCTCAGAATCATCCAGGATTCGGGGCCCCACTCGAAAACCCGGTCCAGGTGCGGGTTCTGCTCCAGGAGGGGGGCCGCCCCCGGCAGGGTGATCCAGGAGACCGTGCTCCGAGGGTGCTTCCGCTTGAGAGGCGGGAGGATGCTCGTCGTGACCAGCACATTCCCCATTGCGTCCAGGTTGACGATGAGGATGCGCCGTCCGCGGGGAGAGGGAGCAACGCACTTCCGGTAGCAGCGGGTACCGGGGATGCACGGTTTGTAGCCTGTGAAGTTCCTGCAGTCAGGAGGCGGCCGCATGAGCGGGGAGGGGGTGGATCGACGTGCGGGCATTCGGGATGACCCTCCTCTTTGATGGTTGCGCAGCATGTCCTTCGTCCTTCGCCGGGTCGGGGGGCTAGAGTCCACCCCTCCCGGCGGACCCGGCCCCGGGCACACACCCCATCCTGTCGAAGGCCTCCAGAACCTGATGGGGTTCCAGCTCGCGCATGCAGGGAAGCCCGATGGGACACCGTGTCCTGTTGCAGCCAAGGCAGGGAAGACCCTCCCTCCGCACCACCCCGTGGCCTTCGCCGTAGGGCCCCTGCAGACGGGGATTGGTGGGGCCGTAGATTCCCAGCACCCGGGTCCCCACCGCCGCCGCAATGTGGAGCGGTCCCGAATCGTTCGACACCACCGCCGCGCACCGTCTGAAGAGCGCCCCCAGCTGCGTCAGGGTGGTGGCCGGAGGAACAAAGGCGGGCCTGCGCATCCTTCCCTTCAGTTCGCGCACCAGAGACTCCTCTCCCGGCCCCCAGGGGAGCACCACGTCCACCATCCGCCCCTCCTCCAGGAGATCCCCCAGGAGCGCGAAAGAGCCCGGAGGCCACCTCTTGGTTACCCATCCCCCTCCGGCATGGAGGGCGACGATCGGGCGCGACCCCAGACCCGCGCGCCGCAGCACGTCCTCCATGGTCGCCTCGTCCTCCGGGGCAGTGGGAAAGACAAGTTCCCGGCTCCCGACGGGTATCCCCAGGGCTTCCAGGCAATCCAGGTTGAACTGGGTGTTGTGGACGATCCCCCCACGCGGCTCCACGACATGCGAGTAGGCAAAACGGCGCCAACCGAACCGGTATCCCGCGCGCCACCTCGCCCCCGAGAAGCGGGTGACCACGGCAGTACGCGGGTTTCCGAAGAGGTCCAGCACAAGGTCATACCGTCTGCGCCGGATGTCCCGGATCAGTTGCACCCCCCCCCGCCGGGTCCGGTCGAAGACCACCACCTCATCCACGTCGGGATGCAGCCGCAGGAACGCCTGACTGGGGGGCTCGGTCAGGAAGTCCATCCGCGCGCCGGGATATGCCGCCCGGAGGCTCCGGAGCACCACGGTGGACAGGAGCACATCCCCCACCGCCCTCAGCTTGATGACCAGGAGGCGGCGGACCAGGTCGGGACGGGCAATCACGGTCAGGAACCCCGGGCCGGCACTGCGGTGCGCGCAAAGAACTCGCCATGCAACCGGCCGAGGGCGGAGGCCAGGTCGGCTTCCCCGACGGCCAGGGTCATGCTGCAAGCGGCATCCCCGAGGGAAAGGTGGAGGGGGGCGATGTCATCCAGGGCGCCCAATACACGCCGAGCCACGGCTCTCCTCCGGGCGATGCCCTCCCCCACCAGGGAGACCGACGCGGCCCCCTCCCGCACCTCCACATTCCCGGCCTCCGCCAACCGCCCCCGGAGGTCGGAAGACACGCCGGGGGTTTCCAGAAGACATGAGACACCGTGCACGCTCGCTGCGGCGCTGAGAACGCGCACCTGACGCTGCGCCTGCAGGACACCCAGAACCCCCGTCCAGAAGAGGGGCTCCGGAACCCTGCGCGCGGGGCGGACTGTCAGGAGCGAGAGACCTCTCAGAAAGGCAAGGGACTTGGGCTCACCCTCCCCCTCATGATGCCCGCCTGCCGGCTGAATCCAGGTCCCGGGGCAGCCGGGCTTCCTGGAATTCAGCACCTGCACGGGGATGCTGCCATCCGCCAGGGGGAGCATGGTGCGCGGGTGGAGGACCTTCGCGCCCAGGAAGGAGAGTTGAAACGCCTCCTCGTATGAGAGCCGTTCCACCACCCTGGCATCCCGCACCATCCGCGGGTCGGCCGTCAGGATTCCGTCCACATCAGTCCAGATCTGCACCCGGGCGGCCCCCACGATCGCCCCCAGGATGGAGGCGGAGTAGTCCGAGCTCTCCCTCCCCATCGTGGTGGGGATACCTTCCGATGTCACACCAATGAAACCCTGCGTGATGGGGACCCGTCCCTCGGCACGCGCCCTCCCGAGAAGGGGAACAAGCCGGTCCTTCACCGCGGACATGACCGGTTGCGCCTGCCCGAAGGCGGCGTCGGTCACCATGAAGTCCGCCGCGTCCATCCAGGCGGCGGGAATGCCCTCCTCCTCCAGTGCCTCCGCGAGGATGCGCGAGGACATCCGCTCCCCCCACCAGCAGACTGCATCCATGGAGCGGGGAGTCAATTCTCCGAGGATGGCCAACCCCTTCACCAGAAGCTCCACTTGATCCCGCGCCCGGTCCACGGCACCATGCAGCACTCCCGTTCTTTCCGGTGACCGGATGAGCCCCCGGATGATTTCCCGGTGCCGGTCGAACAGAGAGGCAGCCGTCCGGAGAGCTTCCCCCTCGCGCCCCCGGGCTGCAAGACGGGCGGTCTCCTCCAGCTCATTGGTGGCGCGCGCCACGGCGGAAACGACCACCAGGGGGTCCTCGGTCCTGTGCGCCCGGATGATCCCCAGGACTCTCGTCATCGCCGCGGCGTCCTCAATCGAAGTGCCGCCGAATTTCATGATAATCATCTCTGCCGCCGCTGCGCCCTGCTCCGTGGAACGGAAGTTTTTATGTACCCATTCTGGCCGCCAGATGCAACGAGGGAGGCGCCCCCGGGCACCCGGTCCCTCCCCCGCAGGACCTCCGGCGGGCGGCTATATCCTATTGTCGGGGAAAGGGTTACAGGCGACACGCCGGCTTCTCCCCGCCGGGAACTGAAATGGGTGTCCTTTGGTTGAGAAATTGTGTATATTGTTGCCATTTATGTATATGTTCGGGAGTGCAATGAAGAAGATCGCTGTCAACGTGTGCAGGGACTGCGGCAACCAGTTTCGGGGCCAGACCGGGTCCTACCGGTGCCCCGAATGCCGCAAGAAGGAGATCCGGTACAAGCAGCAGCGCGAGAAGATGCGAAGGAGTCTCCCCTTCTATCTGAAGACGGATATCTGAACAGACGCCCACCAGCGCACCGAAGGCCCGCCGGGATTGCCGGCGGGCCTTTTTTTCAACCCGCCACACCCTCCCGCACCGAAACCCCTCCCCGCCCGAGGGTCACCATGCAGTAGTACCCCTCAGCCGCACAACCGCAGTTGGCGACAAGCGTCTTCCCCAGGAGGCCCGTGCCCCGCGCCTCGTGGATGTGGCCGCAGAGCACCAGGGCGGGGTCCCTCCGGAGGACGAACTCCCGTATCGCGCGGCTTCCGGCGCGTATTCCCGTGCAGGTGGCATCCAGAACCCCGTACGGAGGAGCATGGGAAACGAGCACATGGAAAGACACCCGGGGAAGCGACATCCGCCCCGCTTCCGCACGCCGTTCCAGCTCGTCCTCGGCCACCTCGTTGGGCGTGCGAAGCGGCGACAGGGGAGAGGCGGACACGCCGGTAAAACCCACCCCTTCGATGACCCTGCCGACACCGTTGATCAGCACGCCTTCCCCGGCAAGGTCCGTTTCCACGGCGGGGGTGTCCATGTTCCCCGCAACCGCCACAAGGGGCTTCCCCAGCCGGCACCATCGCCGCACAGGAGGGACCACCTCGCCGGATCTCCCCCGCGTGGTGACATCCCCCGCGAGCACCAGCACATCGAAATCCGGTTCCCGCTCGAGAATGCCGTCCGCGGCGGAGAAGTCCCCGTGTATGTCGGCCAGCGCCAGGATCCTCACCCACTGCCCTCTCTCAGGACGGGGGATTCCAGTCCGACCTCCTCCAGCCGATCAGCTCCACCACCACGTCTCCGATGAGCACCTTCAGCCGTCCCCGGATCGGAACGCAGGCGTCATCATCACTGAAGAGCCCCGCGAATTCCCCGGTCATGCCGAAAATCCCCTCCGCGTCCGTATGTCCGGCGACTTCCACCACGCGGATGGGCTCGCCCCACGCCTCGATCTCCTCCGTCGTCCGGATGCCCCCGAAGCGGAATTCGGTGGTCCCGAGCCGGCCGTTCAGCACGGTGGGAACACGGACGGTCCCCACCGCAAAGAGAAGACGCCGCGGGAAGAAACCGATAGCCAGGCCGTCCACAAACCGCCCCGCCGCAATCCGGAGGGTATCCCGATGGAGACCTCCTTCGGGGATCTCCCCGGGCGTCCCGGTCATCCCGGACTCGACAAGGACACGCCCCCCCGCTGCATCCGTTGTGTACCACATCCCCCTCCACCTCTTCCCCGATCTGTCCGCGGCCCATGCTCTGTGGGAGCAGAAGAGCGAATCCATGGAGGTGAAGTACACCGAGTGCAGGTCCGCCAGGGGAAGGTCGGGGTAGGAATCAATGTGCGCCCGGGCCTCATAGGGCGTCCGGGAGACGATCCGGATCGTCCCCAGGCGGACGAAAGACCAGCGGACCTCGTAGAGGAGATCCTCCCCCTCCATGAACACCGGCTCCCCGGCGGTCCCCGCAGGATGCGGCAGCCCGCCGGGGTGGATCCACGCACCCGTCAGCCACAGGAGGCATCCACAGACAGCCGCCGCGCACCAGGCGGCCGCAACCGGCCGCTCTCCCCGGCCCGCAATCAGGTCAGCGTTCGGCCCCGGACCCACCGGCGTTCTTCATCCTCCCCAGCAGATAGGCGGCCACCGAATCCGCTTCTGCCGGCTTCAATCCCTGGTTGGGCATCGCGGGATAGGCCGGGTTCACTTTCACAGGGTTCAGAACGAACGCCGCAAGCTCCGCCTTCCTTCCCGCGTACTTCGGGAGCACATCGTTGTAGGGAGGGCCCACCTTCCGTCCGTCAAAAAGGTGGCAGGCCGAACACCTGCCCGCAAGGATCTCCTCCCCGGACGCCTTCACAAGCTCCCTCCCCAGGCGGGCTCTCTCTTCCGTGAGCATCTCCGCATGAACCTGCGCCAGGCGCGCGGCCCGGCCCTGCGTGGCAACGCCCATGGCCTCCCGCTCTCCCGAAGCCAGCAGAGCCGCCCCCGCCACCACCGAGAGAAAGGCAAACCCGGCCATCCGCGCGGATCCCTCACGGTGGAATGCATACAGGAACAGGAGCGCCAGGAAGAAGGCCCCCAGGGCAAGCGCCGCAAACGCGAAGCCGTCTCCTGACCGGGAGGCAGCCGGCTGGAGGACCATGTGCAGGGGTATCATCACGGGCATCACCAGAAGCCCTGCCGAGGACCACCGGAGGGACACAGTCTCCAGATCCGGCGCTCCGGGCGGCGGCTCCGGGGGAGGCATCCCCCCCTGCCAGACCCTGTCGAAGAACAGCACTCCCGCCCCCCCTGCAGAAAGGGCAAGAGCAAGGAACAGGGCGGAGCGCGCCCAGACGGAGCCGGAGAGCAGAAGCGCGGCCACAGATGCCCCTTCGGGGCTGCTCTCTGGCGAGAGGCCGGAGGTGATCCCCCCCATACAGAGGAAAACCCCTCCGAAGAGAAAGACCCCCCCCCAGACACCCGAGCGGGCACGGGAGAGGGCTGTGGCACGGAGAAAAGCCGCCTCCTCCGGGGGCAGGCCCCCCTGCACCCGGGGCTCCAGGAGCCCCTCCAGCCGGAAGGTGAACGTGTGCCAGAGAAGGCCCGCGCCGCCCGCACATGCCAGACACATGCCGTATCCGAAGAGCCCGGCCGCCGGGGCGCTCGACCGCCCCAGCAACTGGGCCAGGAGAAACAGGAGCGTGATCCCCGGCAGGAGGCCCAGCACGAGGGGCACGTGCACCGTGTGGAGGGCAAACCCCAGCACACGCCGCGCCGCGCCCCTTTCGCGACGCCGTTCCCAGTAGAGGCCAAGGAGGACCGACCCGGCCAGGAATGCCGAGTACGTGCTGAACACCCCGTACACGATGTTGAACATCAACAGGAGGAGCTCGTAGTGCTCGAGACCCCGGGGAAGGGCAATGTCTTGCAGTGCGTCCATACCTTATCCGCCTGTCGGGTGTCGATGCCCCGCTCCGCCCGCAGCGGCGGGTCGGGGAAGGGGTGTGTGCATGGACGAGTGCCGGAGCCCGCAATACTCGGAGGCCATCCCCCAGCGGCCCGCCGGAAAGGCCTTCCGCCACATCTGGTCGGTCCGTCGGGGAATGGTGAGGGGGTGATCTGCGTCCGCCGACACAGGCTCCGGCCGCACGGGGGTCTGCACCGGAACATCAAGGGGGACGGTCTCCAACCCGTTCGCCCAGGTGAGGATCCGCTGCCACATGCGTCCCCTCACCCGGAAGGTGAGAGCTCCCTCGGAAAGCGTCGACATGTCCTTGTATCCTCTCCAACCCAGGCAGAACTTCGTCATGAAGAGCGCCGGAAGACGATTGCGGAGGGGTGCACCACGCACCAGCATACCGCATCCCCATGGCCCGGGCACGACGACGAACGACCGGACATGGCTCCCCTCAGAAAGCGTAGTCGAAGAACGTGAAAGAGATAAAGACCCCCAGGGTGACCAGGGCCGCCAGGACAAACACCCTGAAGGCAGGGTCTTCCTTCTTCAGGTGCATGAAGACCCGGAGCACGAGCAGGCTCTTCACAGACGCAATCCCCAGGGAGGTCAGGATCAGCCAGCGGCCCAGGTCGATCCCGGCAAGCGCCACCGTCAGGCCGGTCAGGGCAACCAATCCGAACCAGACCAGCAGAGAGGAACCGAAGGACGCCGCATCGGCGTGTGTCTCGGGAATGTCCGCCATATCCGGTTACTTCATCAGATAGAAAAGGGGGAACAGGAAGATCCAGATGATATCCACCAGATGCCAGTACAGGCACACGTTCTCCAGCCGGACGGGGGCACCCGGGTGGATTCTTCCCGCGGCCATCAGGCGGAGCACCCAGCCGAAGAGCGCCATGCCCGCGAGGACGTGGAGGCCGTGCAGGCCGGTCATGGTGTCGTACAGTCCGGAGTAGATGGTCTCCCCGGGAGGGCGTTCCAGCAGAAGCGGGGCCCCCGGGACGATGCCCGCATCGGCCCTGTGGCTCCATTCGAAATACCTGTTCACCAGGAAGAGCACGGCGAACAGGAGGGTCAGGACCACCATCAGCACGGCAAGCCGCCTGCGTCCCTGCCGGAGAGCTGTGACCGAAAAGACCGCCGTCAGGCTGCTCGAAAGGAGGATGATGGTATTGACAGTGCCCATCATCGTGTCCATCTCTTCGGCCGCCAGCCGGAAGTCTCCGGCATACGTGAAGCGGTACACCGCATAGGCAAGGAAGAGTCCGCCCCAGAGGATCAGTTCCGTGAACAGGAGCAGCCACAGACCCATACGGGACCCGGTTCCGTCCGCAGGTGCATGCACCGCGCCCAAAGCAGGAGGGTTGCGGAGTGTCACGCACCCTCCCCGCCGGGCCGTTCGCACCGGCTGTCGTCGCAGGGACCTCTTGTGACGGGGATGGCCGGCCTCGTCCGCACATCGCCCGGACACACCCCTGATCCGTCCTCCCGGCAGGAGACAGTATCAGGAGCTACCCGGGCCCCGGCGCGCTCCTCCACCCCCAAGGCGGGGGCGGCCGCCTGCGAGACGGCCGGGAGCCCCGCCGGAAGCAGCCATAGAGCAAGCGTGTCGGGCCTCAAGGCCGGATTCCTCCCCCCGGACCCCCCGACCCCAGGGCTTCGTTCAGTCCACGGAAATAGAGATACAGATCCCCCCATTCCCCCCTCTCCAGCCGGAGGACCGACGGGTGAAATCCCGCGGCCCGGGGATCAGCCGCCACAGCCCGGGTCAACCCTTCGGGACTCCCGGGGAAGCGGCCCTGTCCCAGAACCGCCCAGAGCACCCTCTCCCTGTCTCCGGCCACTTGTTCAAGGATCCTCCTTCCCTCCCCCGTGCCCGGGAGGTGCGGAAACACCGCCAGCGCCCGCAGCGCCTCCCTCCGGAGGCCCGACTCCCGCGCCAGAATCCGGGATGCCGAGGCGACCGGAATCTGGCCGGCCGAGATTACGCCCCTCGACAGACCGTATGCCGTCTCCAGCGACTGAAGCCCCTCCCGGCCGTCCGGCGGGGCGGCCGGGTGCAGGGTCCGCACGTGGTGGGCCAGCGCAAACCGATCCGCGGGGCTAAGGTACTGGAAGGACGCCATGCCGTTCCTCACAATACCCTCTTCCAGGGTTGTGTAGATGGCGGCCACCGTGGCCCCGTTGGTCCATCCCGACGGCTCGCGGAAGTTCCTGGGGGGCGGCCGGAGACCCGCCGCCGCCACCCCGTCCCCCCGCCCCTCCCTCCCGTGGCAGGAGGCACACTGGGTCTCATACAGGGAGCTCCCCCTGGCCAGGGCCTCGGGGGTGGGAACTCCCGCCTGCATCACATCCACAGGCGGGACAACGGAAGGGCCTCGGAGGGGGATGTCGTCCACGAATGCCGAGGAATCCACGGCCCCCCCGGGACGGACGCTGTTCCGCCCAATGTCGGGGAGATGAGCAACATAGAGCACGCCCAGAAGGACGGATGCCCCCAGGAAATAGGGAAAAACAAGTCCCACCGCCCCCGAGGGAGTCCTGAGGGCTTGGCCGGGATGCAGTTCATCGCGCATGTCGTTCATCACTGTCTGAAGAGTGCGGGCTCTTCACAGCCGGAACTCCAGCGCCTTCGGAAGTTTCGGGTCGCCCACGGGCGTCAAGCCCGTCCGCCGGAGCCGGGATGACGCGCCCAGAACCAGCAGGGCCACCGCCGCGGCCGCAAACCCCGCCTCCTGCCAGGAGACCACCGGCGACGGGCTGTGCGTGGGCATCACCAGCCAGTAGAGATCCAGAGCGTGCGCCGCCAGGATCCAGAGGGCCATGAACTTGAGACGTTGCGGGTTCATCTTGGCTTCCTGCGGGAGGAGCAGGAAGTAGGGAATCAGGAAATGCACCAGAATCAGAAGAACGGAGACATACTCCCATCCGTTGTGCCACCGCGCCATGAACCAGAAGGTCTCCTCCGGGAGGTTGGCGTACCAGATAAGGAGGAACTGGCTGAACGCGATGTAGGCCCAGAAGTTCACGAATCCGAACATCAGGGCCCCCAGGCTGTAGAGATGGTCTTTCCTCAGATGCGGATAACGGCCGGCCTCCATGAGCCGCACCACAATGTAGGTGGCGGACGCGAGTCCTGCCAGGACCGTCCCCGCAAAGAAGTAGACCCCCAGGATGGTCGAAAACCAGTGCGGCTCGAGACTCATCGTCCAATCCACGGCCGTGAGAGTGAGGGTGACCGCAAACACCGGAAGGAATACCGCAGCCAGCCGCACGTTGGCACGCGTGTGGAGGGGGTCGCGCGTGGCATCCTGGCGGAGGGAGTTCCGGATGAACAGGTGTGCAAAAAGGGACCAGAGGAGGATGCTGCCCACCGTGCGAACCGTGAAGAAGGTCACATTCAGGTAAGGGGTCTTTCCCTCCAGGAGGGGATCCTGCGCCACCGCTTCCGCATGGGTCCAGTGGAACAGCTCGTGCAGGTGGCCATACAGGGGGGCCGCCGCAATCGCCAGCCACGGGGTCAGGCCGGCCAGGGCTTCGCTGACCCTCCGCATGGGGACGCTCCAGACCGCCCCCGTGATGTACTCCAGGGCGATGAGGAACAGGGACCCGACTGTGACGCTCACCAGAAACAGGTAGCTCACCAGATGGGCAAAGGCCGCGCGCGCCGGATCCAGCAGATATGCCGCCCCCGCCGCACAGAGACCCGCCGACGCCAGCACAAGAACAAGGGTCTTCGCCCGCGGCGCCAGTTCCACCCCGAACCCCCCGTGATCCGTCTGAGGAGCGTTCATGGGCGATCCCCCTCCCGGGGGCTCTGCGCCCGAAGCAGGGCCCGGACGTAGAGAGCGACGGCCCAGCGATCGTCCCTGCTGATCTGCGCCGCGTAGGAGGGCATGATGTTCTGTCCCCGGGTCATCACGTGATAGAGAGCCCCGTCCGGCCAGGCCTTCACCTTGTCCGAATGCAGAGTCGGGGGGTTTGGAAACTGCCCCCGGAGACGGCTGTCGCCGCCGCCGAAATTCCCGTGACACGGGCTGCAGAACGTCCGGTACCGGTCTCTCCCCCGGGCAAGGACGTCCTCCGAGGGAGCCAGCGGATTGATGAGCACCCTCCCCGCCGCCTCCGCAGAAGAATCCGTCAAAGGATACGGAAGAAAGCCCCGCGGCACGGTGCCCGGCACGGCAAGGCGCAGCCCCCTCCCGTCCGCGAAGAAGGAGCTCGGGTCCTGCGCGTTCAACCGGGCCTGTTGCATCATCCAGTTGAACGGCTCCAGAAAGGCAATGCGATTCAGTGCCAGATAGGTGCCGCCGGAGGTCACCACCCCCACGGCAACCAGGGCAAGAAGGAAGCGCGGTTCGGCCAGCACACGAACCCCGCGTCCGGTGTCTTCCTCCAGGAACACAGCTTCCACCTCCGTCCCTCCCAGACCCCGCAGGAGCTTCTCCGCTCCGGCCCCGTCAAAGCGGGGGTCCGAGGCCTGGAGGGCGATCCCGAAGCCGTCGGAAGAAACCCTCCGCATGTAGGAGCTGCCGTGCAGGGGATGGCCCAGATTCGGAAAGCGGAAAAAGAAAACAACCATCAGGGCCACCGTACACACCGAGGCCAGAAGGACGGTAATCTCGAACGCCACCGGGACGAAGGCGGGCCAGGACCAGAACGGTTTCCCTCCGATCACCAGAGGATAGTCCGCAAGCGTCACCCAGCTCATCAACCCCACCCCGGCCGCGGCTCCCAGCAGGCCGAAGACGAGGGCGGCATAGCCCAGGGGCGAGTTCTTCAGCCCCATCGCCGCATCCATGCCGTGGAGAGGATAGGGCGTGTGCACATCGAAACGCACATAGCCGGCGCGGCGCACGCCTTCGACGGCTCGCAGCACCTCATCGGGCCCCCTGAACAGGGCCGTCACTGCGTAGAGCCTGCCGCCGCTCACGGGTTCCCTCCTTCCCGCCCGGAATGTCCCCCGGGGTGCGACGGCTGGGCCCCCTCCACCACCGCCTTCACCTCTGCAATGGAGACCACGGGCAGAACCCGGACAAAGAGGAGGATCAGGGTGAAGAAGAGCCCGAAACTGCCCACCAGGATGCCCGCGTCATAGAGGGACGGAACATAATGGCCCCAGCTGGAGGGCAGGAAGTCGCGGGATAGCGACGTCACCACGATCACAAAGCGCTCAAACCACATGCCGACGTTCACGACAATCCCGATCACGAACATGGCGGGGAGCGAGCGGCGAATGCGCCTCGCCCAGAAGAGCTGCGGCGCAATCACGTTGCAGGACACCATAATCCAGTATGCCCATGCGTAGGGTCCCAACGCCCGGTTGACGAAGACAAACGTCTCAAACTGGTTGCCGCTGTACCACGCGATGAAGAACTCCATCGCATACGCATACCCCACCATGCTTCCCGTCAGGATCATCACCTTGTTCATCTTCTCCAGGTGGTCCAGAGTAATGATGTGTGTCAGGCCGAACAGCCGCCGAACGACCACCAGGACGTTCTGGACCATGGCGAAACCAGAGAAGACGGCCCCCGCCACGAAGTACGGCGGGAAGATCGTCGTATGCCAGCCCGGCAGGATCGATGCGGCGAAGTCGAAGCTCACGATCGTGTGCACCGAGAGCACCAGCGGCGTGGCGAAACCCGCCAGGATCAGATAGGCCTTTTCGAAATGCTGCCAATGCCGGTGGGAATGCCGCCAGCCCAGGCTGCACACGGCGTAGATCGTCTTCCGGAGCGGCTGTGCCGTCCGGTCCCGCAGGGTTGCGAAGTCCGGGATCAGGCCCAGGTACCAGAACACCAGCGAAACCGTGAAGTACGTGGAGACCGCGAACACGTCCCACAGCAGCGGGGAGGTGAAGTTCACCCACAGCGAGTGCTGGTTCGGATACGGCGTGAGGTAGGCGGACAGCCACGGCCTCCCCGTGTGGAGGAGCGGGAAGAGCCCCGCGCACATGACGGCAAAGATCGTCATGGCTTCCGCAAAGCGGGCGATGCCCGTTCTCCAGCGCTGGCGGAGGAGAAAGAGAATGGCCGAGATAAGGGTGCCGGCGTGCCCGATGCCCACCCAGAACACGAAGTTCACGATGTCGAAACCCCACGCGACCGGCTGGTTCACGCCCCAAACCCCCAGGCCTTCGGTGACCGTCACGAGCATGCAGAACACCCCCAAGCCCAGCATGGATCCGGTCACGGACAGGGCCAGCCACCATGCCCGGGAGGGAGCGGTTTCCAGGGGACGCGCGATGGCCTCCTCGATGGCGGCCGCCCCGGGCCGCCCTTCCACCACCGGGGCCTCCCCGGCGTATTCCCCCGCGGGCGCGCTCACGCGGATCCGTCTCCGGGTGTGTTCCTGAGTTTCGCCATGTATGTCACGTTGGGCCGGACGTTCAGCATTTCCAGCACGCGGTATCCGAGATCGTGCGCCTGACAGACCCCCACCCGGGACGCAGGGTCGCCGGCGTCTCCGAACACGATGGCCTCGGCGGGACAGGCATCCTGGCAGGCCGTCCGGACCTCATCCCCCCGCACGGTGCCGCCGCGGGCGGACGCCAGCCTGCGCGCCTCCATGATGCGCTGAATGCAGAAGGTGCATTTCTCCATCACACCCCGGGACCGGACCGTCACCTCCGGATTCATGAGCAGGGGATGCGGATCCCCCGTATAGAACCCCTCCGCCAGATGGTCCCGCCAGTCGAAGAAGTTGAACCGGCGGACCTTGTACGGGCAGTTGTTGGAGCAGTACTTCGTTCCCACGCACCGGTTGTAGGTCATCTGGTTCAGGCCGTCCGGACTGTGGGTGGTCGCCACCACCGGACAGACATTCTCGCAGGGGGCGTGGTCGCAATGCTGGCAGAGCATGGGCTGGTGGCTCAGGGAGGGATTCTCCTCGGTCCCCGCGTAGTACCGGTCCACCCTGATCCAGTGCATTTCCCGCCCCCGGCGGACCTGCTCCTTCCCCACCACCGGGATGTTGTTCTCGACGCTGCACCCGGCAACGCAGGCATTGCACGCCATGCACCTGTTCAGGTCAATGGCCATCCCCCATTTGAGCCCTTCGTAGGTCACCTCCGTGCTGATGCTGGTCTGTTCCGCACGCTCTCTCCGGAACATCCCGGGGTCCTCCCGGTAGGCCGCAAGGGTCGCTTCCCGAATGATTCCCCGCTTCAGGTGCAGGTCCTTCAGACTCGCATCTTCCATGGCATGGTGCTCCTGCGTGGAGACCAGCTCCTGACGCGCCCCGGTCGGGCGCAGCCGCACCCCCTTCACGAACCTCCCGCCGGTGAAGCATGCCGCATCCATCAGGACACCGGCATGCGCCCCCACCCCTGTGCCGATGGGGCCGGCCTCCCACCGCCCGTATCCGAGGCTCAGGCAGACATACCCTTCCGCGAGACCCGGCTGCAGAAACACCGGCACGTGAACGGATCCGGCTGAGGTTTTCACCTCCACCAGGTCATCATCCGCCACCCCGAGGGAGCGGGCCGTGGAAGGAGAAACGGCGGCGTAGTTGTCCCAGACAATCTTGGAGACCGGGTGCGGAAGCTCCTGAAGCCAGCCGTTGTTGGCCCACCGACCGTCCCCCAGGAAGGGACTCTCCCCGAGGCCCAGCAGGAGCTCCTCCGTCTCCGTATCCGGGCGGATGGAAGCCAGAGCCGCCCCCCTGAAGGGCGCATGCGGCGGGGGGGGGGCGGGCATCCGCACGACCCCGTCGTGCAGAGCCCCGTACCAGAACGACCGGAAGTCCACCGCCGGCTTCAGGCGGGGGTAGACGTCCCTCTCCCATCGGCCCATCAGGTAGCGGTGATAGGCGTCTTCGGTGAACGGCGCTTCTCCCTCCATCCAACGGAGTAGAACCGCCTCCTTCTGGCGCGTATCATGGAGGGGGGCTATGACCGGCTGGCGGAGGGAAAGAACCCCCGGATCCACCGCACAATCCCCCCACGCCTCAAACGCATGATGAATCGGAAGCGTGTAGGTGCACAGACGGGAGGTCTCGTCCCGGGTCTCCGAAAGGCAAACGGACATGGGGACTGAGGCGAGCGCGCGCTCGTACCCCAGACCGGGAGGGAGCATGTAGGCCGGATTGGCGTCCAGGTGGATCACCATGCCCACTTCCCCGCCCCGCATCCTCCCGGCAAGCCGGCCGAAGTCCTCCCCTGAGGCCGTCTCCTGCAGCACCCCGGTCCGCCCCGCCCCTTCACAGACCCCCCCGTTTCCCAGAAGCTCGTTCAGGTAGTTCACCAGCACATGGATATCGGGATCCAGCCGGCTCCCGGCGTGAATCACCGAGCTCCCCCGATGCGCCATCAGGTCCGCAACGAGATGACCCAGGACCTCCTGATCCAGCCCGTGGCGGGCGGAGAAATCGGCAAGAGAGCGCGAGGCCGCCAGCGCGCGCACCGAGCTGTGGAGCTCGAAGGCCCCGCGCACGAGGGAGAGTTCGGCGAGCAGCGCCAGCACGAATCCCTTCTGCCGGTCCGGGCGCAGGCGCAGGAGGCAATCCGCGTTGGCGGCGGTGAGACTCATGGAGCCCTCCACCGCGTAGAGGCGGTTGAACTGCGGGGAGCGAAGGATGTCCCGGCGCGAGGCAAACCGCCGGATGTGCTCCACGGTGGCCCCTTCGGTACCCAGGAAATCGGACTCGAGGGCTACGATCACATCCGCCCTTTCCCAGGCGACACGCGGCACATCTGCGGTGCCGTAGCAGCGCTTCCAGGCCGCGCGCCTGTTCCCCTCGCCGAAGAGCTCCAGGGCGTAGAACCGGACGGTTGGAAAGCGGGTGGCGAAACCGTCCAGGAGGGCCGCCGCCGACGGCGAGGTCGTCCCCCCGCCGATGACGGCGATCTCCTTCCCCTCCCGGGTGCAGAAGGCCAGATGCCGGAGGATATCCCCGTCCGCCTGTTCCCAGGGGATCGGCACCCCTCCTTCCCCCCTCCCCGTGCGGAGAGGACTCCGGAGGCGGGACGGATCGTACAGGTCCATGATCAGGGCCTGACCCCGGGCACAGATCTTCCCCTGATTCAACGGGTGGTCCGGATTCCCTTCCACTCTGACGGGGCGGCCTTCCCGTGTACGGATCAGGATCCCGCAACCCTGCGGGCAGCCGGCGCAGGTGGAGGCATAGGCATCGGCAATCCCGGGTGTCGTCTCATCCGGTTTCCGGCCATGGGGAACGATCTCCCCTTTGTCCCTGTAGGCGGAGCATCCCGCCGCAGCGAAGGCCGCCGACGCCGCCGCCAGGGCCAGAAACCGCTTGCGGGAAAGGAGCGGGAGACTCACGTCGCCGGGACCCTCCGCCCGTTCCCCCGGAAACCCGCCCCCCCCCGCGTTGTCCACGCCGGGGGGATCGCGAAGCTCCCTCACACTGCGCCAGTAGGCGGGGGGGTCGGGGGCGCCCCCGTAAACCCTGTCAGCCATGGCCGCCCTCCCGGGTGATTCTGCGGGGAACCGCATCCCTGTGGGGGCGGATGCGCGCCGCCTCATCGCCGGAGGGAATACGGATGCCCGTGCCGGGGATCCGGGGCCGGCCCGGGAAAAGTCCTGTTCCTACAGCAAGAGCCGCCAGACAGGCCAGAAAGCCCCGTCTTGTGGCCGTTATCCGATGTTCAGGTTCCATGATGCGCTCGTCCGATCTCATCATCGATGGCAGGCGCTGCAATGCTCCGGGCCCCGCGCGATCCCGCCAATCCCCTTCAGCCGCTCAGGGGCGTTCCGGTGGCAGTCCAGGCAGGCACCCATCGTGAAGGGGGCCGTCTGGCTCACCGCCTCCATGTTCTCCACGGGCCCGTGGCAGGACCCGCAGGGGATTCCCTTCGCCACATGCACGCTATGGCCGAAGTAGGCATAGTCCGGCACCCTGTGGATGCGCTTCCAGCGCGGGCTTTCCCCCTTTTCATACAGAGCCGTGAGCTTCACGATCTCGGGACGGTTCTTGCGGGCCGCCGCATGGCAGTTCATGCATACCGCCGCCGGCGGGACGCCGGCGTGCCGTGAGACGGCCGCCCCCGTGTGGCAGTAGGCGCAGGCAATTCCCATGGTGCCTGCATGAAGGCGGTGCGAGAAGGCGACGGGTTGCGCGGGAGCATACCCCACCCCGTCCCTTTCCGCCCGGGAGAAGTAGTAGGTTCCCGCGAATCCCGCGGCCGCGGAAAAAACCAGAAGCGGAAGCCGCACCCGGAGGGCGTAGTCCCATCGGGGGAACTTCATGGTCTCCTCGGCGCGGATGACTCCGCGATCCTCCGCCCGGGTGCGAGCAGGCATGGCGGTTCGGGGATGGTGTGTCGAAGGGGGAGGAGCAGAGGCAAGGAAGTGCGCGTCTGTGCTGTGAACGACCCGGGATCCGGTTCCCCGCGCCAGGGGAGTCCCCCGCACCCCGCACGGGAATGCAGGACTCCGGCGCGGATTCCATGCGGGTTCAGTATACGAAACTCCCGACAGGTTCGCAATCCCGCCCGCCGGGCCGGACCGCCCCCGACCTACATCCACCCCCTCCGGCGGAACACCCAGAGCATGCCGAAACCCACCGCGGCCATTCCCAGAGCGGCCACCGGAACGCCCCACTCCCAGTCGGAGCCGGGGAGATATTGAAAGTTCATCCCGAAGAACCCGGTAATGAAGCTCAGAGGCAGGAAGATGGTGGAGATGATCGTCAGGACCTTCATCACCTGGCTCAGGCGGTTGGAGGTGATGGAGAGGTAGGCATCCAGCAGGCCTGTCACCACGTCCCGGTAGGAGTCCGCAAGATCGCTCATTCTCACCAGGTGGTCGTACACGTTCCGGTAGTATACCATTTCGTCCAGGGTAATGAGGGGGAACTCCCCCCGGGAAAGCCGGCTGAGCATCTCCCGCTGGTAGGCCGAAATCCGCCGGACCGTCATGATGTTCTTCTTGAGCTCCAGAATCGAGAACATGACATCCTGACCCGGCGCCTGAAGCACCCGCTCTTCGAGGGCATCAATGTCCTCATCCAGGGCATCCAGAATCGGGTTGTAGCTGTTGACGATGTCGTCGATGATCATGTGGAAGAGGAAATCCGGACCTTTCCCCAGCGCCTGGGGATTCTTGGCACAGGCCTGCACAGCAGAGACCACCGCCGGGAGCCGGTTGTAGTGGTGCGTCACCAGGATCTTCTTGGAGAGAAAGGCGCTGAGCTGGGTTGTGCTGATCCCCATTGCAGGACCCGCATCCTCCATTCCCCTCGTGCGCTCGATCGGATTGAAAATAACCAACAGGTAGTCGCCGAAATCCTCCACCTTGGGGAGGTGGCCTTCCGGCTCCCTGCCCCGCTGGCAGTCTTCCACCGCGAGCGGATGGAGATCCAGCAGGGAAACGAGGACCGTTTCCTCCTCCGCCTCCGAGGGGTCCTCCAGATCCACCCAGATGACCCCCGCAGGGGAGGGAAGCTGCTGGGCCAGCTCCTTGATGGTGATCCGGCGGATTTCGTTTTCCGTGAAATGGAGTATCGAGACCATGGGAGGGTCCTATCGTCGCAAGCGGTAGAGTGACAGGGGGAGCCCGCGGGGTCCGCACGGTGAACTCTCCAGCAACACCAGGGTCTCCTCGGGATGCCGCAGCAGGGACCGGATGAGGGCCATCCGGGGCTCCGTGTCCACCACGTAGTCCACAGCCTGCGCCCTGAGATACTCCTCCAGCCGCCCGCCCTTCCAGGCATGCAGAGCCGGCCGGTTCACGGCGCCCTCCAGGTGGAGAATCCGCTGGGGAGCCAGGAATGCCACCTGGGCCCCCTCCCACATGGCCACGCGGGCACGGGGGTCCAGGTGCCCCCGCATCCACATGCCCAGGTCATGGTAGCTGCAGACCCCGCCTGCGGAGAACCCGGCGTCTTCCCCCGCCGTCGCAACGTCCGCACGCTCCGCCGTCCAGTCCGCCCACCGGGCCAGGAAAGGCGAAGCATACCAGATCCCGAGCCCCAGCACGATGAGGCCTCCCGCCACGCGCGCCCTGTCCACCACCAGCCCCAGGAGGCGCCGGATGGCAGGGACGGCCACGACCAGGAGAACCGCTCCCAGGGGGAGGAGATAACGGTCGAACGCCCAGACCGCGGGGAGGACTCCCACATAGAACGAGAGGAGCGCAATCCCGTAGAAGGCGCCGAGCAGAATGAAATAGTGAAACCCGCCCGGCGAAGGAACCCGGAACGAGAGGCCGCCGATCAGGGAAAGGAGGACCAGGGAGCCCGCCAGAAAGACCGCCAGCGGATCCGGGAGTCCGAAGGGGGCAAGCAACTGCGCGAACGGGTGGCTGAGGCACACCGCGAAGACGGCCTGGACGGCGGTCAGGACATTGCCGGCCGGCCCGCTGATGGCACCGGGCTGGAGCGGGGCCCCCACCACGGCCGCAATGCCGCCATCCGGAAGCACAGATCCCCCGGTCGCCAGGTTCAGGGAGGCCGCCAGAGCAACGGCGCAGACCGCCGAGGCAGCCGTCCACCGGAGGGCAGTGCTGAACGCCCGGGCGTGCTGGGGGGTCCGCCGCCCCCGTATCACCAGCGTCAGAACGAGCCCGGCCACAAGCGCAAGCATATCCACACGGGCAAGGACGCTGGCGCCCGCAAGAAACCCCAGGATCCGTCCGTCCCTCGGGGTGAAGGAGTCGTTGAACCTCATGAAGGAGGAGAAGACGAGGAGGAGACACAGCAATTGCAGCACCGTCTCCAGGCCGTTGTTCCCGAATTTCAGCAGCGGAAGCCACCAGGCAAAGAGAAAGGAGGCCAGCAGGCATTCCGACCGGCCGCAGGACCTCCGGCAGATTTGCGCCAGAAGGAGCATACAGACGAACGAGACCGCCACCTGGATGGAAAGGAGCGCCCGCAGCGCGCCGGCACTGCCTCCCCCGAACACGAACGAACACCCGGTACAGAGCACCTGGTGCAACGCGTGAAACCCGTTGGTGGGGGTCTCACCGTCGGCCGTCCATCCCCGCCCCTGGGCTACGTTGGCGGCGATGTTCATGTAGTAGAAGCAGTCGTTCTCCAGGAGTCCGGGGATTTCCAGCAGTTGCTCGAAATCCACCCATACCAGCATGATCCGGAGAAGGAACGGGAGGACGGCGAGAGCAATGACGACCCGCTCCCACATCCGCACCGGCGATGGCAGGGAAAACACGAATGGCCTCCGCTCAATGAATTCTGGAGATATCCCCGGAGGGGGGAGGTCCTCCGGCGCCGGCCTCCGCCGGAACAGCGCGGACCCAGTCCCCGAACGTCTTCAGCTCCTCCATCCGGCATGACCAGACCAGCTGGTTGTCCCACACCGTGATATCCGGACACCCGTCGCACATGCTCAGGGCCCCGCCCGGCATGAAGTCGGCCGGCTGGATGATCATGACGGACTGCAGATGGAGGGGCCGGAACAGGAGCCCCGGGGAGGATGCCACATCGTGCAGATAGGCCGAGGCGGCCGCACTGATGCCTCGATCCAGCGGGGAAAGCAGGAGCATGGACTTGGCCCGGGCCAGTACCTGGGGGTGGGTGTAGGCAAGGTAGGAGCCTTTCCGCAGGTGGTGGAGGGTCTGCGCCAGCTCCATGAACCGGGGACCTGTGTGGCCGTAGATCCGCTCCCGTGTCCCGATGCGCATTGTCAGCAGCCACTTGAAGTGATCGGCCCGCTCGGTGCCGTTCAGATAGGCGCAGGGCTGGAAATCCGGGAACCTCTCCCGGATGGCTTCCACGATGTCCGTGGAGAGGATCCCCGTCTGCCGGTCTTCCCGGATGGCATACGCGATCGGGGCCATGTCGATCTTCCGCCCTCCCACAAAGTAGTCGTACCCCTTCCGCACGGGAGCGGCCCGGTAGGCAATAAACACCAGAATGTGCACGATGTCAATGTGCTCCTGCCCCCAGGCCACGATCTCGGGCACTTCCTGCAGGGTCTCCTCGTACACCGTTGCGTTGAATGCGCACGAAACACCCCCGACTTCCGCGAGCATACGCGCGTAGCGGAGCCGGAGCTGGTTGAGCTCCGTCTCGGTCCCCTCCTTCATGTGCGGCCGCTGTTGACGGCTGTCGATGTGAAAGGTGAATCCGGCTACTCCGGCCGCCTTCAGGACCCGGAGCTTCTCCGGCGTCAGGGCGAGCCCGTTGGTGTTGATGATGGGCTTCAGCCCGTCCCCGGCAATCATGGCCACAATCCGCTCGATCTCGGGATGCAGCAGGGGGTCTCCCCCGGCGATGGACACACCGTCCGTCTTGCGAAGCCGCCGGAACGTGTCCAGCTCCTTCCGGACCTCCTCCAGGGTTTTGTGTGAGTTGCTCTCGTTCTTCCTGTAGCACCCGTCGCAGGCCAGATTGCACGCGCTGGTAGGCTCCAGCCAGCTGATGGCGTTATCCGGGAGCGTCCAGGGGAGGCGATAGAGGTCATTGTGATTCAGGACTGCGGCCATGGTGTTCTCCTTCAGGTGTCAGCCGGAGCATCCGCGGGATCGGTCCGGACGTCATGCGGCGCGCCCGCCGTCAACGGGGCCGGAGTCCCTCCCCCGTTCGCCTCCAGGAGATGCTCCTTCACGTACTCCAGGAGCATGGCATACAGGTGCGCTCCCGTTTCTTCACCCGCAAAGGCGTGCGTGCTTCGCGGGTAGGCCATAAAGCGGAACTGCTTGCCGGCCCGCTGAAGGGCATCGGCCAGGAGCACGGAATCCCGGAAATGCACATTGTCATCGGCCATCCCGTGGACGAGCAGAAGCCCCGCAGCAAGCCCCCCCGCATGGGTCATGGGGGAGCTCTCCCGGTATCCTTCGGGGTTCTCCGAAGGGAGGCCGAGATAGCGCTCGGTGTAGTGTGTGTCGTAGTTCCGCCAGTCCGTGACAGGCGCCAGCGCCATCCCGGCCCGGAACACGCCCGGCGCGCGGAAGAGCGCCGCCAGCGTCATGGTTCCCCCGTAGCTCTTCCCCCAGATCATGATGCGCGAGGAATCCACGCAGGACAGACTCCGGAAGTACTCCACCGCCGCCAGCTGATCCTCCAGCTCCACGCGCCCCAAGCTGCCCCGCACGCCCTCCTGAAAAGCCCTGCCCCGTCCCGGTGTGCCCCGGTTGTCCACCCCCGCCACCAGTATCCCCTGGGTCGCCGCCATCCTGAGCCACAGGGTCCGCGCGCTTCCACCCGCCGAGCCCCACTGGTTCAGCACGATCTGCACCGTGGGTCCCCCGTAAACATACAGAAGGAGGGGATACCGGCGGGCGGAATCAAACTCCGGGGGTCTGATAAGAAACGCGTTCAGGGCCGTCCCCCCCCCTCCCGGGACACGGAGGAACTCCATCCGGGGAAGCCCCGAGAGCCACACGGGAGGGTCCGCGTTGGGCTCCACCTCCGTGCGGGTCCCCTCCGGGATCGCAACAAGGTGGAGCGAGGGAGGGGAGTCGGCCGTTGAGTGGAGGTCGGCCGCCCACCGCGCACCCGGGGCAAGGATGCAGTCATGCCAGCCGGGCTCCACCGTCACCGGGCGGGGGTCCCCCCCCGCAAGGGGAGCCCAGCACAGACGCCTCTCCAGAGCCGAGGGGTCCCCGGCGCTGAAGTACACCCGGCCTGCCGTCTCGTCCACCCCCGCAAGTCCATGGACCTCCCACTCCCCCGCCGTGACCGGCCGGAGGCCGGCGCCGTCCGGGTCCGCGCAATAGATATGCCGGAACCCGGTTCGTTCGGAGGCCCAGAGAAATCTTCTCCCGTCCTCTATCCACTGGAAGGAATCGTGAAGCGTCACCCACCGCGGGTCCGTCTCCGTCAGGAGGAGGGTGCGGTCCTTTCCCCCGGGGTCCATGCTCCAGAGCCGCAGCGTGTCCTGCCTCCTGTTCTGCACCTGCACCATGACCCGTTCCCCCGCGGGATGCCACGAGACCCGGGCGATGTAGGCGTCCTCCCCGGAGGCTGTCTCGAGCCAGGAGACCCCTCCGCCTCCCACACCGACAACTCCCACACGCACCTCCGCATTCGGAGAGCCCGCCCGAGGATACGGCTGAGGGACCACGGCCGTGCCCTCCTCGAGAAAACGCGGTATGCGGAATTCCTCCACACCCCGGTTGTCCACGCGCAGGAAGGCGATCCGGGTTCCGTCGGGAGACCACCAGTAGCCCGAGGTCCGCCCCATCTCCTCCTGGGCCACGAACTCGCTGATGCCGTTGGTGATGCCGGGCGCGGCGCCGGAGGTCAGGGTGCGGATGCCGGAGGTTCCTCTGTCCAGGACACGGATCTCCCCCCCGGCGACGAACGAGAGGTACCTCCCTCCGGGCGAGAGCCGCGGATCAAAGGCATCCGCCTGTGAGAGCAATCGGGCGAGGCGTCCCCCCGCCATTTCGTACAGCCAGACCCCTCCCCCCCAGGGGATGAGGAGACCGGTGCCCTCATCCGTCCAGGCGAATGAGGTGATGCCCTCCTCCGTGCGCCGCAGGCGCTCCCGGACCATCCGTTCCTCATCCGGAATCCTGCCTTCCGCACCCCCCAGGTCCGCAGGCCTCAGAAGACGCCGGGCGGGGCCTCCCGGCACGGGGTAGACCCAGAGCTCCATCTCCTCCCCGCCCGGGTCCGTCCGGAGATAGGCAAGGAGACTCCCGTCGGGGGAGAACTGCACCCCGGCAATGCGCACGCCTTCCGGATGCGGTCTGGAGAAAATCCTTGAGACGCCGAGAGTCTCGTGTGCGGAGCCCACGCCGTTCACCGGGGAGCAATGTGGCCGTGGCCGGAGGGAGCCGTCAAAGCCGGGACCGGATGCGTCATCGAATCTGTCGCCCGTGGAAGAGGGGGCCAAAAAAAGGCCGGAACGAACAAATATATTCATTGGAGGGCGGAATGCAAGCGCGGAGCCGCCTTCTCACACCCCGGATCCGGCCTTGTCCTCCGTTTGTCCGCCGGGGCCCCGCGCCTCATGCCGCAGCGACGAGGGGGGAAGGAAGAGGGCGGCCCCGAAACCGACGCACACAACGGCCAGCCCGACCAGGAACCCCCCCTGCACGGCCGACGAGAAGGCATTCACCACCAGTGCCTGTGCGGCCGCCGGCATGCCCGCCAGGTTCTCCGCCGCCAACAGCTCCTGCGGCTCCCAGGCACCCCCCCCGGGGGCGGAAGGAGCGCCCGCCAGACCCCCCGCCGAGAGAAGGTCACCGATGCGCGAAGCCAGAAGATGGGAAACCACGGCACCCGTGATGCTCACGCCCAGTGCCCCGCCAATGCTCCGGGAGAGCATCTGGGTGGCTGTGGCCACGCCCACGTGCGCCGGATCCAGGCTGTGCTGCACGGCGAGGAGAAGAGGCGTCACCAAGAGACCCATTCCGAGCCCGACCGCTCCCATGCCGGGTAACAGACGTCCCGTGTCGAGGGTCTCCTCCCCCATCAGCATCACGCCGAATCCCGCCCCCATGACGGCCATCCCCAGCAGGATCAGGCGCCTCTCTCCCGCACGGTGGACCACCCGTCCCGAGAAGACGCTCCCTGAAGACCAGCAGAGGGAGAGAGCCGTAATCGCCTGACCGGCGCCGATGGAACTGCCCCCTCCCGTCACCTGGGCGAGGAGCGGGGCAAAGGCGATGACCCCGAAGACCGCGCACCCGGCGATGGCGCCGATCAGGTTGGACAGCCAGAAGACCCGCTTCCGGAAGAACTCAAGCTCCAGCACTGGGTTCTCGGCCCGGGCCTCCTGTTTCAGGAAGAACGCGAGTCCAGCGCCGAAACACGCAAGGGCGGCTGCTCCCATCCATGCCGATCCTCCTCCGCCCCTCCCCAGCCATTTGAAGGCCAGCAGCAGCGAGAGAACCGTAAGACACAACAGGCCGGCTCCGGCATAATCCAGGGTCTGACCCCGCGCGCGGGGGGGCTCCGCATAGAAGGCACGCACCGTCAGCAGGGAAGCCACGCCCAGGGGCAGGTTCACGTAGAAGACCCATTGCCAGGGGAGATGGAGAACAATGAAGCTCCCCGCAAGCGGCCCCAGAACGCTGGCCACGCCCCAGGTGGAAGAGAGAAGTCCGAGCACCCTCCCCCGCTCCTTCACCGGATACAGACCGGCAAGAATGGCGAACGGAACCGAAGCCAGCCCTCCTGCTCCGACACCCTGGATCCCTCTGAACACGATGAGATCGAGCATGGCGCCTGAGGTGCCGCAGAGGGCCGATCCGAGCATGAACGTGGAGAGGGCCCCGAAGAAAACCCTCCTCCTCCCCAGGGCATCGGCCAGCTTTCCCCAGAGGGGCATCGTCACGGCCGCCAGGATCATATACACCGAGAAGACCCATCCGTACAGGGGAAGCCCCCCCAGCTCGGAGACGACGGTGGGCATGACCGTCGCAAGGATGGTCGTGTCGAGGGCCGACAGGAAGGAGGCGAGAGCCACTCCCACTGCGATGCGGGTTCGCGGGGGGGACGGAGCCTTCTCCCCGGGCCGGTTCTCCACCCCTCAGGCCCCCGTCAGGCGGAAACCCCGGCTCGCGCCCTCCCCCGCCAAGGAGGCGGAGGGGCACACATCAGCCAGGGAACAGCGGTCGCATGCGGGCCGCCGGGCCCCGCACGTCTTCCGCCCGTGCAGAATCAACACCGACGCAATCTCAATCCATGCCGCTGGTGGAAAAGCGGCCATCAGATCCTGTTCCGCCTTTTCCGGCGCAGTCGCATCCGTTAATCCCAGCCGCCGCGCCGTGCGCTGCACGTGCGTATCCACCACGATCCCCGAGACGATTCCCCATGCCTGTCCCAGCACCACGTTGGCCGTCTTGCGGCCCACACCCGGAAGGGCGGTAAGCTCCTCCATGGTGCGCGGAACCCTCCCTCCGTGCCTCTTCACAAGAGCCCGGCTCGCGCGCGCGATGTTCCGCGCCTTCATCCGGAAGAACCCGGTGGAGTGAATCAGCCGCTCCAGCTCCGGGAGGGCGGCGCGGGCGAAGTCTGCGGGACCCTCATAGCGCTCGAAGAGCGCCGGCGTCACCATGTTCACCCGTTGATCGGTGCATTGCGCGGAGAGGATGGTGGCCACCAGAAGCTGGAATGGATTCCCGTGACGGAGCGCCGTGGCAGCCCCCGGGAATTCCCTCCGGAGCCGCCGGAGGATGAGCCCCGCTCTTCGCCTGCGGCCCGCCTCATTCTCCGCCCCGGGGCGTCCGGCCCGGCCGGGCGGCCTCCTCATGGGCACTCCGTCCCGGGCAGCCCGCCGAGGGCCCCGAACTCCATGGCGGAGGGGCGGAACCGCGCCGCCGGGGCAAGGAGTCGCTCTATCACCCGGCCCCCCACCACCGTCTGCTCCACGATCTCCGGCACATCCTCGGGAGTCACACCGGCGTACCAGATTCCTTCGGGATAGATCACCATGGCCACGCCGAAGTCGCAGGCATCCAGACAGCCTGCGTTGTTGGCGCGCACGGCTGCGCCCAGGTTCCGCTTGTTCAGCTCCGAGCGGAGGACGTCCCGCACCTCTTCGGCATATCGCGCCCGGCAGCATCCCCGCGGATCCCCCGGGTGCCTCTCATGGACGCATACAAATACATGCCGCTGAAAGGGTGGCATGATTCACTCCTTCATTCCGAACAGCACCATGAACATCTGGTAGAGTATCTCCTCCTCCCGCCGCATGAGGGATTCCATGCACAGTTCCACGGTATAGTGGCGGAGGTTCGGATGGGACCCTTCCCGGTCCCATTGCTTCGCCTCCAGGGACCGGAGAAGCGTGACAAGGGTCTTCCTCTGTTCCCGGAATGAGACAAAGTGGCTCTGGAAGTCACAAACAAGGTACCCGTCTCCGGATTCGTGCGGGGGCTCTCCCAGGGAGGGCTCCTTCTCCACCAGAATCCGGGCGATGCGCTCGATATAGAAATCCTGGAGAATGGAGAGCCGGACCACGTATTCATGCAGCGACCAGCGCCCTTCGACGGTCCGCTCCCGCAGGAGCGCCGGCGAGAGTCCCTGCGTCAGCCCCTCCAGCTCGGCGGCATGGTCGCTCAGCCGCCCGATGATTCGTTCCCTGTTGAACTCATCCGCCACGTGATCCCTCCGCGGCCCGGCGGAGCAGTCCCGCCGCGCCCTCCGCCCCCTGCGTATTCAGGATGTGCACCTTTTCGAGCCACCCCTTCCGTGCCACCCCCACGCCCAGCCGGACATCCGCCAGGCCCGCCGTCGTGTGCGCGTCCGGGTTGATGGCCAGAAGGACCCCCTTTTCCCGCGCATACCCACACCAGCGCCAGTCCAGGTCCAGGCGCGTCGGGTGCGCGTTGATCTCGATCATCCGGCCGTACTCCGCGGCCGCGTCAATCACCGCCCGCACATCCACCGGGTACCCCTCCCGCTCGAGCAGCAACCGCCCCGTAGGATGGCCCAGCATGGTGACATGCTTCTGCCCGAGCGCCGTGATAATCCGCCGGGTCATGGCCGCCTCGCTCATACGGAAACCGCTGTGTACGGAGACCACCACAAAGTCCAGCCCGGCCCGAACGCGTTCAGGCCAGTCCAGAGAGCCGTCCGGCAGAATGTCGCATTCGGTCCCACGGAACACGCGAAAGCCCGGCATGGCGCGGTTCACCCGCTCGATTTCCCCCCCCTGCTCCCGCAGGCGCTCCTCGGAGAGGCCTCCCGCGTACGAGGCCGCCCGGCTGTGGTCCGCGATTCCCAGGTATTCCCACCCCAGCGCACGGGCTGCCAGAGCCATCTCCTCCACGGAGTGGAGCCCATCGCTCCAGGTGGTATGGCAGTGGAACGTGCCCCGGATGTCGCTCCACTCCACCAGGCGGGGCAACCGATGATGCCGGGCCGCCTCCACCTCCCCCATATGCTCCCGGAGCTCGGGGGGGATGTAGTCCAGGCCCAGCACACGGTACAGGTCCGCCTCGCTCTCGCATACCGGGGGCCCCGCCTGTCTGCTCTTCCCCGAGGAGCCCGAGGCCCGCCGGAGCCCGTATTCGTTCAGGCTGAATCCGAGGGAACGGGCAAGAGACCACAGTTCGAGATTGTGCTCCTTGCTCCCGGTGAAGTAGTTGAGAGCGAAGGGATGCTCCTCCTCGCGCACAAAGCGCACATCGCACTGGATGCCGCTGTGGAGGCGGCATCTCACCCGGGTGGTGCCCCCGGCCAGCACCGACGCCACCTCGGGATGCGAGAGGAGTTGCCGGACCAGGCGCGCCCTGTGGCGCCCTTCCACGCTTACCACCACATCGATATCCCCGACGGTTTCCCAGCTTCTGCGGAGACTCCCCGCAAGGTCCGCCCGGACCACCCCGGGCTGCTCCATGAGGAAGGCGTGCACCGACCCCGCCGTGGCGGCCGCCTCCGCGTAGAGGTACCGGTCCTTCCTCTTACGGAGAAGCCCGATTCCCTCCAGGATGTTCCGCTCCGTTTTCTCCCCGAAGCCCTTCAGCCGGGCCAGGCGGTGGGACAGGGCCGCCTCCTCCAGGTCCTCCAGGGTTCCGATACGAAGCTCCCGATGAAGAGCTGCGACCTTCCGCGGACCCAGGCCGGGGATCCGGAGCATCTCCAGGACTCCCGGAGGGAGAGCCGCCCGGAGCTCCTCGTGCTCCCGGGAGCGGCCCTCCAGCAGGAGCTCCGTGATCACCCGGGCAATACCTTCCCCCACCCCGGCCAGCTCCCTCAGGCGTCCCTCCCGTGCGAGCGTGCGCAGATCGGCTGTTATCCCTTCCACGGAGCGGGAGGCCCGGTGAAAGGCCCGTGCCTTGAAGGCAAGTGCCCCCTGGATCTCGAGGAGTGTTCCCATTTCCTCGAGCACGGCGGCAACGCTTTTCCTGTCGTGCATCGCTCGGCGCGGGTCATAAGCAGGGGAAGAACACCGTCACCATACGAAAAAGGCCGGGGAAGAACAAGACTGCATGCCTTCGTCCCGCGTGGGGTCCGCGCCCCTCAGGCCTGATTCTCCGCATGGGAAGCCCCAGGGCTGTACAGATCCAGAAAGCTGGTGAGATGCTCCAGGATGGGCCGGGCTTCCGTGAACTGCATGAGCTCGGTGCGGACGCGGGATACATGGGGAAGACCCCGGAGAAGACCGGCATAGTGCTTCCGGAGCTCCAGGACCCCCTTTCTCTCTCCCTTCATCTCCACTGCCAGGCGCAGGTGTTCCGCCAGGAGCTCCACCCTCTCCCGGAGGGTCGGTTCCGGGAGAAGGGCCCCTGTGGCGAGATGGTGCTTCGCCTGGCGGAATATCCAGGGATTGGACATGGCCCCCCGTCCGATCATGACGCCGTCGGCCCCCGTCTCCTCCAGAACGCGGCGCACATCCCCCGGGGTGAGGATATCCCCGTTCACGATGACAGGAAGAGAAACGGCCTCCTTGATGCGTGGAATCCATGTGTAGTCCACCGTTCCCCGGAGCCCCTGTTCCCTGGTCCTGCAGTGGACGGTGAGGGCCGCGATCCCCGCCTGCTCGCACATGCGGGCCACCTCCACGATGCGGATGCTCCCGGCATCCCATCCCAGCCGGGTCTTCAGGGTCACGGGCTTCCGCACGGCCCGCACAACGGCGCGGGCAATCTGTTCCATGCGCGGCAGGTCCCTCAGGAGCCCCGCTCCCGCCCCCCGGAGCGCCACATCCTTCACCCAGCACCCGCAGTTGATGTCGATGATGTCGGGGTCGTAGCTCTCCGCAAGCCGGGCCGCACCGTCCAGGGAAGACACAGCGCTTCCGTAGATCTGGATTCCGCAGGGACGCTCCTCCTCCAGGAACAGCATCTTCCGCCTGGTCTTGTCGGACCCGCGCACAAGCCCTTCGGCGTTGACGAACTCCGTGTAGACAACATCCGCACCCATCCTCCTGCAGAGGAGGCGGAAGGGGGTGTCTGTCACGTCCTCCATCGGCGCCAGCATCAGGGGCCGATGGAGTGTCAGGTTTCCGAGCTGCATGGAGGGAATATAGCCAAACGGGCGGGGACGGTCAATCAACCCCCTCCGCCGCTGGCGGGGCTCAGCGGGCGAGGACCGCCTTCACCGCCGTCACTGTGGTTCCCGAGCGAAGGCGGAAGAAGTACACCCCGGCGGCCAGGGTCCCTGCGTTCCAGCGGGCCGTCTGGAGCCCGGCTTCCTGCTCTCCCCGGACCAGGACCGCCAATTCCCTTCCCAGGATATCGCATACGCTGAGGTGCACCGTCTGGCGGGAGCCGAGCCGGTAGGAGATGGTTGTGGAC
>JBAVEL010000157.1:0-25301 GCA_049587715.1 Bacteroidota bacterium
CTCCCGGACGGTACAGAATGCCCGCCAGCATGCCGGATGCGGAGAGAGGGTCTTCCCGGGTTTCGGCGGTGTGATCCGTGTGCATGCGCTGCAAGATACGAAAGGCGGTTGGGAGAAGCAAAGAAAGACGACAAAAATGTTCTTCGGGGTCTTGACAGAACGACAAAAATGTCGTATCCTGTCTGTGCATCGTCAGTGCCACCATATCCGGGAGCATGATATGACTCGTGTGGAGCGGTTGCGCACCCTCTCCTTTGCGGCCTGCTGTGCCTGTGATCATCCCCTGAACGTCCTGGAGCTGGAGGAGTTCTACGGCGCGGCGGACGAGGAACTGCACGGGGAGCCGTACTGCCCCGACTGCCTGCCCCGAAGCCTGGCGCTCTGCCCCGAGTGCTCGGGGCGGCGCACCTCGGGAGGGTTGTGCAGCGCCTGCGCGGCGCGTGACTACGCCCTTGCCGGCTGAGGCGTCCGCGCATGTTTCCCGGAGCATTGCCGTGTTCCGCCGGGGAGGGGACGCGCATCCCGGCGGGCGGACCGTGAACGGAGGATGTGTGTGCGAATGGAACGACGGTATGGCGGCCTTCCGGCTGGGAGAGACGGAGCTGACCGTGGGCCTGCTTGCGGCATACCTGCGGGCCTGGGCGCGGCACGGCATCCACATCGGGGTGACCTGCTGCGCCTCATCCCTGGATTCCTGCGCGGGGGTCTTTCCGACGGTCTGTCTGGGCGCGGAGTTCCTCCGCCCCGGCCCTTTCCGGTACGCCGCCCTGGTGTCCCCCCGCACCCCGTTCTCCGCATTCTCCGTGCCCCTTCCTGCCTCCGCCAGCCTCCCTTTCCCGGCCGCCTCCATTTCCCTGGTCGTTGTCTCCCCGGAGGGATGTCCGGGAGCGCGCTCCGCGGAGGATTTCCGCATGGGGCTGGAACGGTTTCTGCGCGCCCTTCCCCCCTCCTGCCGTTGTGCGGTGGAAGGGGAGGAAGAGGCCGTCTCCTGGTGCTCCGGCATGCTGCGCGGTTGCCTGTGGGGGCGTGTGCTTTCGGTGTGCCCCTCCCGTCCTTTTCTTCCGGAGATTCCAAAGGGGAGGGAACCGGTGGTGGTGCGGGTCGATCCGCGGCCGGAGCCCATCCCCGCCCTGCAGGAACTCATCCGCCGCTGCCTGCGGGATGGGAGAGAGCTCTCCCTGTACATGGGGGAGGGGTGGTATGCCCTGCCCGCCCTGGCCCTGCTGCTGCACGGTGTGAACGCGGATCTTGCGGGGCGTTCCATTCTCCGGAACCGTGCGGCATGACGGCCTCCGGAACCGGCTCTCCGACTCCTGCATCCGCGCAGGGAACAATCCCTCCGGCGGCTCTGGCCCGCTGCTTTGCGGCCGCGCCCCCCGGCAAGCTGTTCTGCCTGCACGGCAACACCCGGGGGGTGTTCCGCCTCTCCCTGTATGCCGCTTCCTCTGTGCTGCGGCGCGGGATTCCGGTGGCGCTGGTGGACGGGACCAACAGGTTCGACCTCTATTACCTGGCCGGGATCGCCCGCCGCATGGCGGGAGGGCGGGTTCGTCCGGAGGATCTCCTGCGGAACATCCACGTGGCGCGGGCCTTCACCTGCTACCAGATGGAAGCCACCATCACCGAACGGCTGCCGGCGTTTGTGGAACGGACGGGGGCTCCGGTGGCCGTGGTGTTCGGCCTGCTGGATACGTTCTACGACGATCAGGCCCCCTTCTTCGAGGTGCGGCACAGCGTGCGGAGAATCCTGGCCGCGCTGGATGCCCTGCGGAGACGGAACGTCGCCGTGTTGCTTGCCTCGCGTGACGTGAAGCCGGCGTCGGTCGAGCGGAGGAGTCTCTTTCCCGCCCTGGCCGGGAGGATGGACGAGGTGTTTATGCTGACGGCGGGGGAGGCGGGAACCGCCCTGACCCGCGCACGTGCCCTTCATCCGGGGCGGGAGGCATAGGGATGGGCCGCACCGTTCCCACCTTCACCATGGTTCTCCAGGCCGAGATGGAAAGCTGGGCCAAGTTCCGCAGGGGATTGCGGCGGGAGGATCAGGAGGCCCTGGATGATCTGTGGCGGGCGGCCCGCATGCAGCTTGCGGGGAGCGCGTATGCCGCCCGCCCCGTCCCCTTTGAGAGCATCGTGATGTCCATGCTGGTCATGCAACAGAAGGCGATCCGCGCCCTGGAGAGCCGCCTGGGCCCGGGCGGGTGCCGGCCGGGCACCCTCCCCTGAAGAGGGAAAGGGCGCCTGCGCGGGGGGAAGCGGTGGAACATACGGTGCACGGATGGCTCTTTGATCTCTACCCGTCTGCGGAGGGCCTCACTCTCTGGCTGGTGGATCGGGAGGGGGTGAAGCATGTCTGCCGCGCCCCCTTTACCCCCTTCTTTTACATGCGCCTTGCGGGCCGGGAAGAGCGGCGCCTGGAGGGCCTGATCTCCTCCCTTCCCTGCCGGGTGGAGCTGGATCGCCTGCGCCGGAAAGACCTGTACCGGGATGAGGAGTGGGAGGTCCTCCGGGTGCGCGTGGCCGATCCCCTCGGCCTGAGCCTGGTGGTCCGGCGCCTCGAGCGGCACTTTCCGCACTTTGTGTTCTTTGACTCCGACATCCCGTTGCCGCAGATGTTTCTCTACTCTACGGGGCTGTTCCCCCTGGCCTACGGCCGGTACCGGCTGGACGGGGAGGGCCGGCTGGCGGACTGGGATCTGGAGGACAGCCGGGAGGCCGTGGACTACACGATCCCTCCTCTTGCCGTCATGACCCTGACCGACAGGCCCGATGTTGTTTCCCCGAAGCACCGCCGCGTGCACCGTCTGGAGGTGGGGTATGACGGCCGCACCTACGATCTGGAGGGCCGCTCTCCGGCCGATGTCCTGCACGCCCTGAACCGCCATCTGTGCCGCTGCGATCCCGACATCATCCTGACGGAGCACGGGGACGCCGTCCTGCTTCCCCTCCTGGCGCGGCAGGCCCGGGAAGAGGGAATCCCTCTGATGCTGAACCGGGACGGCGGAGCGGAATACCGCACCACGCGGGAATCCAGCTACTCGGCCTACGGGCAGGTGGTGCACAGGGATGGGGCCTTCGAGCTGGCCGGCCGCTGGCACCTGGACCGGGCCAACTCCTTCATGATGGACGAGGCGGAGCTGGAGGGGGTGGCGGAGATTGCCCGGCTGACCCAGCTTCCCGTGCAGCACCAGTCCCGCACCACCATTGGATCCGCCCTTTCCTCCCTGCAGCTTTCCTGGGCGGTGCGGAACGGGTATCTGATTCCCGCAAAGAAAAGGGAGCCGGAGGACTTCAAGCCGGCCGCCACGCTCCTGGCGGCCGACCGCGGAGGGCTCATCTTCCAGCCCCTCATGGGATATCACGAGCAGGTGGCGGAGCTGGATTTTGTCTCCATGTATCCCACCATCATGGTCGTGCACAACGTGTCGCCCGAAACGGTGAACTGCCCATGCTGCACCAACCGGACGGTGCCGGAGCTTGGCTATACGGTGTGCGAGCGGCGGAGGGGCATCGTCCCGGCCACCCTGGAGGCGGTGGTGCGCCGGCGCGCCCTGTACAAGAGGGAGAAGAAGCGGCTCCGGAAGGCGGGGGATCCCGCCTGGGTGCTGTACGACCGCCGCCAGAGCGCCCTGAAATGGATGCTGGTCACCTGTTTCGGATACCTCGGATACAAGAACGCCCGGTTCGGGCGCATCGAGGCGCACGAGACGGTAAACGCCTACTCCCGCGAGGCCCTCCTGAAGGCCAAAGAGATGGCGGAAGAGCGGGGGTACCGCCTGCTCCACGCCATGGTGGACTGCCTCTGGCTGCACAAGGCGGGGGCCACGGAGGCCGGATACGAAGAGCTGGCGGGAGTGATCAGCGCCGCCACCGGCATCGATCTCTCCCTGGAGGGCATCTACAACTGGATCCTCTTTCCGCCGGGAAAAGCCGATCCGCGCGCTCCCACGGCCAACCGGTATGTGGGGTACTACGGGAGCGGAGAAATCAAGATCCGGGGGATCGAGATGCGGAGGCGCGACACTCCCCCCTTCATCAAGCGCATGCAGGGGGAGATGCTGCGCGTGCTGGAGCACGCACGGGGAGCGCGGGAGGTGGAGGCCCTGGTGCCCGGGATGCTGGCTGCGGCGGAGGAGTTTCTGGGTCTGCTCCGCGCGGGGCGCGCGGATCCCCTGGATCTGGTCATCCGCTGCCGTCTGTCCCTGGATCCGGCGGAATACCGGCACCGCACCGCCGGGGCGGACGCGATCCGGGCCCTGGAGGAGGCCGGCGTCTCCCTCCGGCCGGGGGAGACGGTGGAGTATGTGCTGGTGGATGCCTCGGGACGGAAGAAGCCGCTGAAGGCGCTCCCCCTCGGGCTCTACGCGTTCGAGGAGGGGTATGACATCGGGGCGTACACCCGGCTGGCCCTCAAGGCCATGGAGACCCTGCTGGGACCCTTCGGGTGGAATGTGGATGCGCTCGAGCGGCGGCTCGCGGAGCGGGAAATCCCGCCTCCGGCTCCCGAGCCCCTTCAGCTCTCCCTGTTCCGGCGGGTCAGCAGCTCCTCCCCGTAGGCGAGGCCCCGGTCGAAGGCCTTCAGGTTCAGCTCTCCGGTGCCTGAGGGAACGGATGCCTCCACCGCCTGCCGGAGGGCGTCCTTTCCCACGACCCCGGTCACGGCCGCGAAGAAGCCCATCATGACACTGTTGACCACCATCTTCTTCCCCAGCTCTTCGGCGAAGCGGGTGGCGGGGATGGCAAAGTGGCGGATGTCCCTCCGGAGGTTGTGGGGGGTGACCAGCTCCTGGTCTGTGACCAGCAGGCCGCCCGGCGCAAGCTCCGGGGAGAACTTGGAGTACGCCTCCTGCGAGAGCACGATCATGATCTCTGGGGCGGTAATGTAGGGATACGCCACCGGCTCGTCCGCCACGATCACCTGGGCGCTGCACGCGCTCCCGCGCGCCTCGGGTCCGAAGGCCTGAATCATCGTGGCGTGTTTCCCATCGTAGATGGCCGCCGCCCGGCCGATGATGTAGCCGCTCAGGATGACCCCCTGTCCCCCGAAGCCCCCGATCTTGATTTCCGCACGCGCCATGGCTGTCCGCTATCCGTTGTAGGGAGTGTACGCGCCGCCCAGTTTTCGCGCATAGTACTCGTTCATCGCATCCAGGTAGGTGGGCCGCTCCGCGTCCACGAACTTGCCCACGACGATCTTTCCCTGGAAGTCCAGGGCCGCGGTCCTGGTGTCGGCCCCGTTTCTGATCTCACTTGCATCGCGGTAGTACATCATCTGCTCCAGGCCGTCCCCCAGCTTGTTCCTTCTGCTGTAGAGCGTGGGGCAGGGAGCCAGCACCTCCACGAACGAGAAGCCCCGCTTGGCGAGGGCTTCCTTGATTGCCTTGGTGAGCTGGCGGACATGGAAGGCCGTCCACCGCGCCACATACACCGCCCCGCACGACTCCGCCAGATAGGGAAGGTTGAAGGAGTGCTCGAAGTTGCCGTAGGGAGTGGTGGAGGCGGTGGCGGTCATGGGGGTTGTGGGGGCCACCTGTCCCCCCGTCATGCCGTAGATGAAGTTGTTCACCAGGATCACGGTCATGTCCACGTTCCGCCGCGCGGCGTGGATGAAGTGGTTTCCCCCGATGGCGGTCAGGTCCCCGTCTCCGCTGTATACCACCACCTTGAGGGAGGGGTTGGCCAGCGTGAGGCCGGTGGCGAAGGGAATGGCCCTTCCGTGGGTGGTGTGGAAGGAGTCCAGGTTGATGTAGCCCGCCACCCTGCCCGTACACCCGATACCCGACACCACCGATACCTTCTGCAGGTCCAGGCCGCTTGTCTCCAGGGCATGGGCGAAGCAGTTGACGGTGGTGCCGATGCCGCATCCCGGGCACCAGATGTGCGGCATCCGGTCCATCCGGAGGAACTCCTCCACCGTGTTGACCGGCATCCCCTCGTCGTGGTCGTAGATTGTCTCCAGCATGGCTCTTACTCCTCTCGGGACCGCCGGATGGCGGCGTGGATATCGCGCGGGGTGTGCACTCCCCCCCCAGGATGGCCCACCAGATGCGCCTGCGCCCTGCCGCCCGCGCAGCGTTCCACCTCGTACACCATCTGTCCCAGATTCAGCTCGGGCACCACGAAGGCCCGCACCCGTCCGGCCAGCTCCCGGATGCGCTGCTCGGGGAAGGGCCAGACCGTCACCAGGCGGAGGTGCCCCACCCGGAGGCCTTCCTTCCGCGCCTGCTCGATGGCAGGGAGGGCCGTGCGGCTGGAGATGCCGTAGGTGACGACCGCCACCTCGGCGTCCTCCATGCCGTCTTCATGGTAATCCTGGATCCGGTGGGCGTTCGTGCGGATCTTGTTCACCAGGCGGGGGACCAGCTTTCCCTGGGCGGCCACCGTCATGGCGGGGTATCCGCGCTCGTCATGCGTCAGGCCCGTCACGTGGATGTGGTACCCGTCCCCCGCCTTCACCATGGAGGGGACAAGATCCGGGCCCGCCTGGAAGGGGAGGTACTCCTCGCGGGGGCCCGTGTAGAAGCGGCGGGGGGTGATCGGAATGGCGGAGGCCTCGGGGATGACCACCCGTTCGGTCATGTGCCCCACGCATTCGTCCATCATGAACAGCACGGGGACCCGGAACTCCTCCGAGAGGTTGAACGCCCGGATGGTCAGGTCGAAGCATTCCTGGGGTGAGTTGGGGCAGAGGGCGATCACCCCGTAGTCCCCGTGCGAGCCCCACCGGGCCTGCATCATGTCTCCCTGCGCCGGCTGGGTGGGGAGTCCCGTGGAGGGGCCTGCGCGCTGGACGTCCACGAAGACGCAGGGAGTCTCGGTCATCGCCGCCAGCCCGATGTGCTCCATCATGAGAGAGAATCCGGGGCCGGAGGTCACCGTCATGGCCTTCTTCCCACCCCAGACCGCTCCCTGAATGGCGATGGAGGATGCAATCTCGTCCTCCATCTGGATGAACATCCCCCCCACATGCGGAAAGCGCTGGGCAATCCGCTCCACCACCTCCGTGGAGGGGGTGATGGGGTACCCCGCCACGAACCGGCATCCGGCGGCGATGGCCCCTTCCGAACAGGCGTGGTCCCCGTCCAGGAAGTGGTGGCCGGTGAGCACTCCCCGCGGATCGGCTGTCATGATTCCACCTTCCTTGCGTTCTTTTTCTGCACGAATCCGAAAACGGCGAAGTCGGGGCACATCAGCCCGCACACGTTGCATCCGGTGCAGGCATCCTGCGATACGAGCACCGGGGGATGATAGCCCTTGGCGTTGTACTGCTCCGAGAACTTGAGCGCTCCCTGCTGGCAGAACTCGATGCAGAAGCCGCACCCCTTGCACCGCTCCGCCGTGATGACCACCGCGCCTCTGTTCTTCCTCGCAGGTCTCTCTGGGGGCATCTGTCGGGTCCGGTTTCTGTGGAACTTGTTCTTCCGCCTGTAGCGGCGGGGCGCATGTTGAGATTCTCAACAGGGCGCACCGCCCCACGCTTCTCCAACTCTCATGCCATGAGCCCGAATGCCTCCCCGCCGGGGAAGAGAAGGCCCGCCGGATGAACAGGGGAGCGGCGGGATTCCTGAGAATGGGAGCCTTCTTGGAATAATTGGGATGCCCCTCAGAATGCGCTCGCGAAGCCCGCGCTGAGGGCGCTCGCCCGGACTTCCAGATCGTACGTGTACTCCCCGTAGAGCCGGATGTTCCTGGCCAGGAGATAGCCTCCGTGCGCCGTGAGGGTGTGGAAGGCCTGCTCTCCCTGGGTGGTCACCCGGTTGTACAGCCCCGCAGCGTACCAGGAGCTCCGGTCTCCCCCGGGTGTGTAGATGATCTCCGCCATCCCTCCCCGGGTCGTGCGCCAGGATCTCTGCGCGAGGAACAGCGGGTTGTTGTCTCTCCGTTCCACATACTGCGCGTTGATCTCCAGAGGCTCCAGCGAGATGGTGAGATCCGGCCCCGCCATCCAGACGGTGTTGACCGCCCCGCCCGCTTCCTTCCCCCAGTAACCGAATCCGCCGATGCGCAGCGCGGCGCCGGCGTCCTGCGAGATGCGCAGCATGAGGTTCTTGTAGAGATCCCGATCAAAGTTCCGTGCGTCGTCCGCCTTCGGGATCCCGTTTCCGTTCAGGATCTCCAGCACGATGTCGGTCCCCGTCGGAAGCGCGTAGGACAGGAACACCCCCCGGTCGTAGGCCAGATTGATCCGCGAATCCCCCGGAGCCGTCCGGTAGATCTCATAGTCCTCCAGGGTGAGCCGCAGCTCCCGCTTGAAGAGGGGATCCGAGACCTGGAACTGACCCACGGCCGCATCCAGGCCCGAGTGGAAGAGGTCGTTGAACACGATATAGGCGTCCTCCACACCCGCCACGTCCCCCCGCTCGTTGAAGTAGAAATAGAAGTAGTACCCCACGTCGTGCCAGATCTCGGCTCCCGAGAGGAGCTTCATGAGGTAGGGCGCCTGGATATCGGTGCGGCCCGAGGCCTGGGGCTGCCAGCGGACGGCTCCGTCCAGCCGGACGGCCAGGGGGAAATCCCGCAGGAGCATCAGCTCCGCGTCCCCCGTGGAGCGGTATGCGCGCGGGGACTCCCTGTCGGCCAGTCGGAAGGCGTTCCCGGCAAACTCCTCCCCGTACGCCTTCAGCTTGGGCGCCGGGGCATGACAGGTGGTGCAGGACATGTCGTACTTGCGGGCGAAGGCGGGGATGGCCCCCGCGGGGTCCGCGGGTGCAGCCAGCAGGGCCGCCGCCAGCCCCGGGAGCAAACGGTTGTTCATGGCTCTTCTCCTACGGGAGTATGGTCAGGGACGTGGTGTGCCTGTTCACCTCGATGATCTCCGCCTCCTCCAGCGGCACCTTCAGGAATTCCGCCACGGGGCGGGGGAGTTTCTGGTAGTTGAGCACCGCATACACAGTGAGCGGCCCCGGGGCGATGTCCTCGGGAATCCTCCATGTGCAGTGTTCGGTCTTTGTCTCCCGCGGGCCGATCCGGTAGTCGGGGCCGAAGGAGGCGGTGTTCCACTGCATGATGGTCATGCGGCCTTCGGGGTCCAGGTAGGGGAGCCGGAAGATGCGGTCGCCTGCGGGAACACCGTCTCTCTGGATCCCTCCGAAGCCCTCCAGGTTCAGGGGAATCCCCAGGTCCTGGTAGGCGCGCACATCGGCCGCAATGGTATAGTCCTCTCCGTCAAAGCCCTTCCTGTCCACGGGAAGGTGGTGGATGTGGCCCGCCGCGTCCACGGCTTCCACGTGGAGCCAGACCAGGCGCTCCTCCGCCGAACCGGTGGGGAACTTATGCCCCGTCTTCTGGTTGAACAGGGCCACCGTGATCCGGACGCTCTCCCCCGGCTCCGCCTCCCGCACATCGGGATGGACCCGCAGCTCCACGGTACCCCGCACCTTGCCGGGGTCGTGCGCCCCGTGGAAGAGGTGCTGCCTGGCGTCCGGGACGGCGGGGAGGAGCTCCGCCACGGCTCCGGGGGCCCGGGTCATGTGGCAGTCCTGACATCGCACGCCCGCCTCCGCATACGGCCCCTCCTTCCACTCCAGGTGCGTGGACTTCACCCAGGCCCCGTACGGGCTCTTCTCATTGTGGCAGGTCCCGCAGAGCTCCGCGCTCCGGATGAAATCGGACGATTCCGTCCGGTGCACCGGGGAATCCTCCCCCGCGCGGGGGCCGTACTTCACGGGGCCCGGCCGGGAGATGAAGTTGAAGTTGTGGGGCACCTCGCCAATGAAGCCCGTTGCCGTGTGGCACACGTCGCAGGAAACCGATTCGTTGGCGCGGCTCCCTTCGGACGGGCGGGGGGGAGGCACATCCCCCGCCAGAAAGGCCGTGGGGGCATGGCACCCGTTGCAGCCGGCTCTGACGCCGGCCACCTTCGGGTCCTTCTCGGCGTGCGGCACGGCCAGATGGAAGTACTCGATCTCGTCCCAGTGGTGCGTGTAGGCCTGCGACATCATGGCTTGCTGCCACTGCCTGTAGAAGTCCACGTGGCAGGATGTGCCGCAGAACTCCGGGGTCTCGAAATCCTCATACGAGAGGGTGCCGAGGGCCTCCTCTCCCGCCTTGGGAGCGGGTTGTGCGGCGAGCGCGGAGGCAAGGACGGGGGTAAGGAAAAAGGCGGGGAGACACTTCATAACGGATCCTCCATAGGGATGCTTCCGCCGCGGGGTCAACAAACCAAATGCCACGGAAATCCCCTCCGGAGAGGCGGCCTGCGCCCCCCGCCGGGTGTGCGTTCCCAAAGCCGGGAGCCGGCCGCAGGGGCCGTTCCCCGGGCCCGGGTATGCTGCGGGGCGCCCATTCCCCCCCAAAAAAGGAGGTCCCGCCGGGGTATCCGGCGGGACTCATGAAGAGGTTTCCTTCCCCGCGCCGCTCCTGTCGGAGCGGGCGGGCTCTTCGGGTTACTCGAAAGCTCTCTCCTGAGCGAACACGTTCACCCTGCCGTTCAGGTGCCGCACCTTGTCGATGATCGCCCCGGAGCTGTTCATGATGCCCGTGTGGCAGTCGGCGCATTCGTTCAGCGTGCGGGAGGCGTGGCCCGTGGGAGGAAGTCCGTGGCATGTGCCGCAGGCGGCCCCTGTGGCTCCCCCCGTCCAGGCGGGTGCGAAGTTGGCCCCCCGCATCTCGTCCGCCGTGTATGCAAACGGGTAGGGCGAGCCCGCACGCGGGAGAGTCCAGTTTCCGTGGCAGAAGCTGTTGCGGCAGCGGAGTGTTGCGGACTCATACACGGGCACTGGGTCCGCCACCGTGGGATCCGCCGTGGCCAGGGGCGCCCGGATGACCACCTCGGCGGGTGCGGGACTGTCCACGTGACCCGGCTCGTACACCCCGCCGGGGACCGTGTGGCAATGTCCGCAGATCATCACCGCCGTTGCGTACCGGCCGCCCCCCGTGTAGTGCCGCTGGTGGGCGCCCACTCCGCGCTCGCCGGAGGAGGTTGCCCCCGCCAGGTCGGGGGGAGGAGCCGCGTTCTGCCCTCCGTGACATGTCACGCAGTTCTCGGGTCCTGCGGGCCGGCTGTGACAGCCAGCCGTGCGGCACGAGACCTCCGTGCGTCCTCCCGCATAGGTTGCCCCGTGGCACCCGCGGCAGGAGCGCATGTCCCAGGAGAGATCCCTGATGAAAACCCCGTGGAAGGATGCGGAATCCGGCTCCGCCCATCCCCCCGCATGCGGATAAGACGAGTGGCAGGAGAGGCAGGATATCCCGCTTGTCCCCCCCGCAAAGTCCGCTCCGTGGCAGGCCCCGCACGGGGCGACGTCCCACGAAGAGCCCCCCAGGAACTCTCCGTGGAACATCGCCGAAGAACTGTCGGACCACTGGGCGCCGTGCGGGTAGGAGGCGTGGCAGGAGAAGCAGGAGACCCCGCTCGTGCCTCCGTTGTAGGATCGGGCATGGCACCTGGTGCAGGACCCCGCGTCGTATCCGGAGCTGCGCAGCACCGCTCCGTGAAACAGCGCCGAGGAACTGTCGCTCCACCCCTCCTCATGCACCCCCGACGGGGATCCCGCCGGCAGGTCCGTCTTCAGCTCGCTGCAGCCCGCCAGAGCCGCTGCGAGCGCGAACCACACGGCGGCCTGCACACGATGAGGAGTCATGGTCGTGCCCTCTCCCGGAATGGTCATGTGCCTTCTACGGGTTGTTGGCCAGGTGCGCGATGGACGCCCGGAGCAGTTCCTTCGCGTACGGGGCGTTGTGCACGCCCACGCTCAGGTCATGCTCCACAAAGTAGTAGTTGTACAGCGCCCCCGCCCGAACCCCGGGAATGATGACCAGTGGACTGCCGGTGGAAGCCCGCACCAGCCCGAAGTCGGGGGATGTCTCCACCGTATCCACCCAGCCGCGGCGGCCCAGGATCGTAAACAGGGAATCCAGCAGGCTGTGCACGTCGGTCTGGACGTTGTTGTAGTTCAGGTTCGCCAGCGTGGCGGAATGGCAGCCCGCCGTCTTGCATCCCAGCGTCAGGAAGTTCTCCGCCCCGTGGAAGTCGTAGCGCAGGTTCATCGTGTGGCCGCCTGCGCGGCCGGCTCCGCCGCCGATGGGATTGGCCATGTGGCAGATGCCGCAGCCGCTCTGCTGAATGGCCGGGGCCGCCGTGTGGGGCGAATTCGGGGTGCCCACCGTGTACTCGGGAAGGTCCGTAAACCCGCCCGTCCCCAGAAGCATCTGGCCCTGCACGCCGTAGTGCGCATACCAGCGGCTGGTCGTGATCCTGAGGGTGTCGGCCGCGCCGTTCATCTTGGGGCTCATGCTCCGGGTCTGGTGGCACTGGATGCAGAGATTCCCCGGGCCGTAGTTGAACGTGGCATCCGGCACTCCCGTGATCTGGGACGCGATCGTCACCGGAGCATCAGTCCGGAGCGAGAAATCCGCCCGCAGGTGGGGGGAATGGCAGGAGAAGCACCCCATGGGGCTCGGCTGCAGGATGTCCACCGCCGGGAGGCCCTTCATCCGGCGGATGAAGCCCTCGGTGGAATGGCATCCGGCGCAGGAGGCCGAGTTGCGCTCATAGTCCCCTCCGTAGGCATGCTTGGAGGCCTGCCACTGATAGACCCGCGCCGCCACGAAGTAGGTGGTGTCGATGTCGGGCGAGTGGCAGACGCCGCACCTGATGCTGTCGGCAAACCCGTCCAGGTTGAAGCCGGCTCCCGCAGGGCCGGTGGGACCCGCAGGTCCCTGCGGTCCGGCCGGACCCGCCGGCCCCGGAGGACCCTCCGGCCCCTCGCAACCGGGAACGATCGCGAGGAGCAGCACTGCGGCCAGGAAAAGGGCCGTAGCAAAGAGTCTGGTCATAGCTTCCTCCTTGTGTAGGTGGTGGATGGGAAGGTTCCTATCGAACGCTTCCTGTTTCGTCATGACACGTGAGGCACACGGGGTCGCGTCCCTCCACATCGTGGCATGTCACGCAAGACTCGATATCCCGCCGCGCCTCCTCTGCATGCAGGCCTCCTCCGCTTCCGGCCCCGAGGGTGGCATATCCGGGCGCGTCGTGGGAAGGGGGCCGGAACATCTGTTCGGTGACGTTCCCCCCCGCCGCGTGGCATGCCGCACAGAACTCCCTGACGCTGTGGCACGCCCGGCAGTCGGACAGCCGGGCCCGGGCATCCGTCCCGTGCGTGAAGCGGTAGTCCAGACTGTGGACGTTCTCGAGAGCGGTCCTGTCGGGCCCGTCCTGCGGGATTCTCCGCACGCCGCCGTCGCCCTGGAGGTCCCTCCCCCCGAAACCCTTCAACTCCGGATGCAGGTGGCATTCCTGGCAGAACCCCCCCGTGTGGCAGAGGGAGCACTCGGCCTCCAGACCCCCGATCCGGCTCGCATCCGCGTGCGTGCGGAGGAAATCGGCGGCCTTGTGGTCCGGCGGAATGAGGGTTGTGAAGTCCGTGTGGCAGAGCTCGCAGGCGTTGGACTGCTCCCGGTCGTTGTGGCAGGCGGCGCAGGTCTCCATGGAGGGAAGGTGTCCCGTACCCGTGGCTTCCGCCGTCTCGATGCCCCCATGGCAGGCTCCACACTCCATGCCGGCTTCCACATGAGAGGCGTGGGGGAAGATGAGATTCGTCTCCACGGGGCGGAGGGGCTCCAGCACACCCTCCTCGTGGCATGCGGTGCAACCCTCGGGGTTCTCCACGTCGTGGCACGCGGCGCAGGCTGCCTTCGGGGAAAGCAGGTTGTCCCGGGCGGATGTGCTGGCGGCGGCTGCTCCGTGGCAGGTCCCGCATTCCGCGCCCCCGTCCTGCACGTGCAGGCGGTGGGAGAACTTGATGAGCCGGGGCCGGTCCGGATCCGCCGGGCGGTCCGTCCGTGAGGGAGGCATCCGCGGATCGGCCCAGACCAGGGCCAGGAGAGCCGCCCCTGCCGCGAGGCCGGTGAGCGCCCGATGTCGTGGTGTCATGGGCCCGTGGCTCCTAAAGAATCGTGAGTCGTTCCGTGAACCAGAAACTGAGCGTCCCCAGAATCCGCAGGTCGCTCCGGTAGATGCTGTTCGTCAGATACTGGACCCGCACGTCCGCCGACACCATCCGGTGCGGCCGCAGGGCGGCTCCCGCGCTTGCCGCCACCGTATTCCGGTGCTCGGGAGCCCCCGGCGTCCGGTACCGGGACCAGGAGAGGGATGCCCCCGGCACAAGGGTCCGCTCGAGAAGGGGGAAAGCCCCCTGGAGCGCCACGCTGTGGAGCTCCCCCGCCTCTCCCGTGCTCCCGCGGTAGCTCAGCCGGATGTTGTCGTGGGAGAAGCCTGCCGTCGCGCGGAAACTCTCCTCGCCGTTGTACGCCACGAACGCCCCCCGCAGGAATCCCCGGAGGCGGGGCCTGAACAGGTACTCCATCCCGGATTCGAATTCGTTGACGGGGGAGGCGGCAAACACTTCAAAAAAGGATCCGTAGGAGATGCGCGGGGAGCGGTGCAGGAACTCCCCCGTCACCGTGAGCCGGTCGGAGGCCTGTGCGCGCACGCTGAACCGGGCCCTCTGGATCTGGTTCCGGTGGAGGTCGTGGTCGTACCGGCCGGAAAAGACCACAAGATCGGTCCGGTAGAGAGCGTCCCCGCTCGCGATCTGCTCCCGGTCGGGAGGCGGCTCCACATACAGGGCCGCCGGCTCGTACAGGGAATCGGGTCGCAGGGTCCAGTAGGCAGTCCGCTCGCGGTGTCTCTTGACATAGCTCAGGCCGGCCCTCAGTCCGGGGGCCGGGGTTCCGTACACCTGGGCGCCGAACAGGTGGTTCTCCCGGAGCGGCCTCCAGGAGTTCAAAGAGAGATCGGCGGGTATGTTCGCTCCTCCGTAGAGGGTGACCCGCCACGCGTTGTCCCCCGGCCGCAGGCTCAGGAGCGCTCCATCCAGGGTGCCCGAGCCCGCCCCCGCATAGAACGGAAGGCGCCCGACGGAAAGGTCCGCCGCGCCGCCGATGTCCCTCCACCTCCCGTACAGATGCCAGGCGCGGAGGTCCGGCCCCTCATCCAGCCGCTTCTGCACCTGCACCGCCCCCTGAAGGTGGGTGTGGAGCCCGATGTCGCCCTGCACGATGTCCAGCAGAACAGACTGGTAGGCGCGGGTGATCCGCCGGGAGGCATCCACGGTGTCGAATTTCTGACGGGAGGAGATGGAGGAAATGAACCGCCCGTTCACGAGCTGGGCCGTGAGGTGGGCCGGAAGAACTGCCAGGAGAAACGCCGGAAAGAACATAACAGCGCGCCGCAGGGTGGGGGTCTCCATGGGTGCTCCAGTCTGTTATGTTGTTGCCGGGAACTTGTGCAAAACTGCGACAAAAGTCAACGAAGAACTCTCTTTGGATGCACGCGGGGTGTGGGGTCCTCTCCGCACCCCCGGAAGGATCGTCTTTATTCTGCGCAACCCGCATGCCACCCCTTTGGGGCCTGATTCCTTCCGGGTGGCGGGGGACGCAACGCTCGCATCCGGAACTTCCCAAACATGGGAAGGGCGGGGGCATTTCACGCCGGGGCGGCGTTCCTCGACAGCCCGTGGGCTCAGCCCAGCTCCCGACTGAAGCCCCCCGCGTGGTATTGTTTCGGAATCTGCGTTTTTCGCCTGTTTCGCCCGCCGGACTTGGAGTGTTGGAATGTTGAAAAAAACAACACAAACCGAAAAACGGCCCTGTTTGCTATTTCCTGCGCATTTCGGTATCATGTACCCCTGGAAGACGATCGCATGGCCCCCCCTCCCGCCATCCCCCCCCGCTTCCTGGAGATCATACCCGATATGTGCTTCGTGGTCTCCGGTGAGCGCATGATTCTGGACTGCAACGCGCAGGCCCGGGAGATGTTCGACCTGCCCGCCCGGCTGAACGGCACCATCCCCTTCTATTCCCTTCTCACGGAGGATTCCCCCCGGCCCCTCCTGACGGTTCTCCGGACGGGGAAGCCCGTGGCGGAGGGAGAGGTGCGCCTTCGGGCGGCGGACGGGAGGGTTGTGGATGCCCTCCTGTTCATCCGGACCCTCCGGCAGAACGGCGCCCCCATCCTGTACGTGGTGGCGCGGGATGTCTCGGAGGCCAAGAAGAAGGAGCTGGACCTCCTCCGCTTCTCCAACGTGGTGCACTATACGGTCAACCCCATCCAGATCACGGACTCGCTCGGGCGCATGGTCTACGTGAACCCGGCCTTCGAGCGGGCCACCGGGTATTCCAAGGAGGAGCTGATCGGCCGCACCCCGGGGGTGATCTCCAGCGGGAAATACTCCCGGGAGTTCTGGCAGAAGGTCTGGGCGGCCATCTCCTCGGGCTCGGTCTGGACGGGGGAGATCGAAAACCGGAAGAAGGGGGGGGAAGCCCTCTACACCCAGTTGCTCATCTCACCCATCATCGACGCCGAGGGGAAGGTGACGGGCTACCTGGGGGCCCACAGGGACATCACCAAGCAGAAGGAGCTGGAGCAGCAGCTCATGCACTCCCAGAAGATGGAGAGCATCGGCACGCTGGCGGCAGGCATCGCCCACGAGGTGGGAAACCCCCTGGCATCCATCTCCTCGGTGGTCCAGGTTCTGGCGCGCACAACCAACGACCCCTTCGCCCGCGAGAAGCTGGCCCTCGTCCAATCCCAGGTGCACCGGATCACCAAGATCATCCGGGACCTGGTGGATTTCTCCCGTCCTTCCAACTACCAGATTCAGCCCACCGACCTGGCGCGGAGCGTGAAGGATGCGGTGGAGATCGTGCGCATGTCCAAGAAGGCGAAGGAGATTGCCTTCCAGACCGAGGTCCGGGCCGACATCCCGCTCCTCAGCCTTGTTCCCGACCAGGTCTCCCAGGTGTTCATCAACATCCTGCTGAACGCGGTGGATGCCATGAACGGCACCCCGGGGGTCGTTTCGGTGACCGTGGACCGGTCGGATCAGGAGGTGAGCGTCACGATCCGCGATACCGGCCTCGGCATCGCCCCCGCCAACATGCCCAAGATCTTCGAGCCCTTCTTTACGACAAAACCCGTGGGGGAGGGAACGGGCCTGGGCCTCTGGGTGAGCTACGGCATCATCCGGAGTTTCCGGGGGGATATCGCCGTGCGGAGCGAGCCGGGCCGGGGGGCCGTCTTCACCGTCACGTTGCCCCTGCACACGGGAGGGTTTGCCCATGGCTGACACGATACTGGTTGTGGACGATGAGGAGCTGATCCGCGAGTCCCTCTCCTTTGTCCTGAAGAAGGAGGGCTACGGGGTTCTGGACGCTCCCAACGGACGGGCGGCCCTTGAGATCATCCGGCGCGAGTCGGTGGACCTGGTGATCACAGACCTGGAAATGCCCGAGATGAAGGGGATCCAGCTTCTGGAGGCGATCACCCAGTGCACGCCCGAGACCCTGGTGCTGATCATCACGGCGTACGGATCCATCGAGACGGCGATTGCCGCCCTCCGCAAGGGGGCGGTGGACTATGTTCTGAAGCCCGTGGAGTTCGACGAGCTGCTGGTGAAGATCCGCCGGCTCCTGGCGCAGCGCCAGCTCGCCATGGAGAACCGGATGCTGCGCACCGAGCTGCAAAGGCGCTACGACTTCAGCAACATCGTGGGGCAGAGTCCTCCCATGCAGGGGGTGTTTGACACCATCCGGAAGGTGGCCGCCACCGAGGGGACGGTGCTCATTACGGGGAAGAGCGGCACCGGGAAGGAGCTGGTGGCGCGGGCCATCCACTACAACAGCGGGAGGGCGGCCAGGCAGTTCGTGGCCGTCAACTGCGGGGCGGTCGTGGAGAACCTGTTCGAGAGCGAGCTGTTCGGACACCGGAGGGGTTCTTTTACGGGCGCCACCATGGACAAGGACGGTTTCTTCAAGGTGGCCGGCGGCGGAACCCTCTTCCTGGACGAGGTGAGCGAGATCCCGATGCACCTCCAGGTGAAGCTCCTGCGGGCCATCGAGCTGAAGGAGATCATCCCGGTGGGTGCGGCCATGCCGCAGTCTGTGGACGTGCGCATCATCGCCTCCACGAACAGGAACCTGGCCAAGGAGGTGGAGGCCGGGCGCTACCGGGAGGACCTCTATTACCGCCTGAACGTGGTGGAGATCTGTCTGCCGACCCTGGGGGAGCGCCCCGAGGACATCCCCCTCCTGGTGCAGCATTTCATTGCGCGCTACGCGCAGGAAATGAACAAGAACGTGCGCGGCGTCTCGAACGAGGTGATGAAGCGCCTCCTGTCGCACCCCTGGAGGGGAGAGGTGCGGGAGCTGGAGAACATCATCGAGCGCGCGGTCATCTTCGCCGACGGGGGGCTCATCACCGAGAAGGAGCTCCCCGCCTTCTTTGGGCAGTCCCAGGGACCCTCCTACGCCTTCGACGCCGCCCGCCCCCTCAAGGAGGCGATCGATGAGTTCGAGAGGCAGTATATCGGGCACGCCCTCCGCACCCACCAGTACAACAAGGACCAGACGGCAAAGGCGCTCTCCATCAGCCTCTCCTCCCTGTACCGGAAGATCGAAGAGCTGAGCATTCCTTTGCAGGGGTAGGAATTCCCCCCGTCCTTTTCCCATGTCTTGGAACCTGCGCGCCCCCGCACGGGGGAGGGCGGCGGAAAACGGTTCCAGGGGGCCGGGCCCGCGCCTCCCCCGCTTGGCACGCCTCTTGAAAAAGCCCCCTCAGGCTCGGCCACACGGACGCACACAGGCGGAGAGCAGGGGAAATGGCGGAGACGCCGGGGAACTGGGAGGCGCAGGGCGGGAAGCCCGCCCTTCACCACGCGGGCGCACAGAGGAAGACCATCCTCATCTGCAGCCCGGACCCGGGGCTTCGTTCGGGCCTTGCCATGCTCTTTCAGGACCGCTACGATGTGCTGAGCAGCGAAACCCCCTCGCTTCTGAACCCGGCCGGGGAAACGCACCCCGCCGATCTCCTGATCCTGGATGAGGTGCCCACCGAAGCGCTTCTCGGAGCCATCGATCATATGAAGGCACAGCGGGGGCTTGTCCCCGTGATCCTCCTCTATGTCTGCAGTCCGAGGAACTGTGTCCTGGACAGGACCGCCCGGGATCACGTGGATGCCGTTTTCTACAAGCCCCCGGATGTGGATGATGTGGCCCGGCGGGTGGAAGAGCTGCTGGTGGAGCGCGTCTGAGCTCCCCCGCGGGGCCGTCCCCACCCCTGCAAAACCCCCGTGAGGACTCCCACTTTTGGGAACCGCTGCATCGGGTACCCCCCGCCATGTGGTAAAAATCAACAATAACGGCCTCGCCTTCTTGGCATGGGGATTGAAAATACCGCACCTGTTCCCCCCCGTCCCGTGAAGACGCCCTTTCTGCATATGAAATCAGGCCGGCTCCTCCTTCGTGTCGCGGTGCTGCTTCTGCCCTTCGCGGCTCCTGCTCAGACCACCGAGGAATGCATGGCATGCCACGGAGAGCCCTCCCTGGAGATGGAGCGGGCCGGCCGGCCTGTTTCCCTCTTCGTGGACGGCGGCAGGTTTGCCGCATCCGCGCACGGGGACATGGATTGCACCGGGTGCCACGAGGGCTTCAGGGCGGATGAGATCCCGCATGCCCCGCGCATCACGCGGGTGCGGTGTCAGGCCTGCCACCAGGGGGGGGATCTCGACCGCTATCCGAAAAGCGTGCACGGAAGACCGGGGCCCGGGGGAACGGAATCCGCATCCTGCGCCGACTGCCACTCGACCCACGCGGTGACCCGGCTCTCGGATCTGGAGCCCTCCCTCAGGAAGGAGTTCGCCTCGGGCGCCTGCCGCAGGTGTCACGGGGAGATCGCGGCCCTCCTGGCCCGATCCGATCACGGCCTGGCCCTGGGCCGGGGGGTTTGGGGGGCGCCCACCTGCGTGGATTGCCACGGGGCGCACGCCGTGCTCCATGTCGCCGATTCCGCCTCCCCCACCAGCAGGCACGCCGAGGCACGGATGTGCCTGGGCTGCCACCTGGACAATCCGGATGTCCGCTCGCGCGTCGGCCCTTCGGCGGGCTTCATCGACTCCTACGAACAGAGCGTTCACGGGCAGGCGGTGCAGAAGGGGAACGAGAGCGCCGCAGTGTGTTCGGATTGCCACGGCAGCCACGAGGTGCGGAAGGCCTCCCGGAGTGATTCCCGCGTCGCCAAACAGCGCATTGCGGCGACCTGCGGGGCATGCCATTCGGATGTGCGCGATGCGTACGAAGGAAGCGTGCACGGGAAGGCCCTGGAGGCGGGCATCGAGGCATCGGCCAGTTGCACCGACTGCCACGGGGAACACGGCATCCTGTCGCCCCAGGATCCCCGCTCTCCGGTTGCCGCCCGGAACGTGTCGGCCCGGGTGTGCACCCCCTGCCATGAGTCTGCAAAGCTGACGGCCAAATACGGGCTGGCGGCCGACCGCTTCCGGTCCTTTGCCGACAGCTACCACGGCCTCGCCGGAAGGGCCGGCTCCGTGGAGGTGGCCAACTGCGCGAGCTGCCACGGGGTGCACGACATCAAGCCGTCCGGCGACTCCACCTCCCGGATTCACCCCCGGAATCTGGCCGCCACCTGCGGCTCCTGCCATCCCGGCGCGAACGAGAACTTCACAAAGGGCGCGGTGCATGTCATTCCCGGCGCCGGGGATGACGGCATCCTTTCTTTCGTCGCATCGTCCTACGTCGTTCTGATCGTTGTCCTGGTGGGGGGCATGTTCCTCCACAACGCACTGGACTTCATCAGGAAATCCCGGCGCCGCCTCTCCGAACGGAGGGGGCTGTCACACCGCCCCCATCCGGGACACCGCCTCTACCTGCGCATGTCGCTGAACGAACGGCTGCAGCACGGGGCGCTGCTTGTGAGCTTCCTGACGCTGGTGGTCACCGGGTTCGCCCTCCGCTACCCCGACGCCTGGTGGGTGGCCCCCGTGCGGAGCCTGAGTCCGTTTGTGTTCGAGTTGCGGGGGATCGTGCATCGGGTGGCGGGAGTCGCCCTGGTCCTGGTGAGCCTCTATCATGTCTTCTACCTGTTCTTCGACCCGCGGGGCAAGCAGCTCCTGCGGGACCTCCTCCCCGTCCCTGCGGATCTGCGGGAGGCCCTGGGGATGCTGAAGTACAATATCGGCCTCGCGCGCGAGAGGCCCCGCCTCGGACGCTTCAGCTACATCGAGAAGAGCGAGTACTGGGCCCTCGTCTGGGGCACCGTCGTGATGGCCGTGACGGGGGTGATTCTCTGGTTCGACAACACGTTCCTGGGGCTCCTGACAAAGCTCTGGTGGGATGTGGCGCGCAGTGTCCACTACTACGAGGCGTGGCTGGCCACCCTTGCCATCGTCGTGTGGCACTTCTACTTCGTCATGTTCAATCCCGACACCTATCCCCTCAACCTGGCCTTCTGGAAGGGAACCCTGAGCGAGGAGGAGATGGAGGAGGAACATCCCCGCGAGCTGGAGGAAATCCGCCGCCGCGAGAACGCCCGGGCGCCTGAGGAAGCAGAGGAGGATTCCCCCGCATGAAGGGGAGGCGTCCCGGTTCCCATCTGTTCCTCTGCGGACCCGGGCGCGGCGCCCGCTCCCGGGCCTCCGGCCTTCTCTCCGTGCCGGGCGGGGCTGTCGGGTCCCGGTTTGCGTATCGTTGGGGCAACGCCTATCTTACCTTTACCGGTGGAGCCACGCGCGGGAGGCGGTGCGCCGCACAGGCATCTTCACGGATCATCATGAAGGAGGTACGTATGAAACCGCTGGTCGGGCTTCTTGCCGCTCTGGTCATCTTCCTTTTCACGGGCGGGATGCCGGAAGGGGGGAAGGAAAATCGCTTCGTCGGCACCAAGAAGTGCGCCGCCTGCCACAAGTCCGAGAAGCTGGGGGGAACCGCCTACACGGTGTGGGAGAAGTCGGCCCATGCGGGGGCCTACAAGACCCTGCTCGGTGATGCGGCCAAGAAGATCGCCAGGGAGAAGGGCCTCAGCGTTCCCCCCTCCGAGGCGCCGGAATGCCTGCGGTGCCATGTCACGGGAGGGGGGACGGCGAAGAACGTGGATGCCTCCTTCAAGAAAGAAGAGGGGGTGGGCTGCGAGACCTGCCACGGCGCGGCCTCCGGCTATCTGATGGTGCACAACAAGAAGAACTCCACGGAGAAGGCGGTGGCGGCGGGGCTCGTGCGTGGCGCGAAGGAAGCCAAGTCGTGCACGGTCTGCCACAACGACCAGAGTCCCACCTTCAAGGGCTTTACGTTCGATGCAATGTGGGCCAAGGTGGAACACGCCCGCAAGAAGTAGAGCCGCACGGAAGACACCGTGAAAGGCCGGGCCGCCGCGGGCCCGGTCTTTCCGTCTTCGGGGAGAACCATGCGCACGCGCCGACTGCCGGACACCCTCTATAATCCCGTGAGCCTCGCCGGCGGCATCATTGCCGCCGTCGCCTTCGGGGCCATACTCTTTCTCACGCTGGTGGAGTTCCTCCAGGCGGACGCCCCCGCCTACATCGGCATCATCTCCTATGTTCTGCTGCCGGTGCCCCTGGTGGCGGGCCTTCTGCTGATTCCCCTGGGCGTCTGGCGCGAGAAGCGCCGTCTCCGGAGTGGCCGGGCCGCCAGCCGGATGGCCTTCACCCTGGACCTGAACCTCCCCCGGCACCGCTCCGCCGCCGCGTTCTTTTCGGGGGGAACGCTCCTCCTCCTGCTCTTTACGGCCTACGGCAGCTACCGGGCCTTCGAATGGACCGAATCCACCGAGTTCTGCGGGGCCACCTGTCACGAGGTCATGGAGCCCGAATACACTGCCTATCAGCATTCCCCCCACGCGCGGGTCCCCTGCGTGGACTGCCATGTGGGCTCGGGGGCGGACTGGTATCTCCGGTCCAAGCTCTCGGGGGCCTACCAGGTGTACGCGGTGGCCGTCAATTCCTTCCCCCGCCCCATCCCCACGCCCATCCGCAATCTGCGTCCCGCGCAGGAGACCTGCGAGCGCTGCCACTGGCCCTCCCATTTCGCGGGGGAGAAGAAGTACGTGAACACGTACTTCAAATCGGACGAGGCCAACACCCGGTGGACCCTGGCCCTGCTGATGAAGATCGGCGGCGGGGCGAGGGAGAGCGGACCCGTGGGGGGCATCCACTGGCACATGAACATCGCCAACGAGGTGACCTATGCCTCCGCCGACAGCCAGCGGCAGGTCATCCCCTGGGTGCGGGTGCGGAACAGGGCCACCGGGAAGGAGACGGAATACCGCGCCCCCGAAGCGCCCGCCGGCGCGGCCCTCGAGGAGCTTCCCGCATACCGGATGGACTGCATCGACTGCCACAACCGCCCCTCCCACATCTACCGCCCTCCTGCGCGGATCGTGGACCGGAGCATGGCCCTGGATGAGGTCAGCACCGCGCTTCCCGGGGTACGCGCGGCGGCCATCGGGGCGCTCGTGCTGCCGTACTCCTCCTCACAAGCCGCCCGGGACAGCATCCCGCAGGTGCTGCGGGCCTCCTACGAGGAGAATGATCCTGAGATTGCGGAGAGCAGGGAGGCGCTCATCGCCCGCTCGGGGGAGGTTCTGGCGCGGGAGTATCTGCGGAACTTCTTCCCCCGGATGGGTGTGAGCTGGAGGGCGTATCCCAACAACATCGGGCACATGAACGATGTGGGGTGCTTCCGCTGCCATGACGGTCGCCACGCCGCGCCCGACGGGCGGGTCATTACCAAGGACTGCAACAGTTGCCACGCGATTCTTTCCCAGGGGACCGATCCCATCCCCTCCACGCTGACCGTGGGGGGACTGCCCTTCGAGCACCCCGAGGATATCGGAGACGCCTGGATGGATACCAACTGCAGCGAATGTCACACGGGAGGCTGACCGCTCCGGATCACTCCGTCAGCCGGACGCAGACCCGGGATCCGCTCCTTCGAAGGCGCCGGAGCAGGGCCGCGATCAGACGGATGGAGCCGGCCGTCTCCAGGCTCTCCCCGGGTGTTGTTCTCCTCCTTTTCTGATCCCGTGTTCCGGCGCAGGCGTGCCGGCGCAAGCCCCTTTTTCACTCCTGGAAATCCTTTCCCACGGATTGGAAAGCGGGCCTGGATGGCGCCCGGAGCCCGCCCCTAAAGTGCACCGCAACCCATTCTGTATCATACCGTTGGGGGCATTCCGGGTGGCACGCATGTTGACCCGGCTTCCCCGGCGCCACATCCGGAGGTGGAATGACTGATCTGGGCTACTGGGTGACCGCCGCGGCACTCGTCTGTTCTGCGGTCTCGACCCTTCTGTACGCAGGGGCGGTCCGGACGCGGGCTCTCGTGCGTCGCCCGCGCGTGTTCCTTGCCTTGGGCGCCGGAGCCGTTGCCGCTGCTTCGGTCCTCCTTGTGGTCCTCATCCTGTCGCACGATTTCAGCAACGGGTACGTCTTCAGCCACAGCTCCCGGAGCCTGCCCCTCCACTACCTTCTCTCCAGCTTCTATGCGGGTCAGGAAGGCAGCTTCCTGTTCTGGGCCCTCGCATCGGCCGCCATCTCCCTGGTGCTCCTGGGGAACGCGCGCCGCCGCGGCGTGGAGGCGCCCGTCATGGCCGTCTACGCGGCGGCCCAGACCCTTCTTCTGCTTCTGCTGGTTGTGAAGTCCCCCTTCCGCTCCGTGTGGGAGATGTTCCCCGACGCAATTCCCTCCCAGGTGCCGGCGGACGGCTGGGGTCTCAATCCCCTCCTTCAGAATTTCTGGATGGTCATCCATCCTCCGGTGCTCTTTGTCGGCTTTGCCTCCATGGCGGTTCCCTTCAGCTTCGCCCTGGCGGGTCTCTGGAAACGCGATACCTCCCTCCTGGCGGCGAAGGGATTCTCCTGGGTGTTGCTTGCCACCCTGGTTCTGGGCATCGGCATCATGCTGGGGGCCTACTGGGCCTACGGGGTTCTGGGATGGGGAGGGTACTGGGGCTGGGATCCCGTCGAGAACTCCTCCCTGGTGCCCTGGCTGACGGGAATCGCCATGCTGCACACGATGGCGGCCCAGCGGAAGACGGGGGGATTTGCGTGGACCAACCACCTCCTGGCGACGGCCTCCTTCTTCCTTGTCATCTACAGCACCTTCCTGACCCGGAGCGGCATCCTGGGGAAAGCCTCCCAGCACGCCTTTGCAGATCCCAGCGCCGGGGTGTACGGCCTCCTCCTTGTCTACCTTCTGCTGATCGCCGGAGCCGGTGCCTGGCTGATGATCCTGAGGCGGAAGGATCTCTCGGCGGCCGCCATCGGCACCCACCTCGTAAGCAGGGAGTCGGTTCTTGGAGCCGGGGGGCTTGCCCTCGTTCTTATTGCCGTGGTGGTGCTGGCGGGGACGAGTCTCCCCATCTTCTCGGAGAGCGCCGTGGAGCCCGCCTTCTACGACGCCACCACCCTTCCTTTGGCGGTTGCCCTGGGCCTCCTCATAGGGCTCAGTCTCCTGACGCAATGGGGGGCGCAACCGGCGGCTGGTGTGCTCCGGCG
>JBAVEL010000158.1:0-1580 GCA_049587715.1 Bacteroidota bacterium
GATGAGCATCACGTCTGTGCCGATGATCATAATTATCATGATGATGACGACGATGATTCTATGACCATGGTGATGATGGTGGTGACAATGATGTTGATGATGATGATGATGAGTATGATTTCATGAATGGGGTGATGATGATGATGCTGATGATGACGATGATGACGGTGATGAGGATGCTGATGATGATGATGATGCTGTTCAGGATGATGACCGCGATGGCGATGATGGTGATGATGATCATGATGGTCAGCAGTTGTCCAGCATTCGAACGTTCCGCTCCTGTCGGCCTTGGGCCTCGCACGCGGCATCCGATGAGCACGTTGTTCGGAGACACCCATGTGTACAAGGCGTTCGCTTGGGAACTCCGAGGATCGCCGCCTCATTAAGGCGGTCAAGGGGAAGGTGCAGTCTTTGCTGGCGGTGTCCACGAACCTCCACAAGACGGCCGTCGATTGGGGAGAAGTCAAATTCTTGGTGGATGGGGTCTACATCCCGTTCAAGAAGCCGTCATCGTATTCGACGGCCTATGCGTGGTGGTATCGGACCGTGGCCCAGCCCTTGAAGGTCACAGCGGGGCAATTTCGCCCCTTCGAGGCTTCGGGCCGGCCATCCTCGAGCACGGGCCAACAGCCGCCGTCCCCGGACGAGGCCTCAAGCCAGCCATCCTCGAGCACGGTGCCGCACGAGGCTTCGAGCCGGGTCTTGCTCCGGATTGCGAGCCGGATTCCGGACGGCTCATTCCCCGGAATCCCATCCTTGAAGCTTCTCCGCGGTGCTCATATACGTCACTTCTGTGTGGGCTTGCGGGGTTCAGATCGCACGTCCAGCTCGGAGGCACGAACACAGTTGTGGAACCCAGATGAGAGGAAGAGGCACCCACGGCACACGCCTTTTTATATGAGGAGTTGTCGGTTTGACTCGTTCACCTTATCGGTTTTTGTGGCCATCGTGTTCAGCAGCACTGTGTGATAAAAGATTCGAGATTACTGACGGGTCATGTTGTTGTGTGAGCCGTTTGTTCCGAAACTCTGGTTCTAGCTGCTTCTGTGTGGTTTCAGTGTGGGCCACCCGTCGGATCAGCTGATACGCCGGATCTGCTCAGACCCGGGGTTCATATAAGATGGTGACGTTTCGCGACAGGCACGCAGGTTACCGAGGCCGGTCGCAAGTTGTACAAGATGGGCTCGGTGATTGGTCGGGGGAGCTTCGGGACAGTGTACTCAGGCACCCGGGGCTCTGAGACATTTGCCATCAAGCAGTTCGATGACCCCGTCGAGGCATGCGAGGATCCACTGGTGGCCAAACGGATGGAAATCGCGGCTTCGGGCCTTCCCGGGCCTGAAGTGGGGTCAGGGCACGGACACATCCCGATCACATGTGGACGCGGACACGGATCACGATCAGGACACGGATCACGACATGGACTCGGACAGCACATGCACAGAACAGGCCGATGACCAGGACGAGGGCCATGACACGTGCCAGGGGTAGGACATGTACACGGACACGGGGAGGAACGGGGACGACGGCCCGAGGTGTTCGTTTACGGGTTAGCTTGTCATGAGGAAGCCGTGATC
>JBAVEL010000159.1:0-11165 GCA_049587715.1 Bacteroidota bacterium
CGCCAGGGTCGCCCCGCGGGCCGTGAGGGAAGCATGCAGAGCCCGGCAGTCCACCCGTTCGGCCAGCCGGGCCACAACGCTCAGCGTGCCCGTCTCGCCGGCGGCGATCATCTGCGCCCGCAGCACGGGATGAACCACCCCCGCGCGCCCCTGAAGGGAAAGGAGCGCAAGGCAAAGGACGGCGATATTCCATCGCACCTGCATCATGGACGGATTCCTTGATGATGAGTGATGAGTGTCTCTTCCCGCCGCGCAGGGGGCCCCATGCTCTCCCGAGGATCCCGGGGGGCCCTCAGCGCAGCAGGACAATCTTCCGCATCCCGTCATACCGCACCCCCCCCGGGGTGGCGGCCTGCATTCTCAGCAGGTAGACCCCCGAGGCCGCTCCCCCCGAGAGCCGGGGATTCCACTCCAGGGAGTGGCTGCCCGCGGGCCGCTCCGCATCCAGAAGGAGGGCCACCCGCCGGCCCACAACGTCGAACACCTCGATCCTCACCCGGCTGCGCTCCGGCACCCGGTAGGAGATTTGCGTCGCGGGGTTGAACGGATTCGGGTAGTTCTGCTCGAGGGCAAACCCCTCCGGAAGCTCCGGGGGGGACGCGCCGCCCACGCCCGTCACCGTCTGGGCAAAGAACCGGAGACTCCGGAGGATGAAGGTGTCCTGCCGGGCGGGGGCGATTCCCTCCAGGCCGAATCCGAAGACCGCCGCCGCCCAGGCCGAGCCGGGCCCCGCCACGCGGACCACCGCATGCTGCGTCGTGTCCACGGGACTCCCCACATAGTAGACGCTCGGGACGGGAGAACCCTCGCTTCCGGGGGCAAGGGCCAAGATGTCCTTCGAGTTCTGGGGGGCCTGCCCGCCGGTCAGGAGGTAGTTCACACCCGAACCGATCACGTCTCCCGCAAAGCCCCGAATGAAGGCGCCGGGACCGGGACCGCCATAGCGCACCCCCAGCATCCCCTCCAGCAGGGAGTCCCCCGCCGGGGAAAACTGGGCCAGGTTCTGACCCGTGAGCAGGAGCAGGCCGCCCGCGCGCAGGTGGCCCGCCAGAAGGGCCCGCTCCGCCGGGGCCAGGGCGCCGGTGCTGTCGCTTCCGGTGAACCAGAGCAGGGGAGGACGCCGGCTGAACAGGGCAAGCACGGAAGCGGGCGTGGAGCCGCTGTCGGCCACGCTGAATGTTCTCATGCGGATCCCCAGGCGCCGCAGAGAGGCCTGATAACTCGTCTGGTAGGGCTGGCCCGCATCGTCATCCACCAGGAGGAGGCCGGCCTCCTCCAGGTCCACGTTCTGCACGGTTCCCGCATCGTGATGATAGACCCGCGGGATCTCCAGCGCGTCGGCATACGGAGCGGCGGGGCGGATGACGATCCGGTAGAACTCGCGGGAGCGAAGGGCGGCCGAGAAGCTTCCGTCCGGCTGGGTGACCACGGTGTACCCCTGCCCGTCGGGATCCCCTATCCCGAAGAACTCCAGCGAGGCCTGCACGGGGTTCTGGGTGACGGCATCCCGCACCACCCCGGTGAAGGCCGCCAGAGGCGTCTGGTGGAGGACGAAGGGGAGGGTGATGATCTGGGTCTGCCCCACACCCCCCGGAGGATCGAAGTGCACCCGCGCCGAATCCCTGTCCCATCCGAACAGGTCTATCACCGCGTCCAGATCGGGTCCGAGGGGGATCGTGGCGTAGGAGCCGTTCAGGTCTGTCCGGACCGTGTCCAGGAGATACCCGGCCCGGTTGTACCCGGTGCCCGCGGGGTTCTCCACCGGCCCCACGAGGGAAACCTTCGCCCCGCTGAACGCAATCGGAACCGCCTCCAGGGGGGCGCCCTGGACGTCCGTGACCGACCCCTGCAGTCGCCAGGAAGGATAGAGCACGCTCACCCCCATGGCATCCTCCGGATGGAGGGATCTCTTGGTGGTGTCGCCGGCGTTGGAGAATGCCCACATGGTTGCCGCCTGCACCATGGGACCGCATCCGCTGGAGGCGCCCGAGGGGAGACCCGTGTGGTCGAGTCCGAGGTGATGGCCGAACTCATGCACGATCACGCTCTCCAGGTCCTGCTGGCCGCCCCCCCCGCCCGGGGCGGGCGGGAAATCCCGGGCGTTCCAGATGAGGTCGGATTCCAGGGCATGAAAGACGCCGGATGAGGAGGACCATGTCTGCGAGAAGGCAATGATGCCGGTCCCCACCGGAAAGTTGACTCCCTGGAAGTCGAAGAACAGCAGGTTCACCCCGTCATACCCGGGCGCGGAAACGGAGGTCGCATCCCCGCGGGAGAACTGCCAGTAGGAGGAAACCACGTTGTTCCAGCTCAGGTGCCCTGCATCGATGTGGGGAAGATACTGGGCGGGAGTGGAGACATGGGGTCTGTACACGAAGGGGATGTCCGTGTCCAGGTAGACGCGCGGCGCCCCGAACGGGTCGGTGATGAGGCAGAAACCACCCGTCAGCACCAGGAGCCCCGCCGCACACAGACGCATCCGACGGGAGGCGGAGAAAAGAGCACGATGCTTCACGGCCTTCCCTCCTTCTGGGCCAGCAGCCGGACCTGCGCCAGAAAATCCTCCAGAGGAAACAGCGACCGCTGATCGGCGGGATCGGTGATTTCCCTGCCGCTCACCGGATCCACGAGGCCCACGTTCCCCAGGTCGTTCACCACGACGGGGACTCCGTCCCGGCGCGCCACGGAAAACTTGCCGAGCACGATGGAGTGGATCCAGAGCTCCCCCTTCCATTCCGTCAGGAAGAGCACCACCTCCTCGTTCCGCACCAGTTGCGGGGCCCCCGCCACCTGGGAGGTGATGTCCCCCACCGTTCCGCCCGGCTGCGCGACCGTCACCACGTCGCCCGCCGCCCCTTTCAGGGCCTCCAGCACCCGCACCCGGGTCCGGGTGAGGATGTTCCGCCCCTCCCAGCGGGACTCGGAGGAGAGGACGATGCCGCGCACGACAAGCCGCGCATCCCTCGTCATCTTCTCCAGGCCCACCTTCGCCACGGTGAGCGGGAAGAGGGGCTGCACGGCCAGCAGGGCGGCCAGTACCAGGGCCGCGCGCCGCACGGCCCCCGTCACGGTGTGTGTCATTGCCGGATCCTTCCGTGTGACCATAGGTGATCTACCGGGCCAGGATCATCCTGCCCGTCCCGGAATACGCGCCCGCCGAGAGGCGGTAGAAATATGTCCCGCTGGCCAGCGATGATCCGTCGAAACGGACCTCGTGCGTTCCCGCCTGCAGAACCCCGTCCACAGGAAGAGCCACCTGCCGCCCCAGAACGTCATACACGGCCAGGCGCACCCGGGTGGACGACGGAATCCGGAACCGGATCGTGGTGGAGGGATTGAACGGATTGGGGAAGTTGTGCTCGAGCGCCGGCTCTCGGGGAAGACCGGGGATCTCCGCGGGGATCCCCGTCACCAGGGAGTCGGGCCGCATGGCCAGCGCCACTGCGCCCGATATCCCGAGCGAACCCACCAGGGACCCGCTCCCGTTCATGGTGCTGATGCGGATCAGGGTGCTGGGCTGGCTTCCCGTGCCTTTCAGTCCGTAGAGGATCCCCCGCGGGGAGAAGGCGATGGAGGGCGTGACCTGATTCCCCCCGGTGGCCCCCACCAGCGTTGTGTCCGCGGTGGCGGGGTCCACGGTGTAGATCCTGTCCCGGAAGGCGAGGGGGTGCTGGACCGAGGCCCAGAGCGTGTTGCCGGAGGGATGGAAGGCCAGGCCGGCAAAGGAGATTCCGGGCGCCGTCCCCACACAGGAGGTGTCCCCCGACGCCAGGTTGATCCGGTAGAGCCGTCCGCCGGATGTGGCTCCATAGAGGGTGTCCCCTCCTGCAAACGCCACGGCTTTCATGTTGGGCACGGGGACGGTGGAAACATACAGGGCGTCGCCGAAGCGGGGACTGATCCGGTAGAGCCGCGTGCAGGATCCGCCCGTGGCGGCTCCCCAGAGCTCCCCGGTCTCCCTGTGCAGGGCGAGACCGTGGACGGCGGCAACTCCCAGGAACCCAATCAGAGAGGCGGCTCCCGACTCCAGGTTCACCTCGTGGAGCATCGCGGCCGATGGGGTCGAGGAGGCGGCATACAGGATCCCGGGCGAGGTCTCGAGATACCCCACGGAGAATTTGTAGCAGTCCTCGGGCGCTTTCCGCGGGAACCGGATCCGAGCCCCGCTGAGGGGATCCCGGGCGCTCATGTAGTACTTCACAAGAGTTCCCGCCGGCTGGGGGGGAATCACCGCCTGGAAGAGGGGAGCCCCGCCGGAAACGGCGGCTGCCACAACGGTGCTCTGGAAGCCGTCGGTGGAATAATGGAGGAGCACCGAGTCCGGCCCGCCCCCCGGAAGGGGGACGCCGATCACGGAGAAGGAGATCGTGTGGGGGCTCAGCGTGTCGTGCGTGCTGGGGGGCGGTGTGTGGCTGAAGCCGAGCTGGTACACCAGTCCGCTCCCGATGCCGTGGGCCTCGAAGGCCTGCACGATGGCTTGGAGATGGGGGGTGCCGTTCCCCAGGTTTCCATCGTCGTCGTCCGCCACGATCGTCTCCACATACCATTCGCCGAAGGCCAGCCCGTCGTCGGGATCGTCGGGGAGACCGTACTTGGCGAAATGCGAGAGCCGGCGGAAAAGGTCCGCCGATGTGGCCGTCCGGAGGTCCCAGAAGGCGCCGGCCAGGATGAGGCCCGTGATGTGGGGGTCCGACGAGACATCCTCCGGATACCTGGCCGTGTTCTGGATGTTCCGGAGCACGGTGCCCGGACCCCAGAAACCCCTCCCCACACGCGGATCGTCCAGAATGGCCGCCGCAGCCACATCCGACATCCCCTCGTGCACCGCCCCGTTGATCATCCCCCAGGGGGCCCCCAGTTGATGGTACAGCCGGTCATTGATCCCGTGCCCGTACTCGTGGTAGACCACATCGGCCATCTGGGCGGTGTTCGGGCAGCCGTTGCCGGCGCGGAAGAAGTTGATGCCCGTCCCGTCCCAGTAGGCATTGCAGGTGTTGTTGATGTTCACGGCGCAGGGCATGCTGTAGCTGGTGGCGGTGAACAGCGGATCCAGGTCCTTCATGAACCGGTGGATCAGCACCGTGTGATAGAAGGCGTCGCGCTCGGCCGGGTGGGCCGCCGGGCTGTCCCAGCGGATATGTACGGAATCGCCGGGTGCGGCCACGCGCACGAATTTCGCATCGGGTCCATCCGCCCTGTGCACGGTGACATACGGACCTTCCAGCATGGCGCGGAGCGTTTCGGGGACGGCCAGGTTCGCGGCAAAAAGGCCCGACGCGCCGGTGATGCAGACGGCGTCCCCGATGCGCACGCGCTGGTCGCGGAACGGCCTGTCTTCGAACGGATCGGTGGGAAGCACAAGCTGGATGCTCCCCTCCACGCGCCCGCGCACATCCGTGGTGCGGACCCGGTTGAACCGCCAGCGGAGGGTTCCGTCGTGCGCGTCCACGAAAGCCGCATAGTTCCCCGGGGGCGCATCGGAGCGCACGGAGACCTCCCAGACAAGATGCGGCGTGATCCGATCCCCTTCCACCAGGGGAAGCACCCAGAGGCGGCCGTCCGTGTGCAGTTCCGCGGCGGGACCGGGAAGCCCCGCCGCCGCCTCTGCAAGCGCCGCGCCGGCGGTCACGGAGGGAATGAGGGAGAGCCGCAGATCCGGGTAGAAAACAACTCCCAGCGCCATGACCCCGGTCCCCTCCCGGATGCGGAGCTCCACCTCCGAGTTGAGCACATCCAGGGCCCCGAGTGTCTGGACGAACGAAACATACCATATCCCCCCGGCCAGGGTGGCGTGCCTGAGCCGGAGCTCCGCGGGAACAACGCCCAGGGCCTCCCTGTGCAGATCGAGGAAGGCGCGGGCGGATTCCTCGATACGGCCGGGACTCAGGGACCCGGTCCGGGGGAGCGGGATGGCCGGTCCAAACGCCCGCTGGGGCGTGCGGGTGGCTTCGTTCCAGAGGGCCCTCCATCCTCCGTGGGAGCGGGAAAAGCCGGACCAGGCGGGAGAGGTCTCCAGCGCGGCCTGTCGCTCGGCAGAAATCCCCGGGGATGGGAGGGGCACCGAACCGTCCGGATCAGCCTTCCGGGCCCCGTGCGCCGGGGACTGGGGGAACGGAGAGAGAAGGCCGAACGCGGCCAGCGCCAGCCACAGTGGACATCGCAGCATACGGTACTCCTCAGAGAAAACGGGATTGTCGCCCTTCTCCGCATGCCGGGCACGACCGGAGGAGGAACGCCTGGGAGGGCGCGGACGAGGTGGGGAGCGCCCGGCCACACAAGACCCAAGATACGGCTCTGCCCCGCCAGAGGCAAGGCGGGAAGCGGGCCCGGCGCCCGGACTCAGACCTTCTTCAGATACCCTTCGAGGCGGGCCAGAATCCGCTCCGTGGCCCCCACCTGAGCCTCCACAAAGGCCTTCGCCTTCCTTCCTGCGCTCTGGCATGCGCCGTCGTCCTGGAGCAGGTGCGAGAGGATGCGGTGGAGCTCGGCGGCGTCGCCCACCACGAAGGCCCCCCCCTCCTCCACGAGACGGATGGGCTCGCCCGAGTTTCTGTGTCTGGGTCCGAACAGGACCGGAATGCCGTACACGGCCGCCTCCAGCACGTTGTGCACACCCTGCCGGAAGCTCCCCCCCACATAGGCCACACGGGCCGAGGCATAGAGGGCCGGGAGAATCCCGATCGTGTCCACGATCAGCACGCGCTCCCCGGCGAAGGAACCCACCGCCGAGAACCGGAGGCAGGAACTGCGCCCAAGCAGGGCGGCCTCCAGGGCCTCCAGATGCTCCACCGTGGGCTCATGGGGAACGAGAACAAGGAGCAGATCACCCCGGTCCTCCAGGCGGTCGAATGCCGCCAGCAGCACTTCCTCGTCCTCGGGCCATGTGCTTCCCGCCACGACGACCCGGCGCCCTTCGAGCACCGCCCGGGGGAGCACCCGCCTGAGCCGGGCCTCCTCGCTCCGGAGCATCACCTGATCGTACCGCGTGTCACCGATGGCGGCCAGCACCGGGCGCCGGAGGCGGAATCTGCGGAAGGCCTCCACATCGGATTCCGAGACCGTCAGGATCGCCTCCATGGAGTCGTAGACATGCCGGTGGAAGCTCCTTAATGCGGGGAGCAGACGCAGGGAATTGTACCGCATGGTGGCGTTCGCGATCATCACCGGGATCCCCCGGCGGTGCAGCTCCCAGATGTGGTTGGGCCAGATGTCGTACCGCACCATGAGCGCCACGTCGGGACGGACCCGGTCCAGGAAGCGCGCAGCCCCCCGCCGGGTGTCGAAGGGAAGATAGGTGACCACGTCCGCAAGGGGGTAGTTGCGGGAATGGTCATACCCCGAGGGTGAAAAGAAAGAGGCAATGATCCGGACGCGGGGGTCCCGCCGCTTGAGGGCGGCAATGATGGGCTTGGCCTGCTCGAACTCCCCCAGGGAGGAGGCGTGAAACCAGATGCGGATTCCCGGCTGCAGTCCCGCGGCCTGTTCCCCGAGCCGCCGCATCATGTCCACCCTGCCGCGGATTCCCCGCCGGATCTTGGCGCTGAACGGGGCGGCCGCACGCAGGACCAGCCACATGCACGGAACCGCAAGACCCGTGTAGAGAAGAGAGAAGAAGAACCTCATGCGCCTCCGTCCGCCAGAAACCGGTTCGCGGCGGCAACCGCATCGCCGGGGGGAATATCCCGCATGCACCGGAAATGGCCCCGGGGGCAGTGTGCGCGCCCCACGTGTGTGCAGGGACGGCACCTCACCTCCGCCCGCTCCAGCACGACCCCCGGCGTCCCGTAGGGGGCGAACCCGAACTCCCGCACGGTGGAGCCGAACAGCGCCACCACGGGCCGTTTGCGCGCGGCGGCCACGTGCATCAGCCCCGAATCGTTGGAAAGAACCACGGCGCAGCGGTCCATGGCCGAGGCCGTCTCCAGAAGGTCAAGGGTCCCCGCGCAGTTCAGCACGGGGACGCCGGGCGCCAGTGCAGCCAGCATCCCGGCGATCCGGCCGCACCGCCCGGACTCATCCGCCGACCCGAAGAGCAGCACCCCCCCGCGGCCCTGCGAAAGCTCCGCGCCCGCCCGTGCAAAGTGCTCCGCAGGCCAGATCTTGGTGGCATGCCGGGCCGAGGGGCAGAGTCCGATACACGAAGCCCCCTCACCGATCCCCTGTTCCCCCAGGAAGCGGGCCGCGCGGGCAACCGATGCCGGCGGGAGGAACAGATCCAGTCCCCTGCCGTCGTTCTCCGCCCCGAGATGCTGCACCGTCTCCAGGTAGCGCTCCGCCACCGGAGGAGCCTCTCCCAGGCGGTCATAGAGGTTCACCCCCGCCCGGACCAGGAGCCACCGGGCGGCCTTTCTTTTCCGGACCCGGACCGTCCGGCGATGGCCCGCACAGAGAAGGCGGCTCCGGATGCTGTCGTGGATGTCCACCAGAAGGTCGTATCCGCCCGCCTCCCGCCTCAGGCGGAAGAGCCCGCCTGCCCCCTCCCCTTCGCCGAGCTCCAAGACGCGATGCACCCCGGGATTGTGGCGCACCAGGGGCGCATAGGCCGACTTCACGGCATAGTCCATGCGGGCCTGCGGGAGCGCCTTCCCGAGGACCCGGACCAGCAGCGAGGAGAGCACGATGTCGCCCACGGAGCTGAACCGGATGATCAGGATTCTATGGATGCCCCCGTTCATGCGCCGGACCCGGCCATAGTACCACTTTTGACCGGGAATAGCAAAGAACGCCTCCCCCCTTCCATCCGTCTTCCTTTCTCCGTACCTTCCGGTGGCCCGAACCCGGGCCGCCCCCCACGTTGAGGATCACCCATGCGCCCGATACGGACGTTCGTTCTCCTGGTCTGTCTCCCCCTCTGTGCCTGCGCGGACGGGGGAAGAACCCTCGTGCTCCTTCACACAAACGACATGCATGCCGCTTTCCTTCCCCGGGAAGCCGCCTGGAGCAGGGAAAACCCCAAACCCATGGTGGGGGGATTCAACGAGCTGGCCTTCGCGGTGGACAGCATCAGGCAGAGGCATCCCGGGGCCCTTCTTCTGGATGCCGGGGACTTCATGACGGGAAACCCGATCGCCGACATGGTGCACGACGGGGCCTACGGGGGAGCCCTCATCGCCATGATGAACAGGATCGGCTACGACGCGGCCTCCCCGGGGAACCACGATCTGGACATCTCGCAGGAGAACCTCCGGGCCCTGGTGGGGCTGGCCCGCTTCCCCTTTCTCTGCGCAAACATGGCGGGAGCGAACGGTCTCTTTCCCGAAAACGGAAGGGAGTACGTCATCCTGGAGCGGGAAGGGGTGCGGATCGGCCTGTTCGGTCTGATGTCCCAGGATCTGTACGGGCTGGTGAACCAGAACAACCTGAAGGGCATCCGGGTGCTCTCCCCCGACGAGACGGCCCGGCGCCTGGTGGCGGAGCTGGACCCGCAGACGGATCTGGTGGTGGCGCTCACACACCAGGGCGCCCGGGAGGACTCGATCCTGGCGGCGGCGGTACCGGGGCTGGATGTGATCGTGGGAGGCCACTCGCACACCCGGATCACCGCTCCCAGGGCCGTCCACGGGGCTCTGATCGTGCAGACAGGGTCCAGTGCGGAGAACCTGGGCGTGCTGGAGCTGACGGTGCAGGATGACAGGGTTGCCGGACACCGGGGGGGGCTGATTCCGCTGTGGGCGCGCACAGGCAGGACCACCCGGCTGACTCCCATGATCGACTCCCTCCGGGCGGAGGTGGATTCGGCCTACGCTGAGGTGATTGCCGTGCTCTCCGAAGACTGGAAGCGGGGGGAGGGGGAGACGGGGATCGGGAACTTCATCCTGGATGCCATGACGGAGGCGGCGGGCGCGGAAATCGGATTCACCAATTCCCACGGCATCCGGAGGGACGTCCCGGCGGGGCCCCTCACCCGCCGCACCCTCTATGAGGTGATGCCGTTCCGGAACACCCTTGTCACGTTCCAGCTCTCGGGATCCCGGCTCCGGGCCGTGGTGGAGCACTACCTGGCGCGGAGGCCGGCCATCCAGATGAGCGGCATCACCTGCACCTGGCGCCGCCGCCCGGGCGGCGGGCCCGAGATCCTCTCCCTGGAAGTCAACGGATCTCCCCTGGATACCCTCCGGGGCTACACCTGCGCCACAAGCGATTTCTTCGTGAGCCAGGCGCGGGACTACCTGGGGACCGAGATCGAGCAGGCGGTCTATCTCCGCCCCACGGTTTTCGAAGTCCTTGAGAACGCCGCCCGGAGGGCGGGCACCATTTCCAACCGGATGCGGAACTGGCTGCGGCAGGCACCCTGAGACGGACCCCCATCATCCACACGGAGACCCCATGAACCATTTTCCCGTGCTCATCGTAACCGGACGCCCGGCGGCGGGCAAATCCGAGCTGATCGACTTTCTGAAGAAATGCGACCCGGCGGAGCGGCTCCGGCGGTTCGGCATCGCCGAGTTCGAGGAGCTGGACGACTTTGTGTACGTGTGGGAGACCTTCGAGGTGGACGACATCCTGACCCGCCACGGAAGACCGCGGATCTGGACGGACGAGAAGTACTACTTCAAGGAGCACTTCATCTGGAACCTCTACATCGAGCGCATCAACCTGGAGTACCGGAAGAAGCTGGCGCGCGATGCCGGCTACCATGACCGCCGCACCGTTCTGATCGAATTTGCGCGGGGGGGAGAGGGGGGGATCCAGGAAGCCCTGGAGCACCTGCACGAGGATATCCTCCGCAGGGCGGCGCTCATCTACATCCGGGTCTCCTACGAGGAATCGGTCCGGAAGAACCGCCGGCGGGCGCGCAAGGGGGAGGAGCATTCCATCCTGTACCACTCCCTCCCGGACTCCAAGATGGAGTTCTACTACCGGACCAACGACTGGGAGACCCTGGAGGCCCGCCATCCCACGCACATCCAGGTGCGGGATTTCCGGATCCCCTACGCCGTGTTCGAAAACGAGCCGGAGAAGACCCTGGACCCCGCGCTCATCGGCGCGGAGCTGGAGCGGGTGGCGGGACGGCTCCGGTCGGCCGGCTGAGACCGCGCCTAGGTGACCGTCTGAGTAAGCAGTTCTGTTGAGTTGGATTCCCGTGAAGCGCTGCTGAGTACGGATCACGGGCTCAGTTCATTGACAACCGACCGTAGCTTGATCAGGTGGCCAGAATGAGGTTC
>JBAVEL010000160.1:0-1648 GCA_049587715.1 Bacteroidota bacterium
CCTGACCCGCGAGCAGCTCAAGAAAAGCGGCACGGACCCGGCCAAGGCGACGCCCGAGCAGTTCGACAAGGTCCTGAAGGACGTCGCCGACGTCACTCAAAAGGAACATGAGGCCGTTATCGCCCTCGAGGGGCTCCATGTCCTCGGCACCGAGCGCCACGAGGCCCGGCGCATCGACAACCAGCTCCGCGGCCGGGCCGGCCGCCAGGGCGATCCCGGCTCGTCGCGCTTCTATCTCTCGCTCGAGGACGACCTCATGCGCATCTTCGGCAGCGAGCGCATCTCGGGACTCATGGCCCGGATCGGCATGGGCGACGGCGTCCCCATCGAGCACTCCATGATCACCCGGGCCATCGAGCGGGCCCAGAAGCAGGTCGAGGGCCAGAACTTCACCGTCCGCAAGCACCTCCTCGAGTACGACGACGTCATGAACAAGCAGAGGGAGACGATCTACGGCCAGCGCCGCAAGATCCTCCACGGCGAGGACCAGCACGAGTACTTCCTCGGTCTCATCGGGAACCTGGTCGATTGGATGATCGACACCCACGCCAACAAGGACACGGCCCCGGAGGAATGGAACCGCGAGGGCCTGCGCCAGGCCGTCCTGGCCCAGTTCGGGCTCGACATCGAGACGCTGAACATCCCCTGGGACACCGTCTCCCCCGGCGATCTGAGGGACGCCCTGGTCAAGGGCCTCAACGCGGTCTACGACGCCAAGGGACAGCAGCTCGGCCCGTTCATGCGCGAATTCGAGCGGATGATCCTCCTCCAGGTCATCGACTCCCAGTGGAAGGACCACCTGCTCGAGATGGACCATCTCAAGGAGGGCATCGGCCTGCGCGGCTACGGCCAGAAGGACCCCCTCATCGAATACAAGAAAGAGGGTTTCGAGATGTTCCAGTCCATGCTCGACCGGATCGAGGAGGACGCCGTCCGCTACCTCTTCCTCATCCAGCCGGTCGTCGACCAGCCCGCGCCGGTCCGGCGGCAGGCCCCGGTGTATTATCAGCAGCCGCAGGGGCCGTCGGGCCAGCGGGCCAAGCAGGCCCGGGCCATGATCCCCGGCAAGCGGCACAAGCACTGATCAGGGAACCAAGGAGGCGTCATGCTCGACGAGAAGATCAGGGAAGCCCTCACCTTCGACGACGTCCTCATCCTCCCGGCCAAGTCGGACGTGGTGCCCCAGCAGGCCTCGGTCGCGACCCGGCTCTCCCGCAACATCTCGCTCAACATCCCCGTCGTCAGCGCGGCCATGGACACCGTGACCACGTCGCGGATGGCCATCGCGCTGGCCCAGCAAGGCGGCATCGGCATCGTCCACCGCAACCTCTCGATCGAGGGCCAGGCCGAGGAGGTCGACAAGGTCAAGCGCCACGAGAGCGGCATGGTCGTCGAACCCATCACCCTCCGGCCCCAGGACCGGATCTCGCGGGCCCTCGAGGTCATGCGCGAACATCACATCTCGGGCCTTCCCATCACCGATGAGGCCAACAAGCTCGTCGGCATCCTGACCAACCGCGACATCCGCTTCGAGAAGCGGTTGGGCCTGGCCATCGAGAAGATCATGACCCGCCAGCTCGTCACCGTCCCCGTCGGGACCTCGCTCGAAGAGGCGGAGAGGGTCTTCCACGACCACAAGATCGAGAAG